>OMIR01000067.1 GCA_900299125.1 Nitrosopumilales archaeon | reverse complement strand
CACTATATCTTAATGTCGGATTTTTAGATCCAAGAAAAATCATTCAAACAATACAAAAAAATTACCATGATGGAAAAATACCGCTAAACTCTGCAGAGGGATTTATTCGACAGATTCTTGGATGGCGCGAGTTTGTTAGGGGAATTTATTGGAAATTCATGCCTCAATATTATGGAAAAAATTATTTCGACCATACAAGAAAACTGCCTGAGTTTTTCTGGACTGGCAATACAGATCTGAATTGTCTTAGGGCCTGCATTTCACAAACATTGGGAGAATCCTACGCACACCACATCCAAAGACTCATGGTAATTGGAAATTTCTCGCTGCTTGCAGGACTGGAGCCAAAGCAAGTAGCTGAGTGGTTCTTGTCAGTATACTCTGATGCGTTTGAATGGGTCGAGCTGCCAAACGTGTATGGTCTGGCGCTATTTGCCGATGGAGGTATTATAGCATCAAAACCATACGTGTCCTCTGGGAATTATATCCAGAAAATGTCCAATTACTGTGATTCCTGCAAATATGACATCAAGGAAAAATCAGGCAAAAACGCATGTCCCTTTAACTATCTTTATTGGAATTTTCTCCTAGAACACAAGGACAAGCTAGAAAAAAATCCTAGAAACTATGTCATGTATAATGTGATAGGTAAAATGGACGAGTCTAAAATAAAATCAATAAAAAAGGATTCTAAAGAATTTCTTAAAACACTTGACTAGCTAGTATCCGCCAGGTGCGCTTTCCCATTCTTTTTTCATCACGTCAATTTCAGTTTTTAGCTCATATGCTATCATATCAAGGGCATACTTGACAATCTTGTTATCAGTAGAGAAAAATCCCTTGAATCGTCCACCGCCAATATCATCAGCTACTAGTCCGATTGGTCCGTTTTGATCACGCGTTACAACAATCCATACAGTACTGAGATTGGTTCCAACGCATGAAATCACTGATGCGTGAGCTGGAATTGATTGCGCCAAATATGGATTGTTAAAGTTTCCAATTATCCAAATCTTTGGAAGGCTTTTCATCAATTTGGTGTATCTTCCTTCCACATACTTGTATCTGGCCTCATCTTCAAATGCCGCAACTAGTGGTCTAGAGTGCTTGGCTGCATAATTTTCAATCATTATACTTAGAGCATACAGGTCAGACCTATCAGCTAGTACATTGACATACTTGGCATTTTGAAAGTCCTGAAAGTTCCAATGTGTAAAGACTTTTTCCTCCACAGGAGCTATTGTCCTGTGGTTTGGAAAAGCCCCATAGATTTTTTCTATGAAAGACTCCATTGATGTATCTGTCTAGTTATCATATTTAACTAGTTCTAAAATTCTATTCTAGTGGTAATAATTTGATATATTTGAAAAAAATATGCGCGGTTTCTAGAAAAATTAAAAAAATCACTCTTTACACTGGATTGATGACTGATTCTTTGCGATTCATCAGATACATTCCTAGAATCATTACTGTGGCAGCCACGACCTGATACCAGCTAATTATTTCGTGCAAAAATATTGCCGCTGAAACCAGTCCAAAAACTGAAGATGAGGAAAATATCAGCGATGTTCTAACCGTGCCGATTCTGTTCAGTCCTAGCATGAAAAAGTAAAGTGACGCTGCAAAGCCAAATACTCCAAGGATTATAATTGCCGGTATACTGGATGCCTCTATTTGAATTGGAACTTGATACACAAAAACTGCGAAAACAAAAAGTGTGGCACCGCCAATTCCTGTCTTTATCTGTGCAATTTTTGCAACATTAATGGTGCGAGCTAGTATCCTGCTCAGGTTATTGTCAATTCCCCAGAAAAACATTGAGAGAATTAGCAGCCAGTCCTTGTAGTGAATTTGCTGCAATGTTATGCTAGAAAAATCCAGATCCGTTGTGACTATTATGATTCCAGCAAAAATCATTACAGTTGCAAGATATCCTATTTTGCCAAGCCTTTCCTTGAAGAATACTATTGCAAGTAATACTGAAAAAAAAGTCTCGCCGTTTGCAATTAGAGCAGCATCCGAAGCAGAAGCATGCTCTAGGCCTACAAAGTACATGCTTGGTGCCAAAATAGAACCGCACACTGCAATTGTCAAAATTAGAGTATAGTTTTTCTTGGATTTTGGAAATGGCTTTTTTTGTGCAAGAGGACTGAGCGTTGCAGAGACTATAAGATAGATAATTGACGATAATAATAATGGGTTTAGCGTAGAGACTATTGGTTTTGCTAGAGTGGATACTGAGCCAAACATTACTGCGGATAAAATCACAAAAATGTAGCCCATTCGGGCGCTGCCTAGTTGTTTTAGCCTCACATTTTGGAGTCGATTATTTCCGTTATAATTTCCGTTCTAGTGGTAATCTGCGGCAATGAATCCTTAGAATCTGTTTAATATCGTTCTCTGGATCCTAGATTATGCCAGGTCAGATATACAATGACTCGTTTTACTATTCCGAGGACCAGATTAGCTACTTTATCACTAGTATTATCTCTGATAGGATTGTTTTCTACCAGGATATCTCTAATGAGTGGTGGCAGAGTGTGCGAAATGATGATACTCAGATTAGAAAATATGTCACTGACAAGTTTGCCCGTGACTTTTACCCACGAGTTGTCGTGATTAGAAAAAAGCAGTTTGATCTGGATTATGACCTGCCGTTTTTAAAATCCCACATTTTGTCCAAGATTGCCTCTGGCCAGTTCTCATATCAGTACGAGCCAGAAAAAACGCTGGTAAAGACTACACATGTAATGCATTTTGGTGTTGCATCAATTCTCAAGGATTCTAAAAAGTACAATCCTAGACTGGCAATTACTGTATCGCTTTAGGATTTGATTTTTAGCACAGGTGCAGATTCTACTTCTCTTGCTCGCTCTAGTATGAGGTCAACCATTATCATATCTGTGCCAATGTGCTCTGTTTGAAATGCCTGCTTGATGTTGGATTTTTCTAGTGCCGGCAATAGGTCCAAGTTGATATCTGTCTTGACATGGGCACCCTCGTGCAGAAAATAAAACACCATTACTAGCACCTTTGGGTTTTTCTCATCAAATGATCTAATGCCTGCAGGAATGTCTGGCTCTTCTATTTCTAGAAAACATCTCTCAATGTTTCTGTATTTGCTTCTTAGTCCGTCCACTACATAGTCAATAGATAGTCTGGCATTGGGGTCCTTGGAGCCATGCCCGATAATTAAAACATCGACTTCGTTTTTTGGCAGTGTGATATTGTGCTTTTTTAGTGTGGTAGTGACGCGATTATCAACTAGGTCAATTAGTCTCTGGTGCATTGTCATTGGCTTTGTTACTAGGAATTTGACACTAGTGGTTGCCTGAAATTTCATTGCATCAGTGACAGCTGCTTTTACCTTTCGTCCAGGATAGAGAAAATATGGAACTATGGTAAGTGAGTCAATGTCGGATTTTAGTGCCTTTTTTATTCCATCGTCAATAAATGGCGGAACAACTTCTAAAAAGCAGTAATCTGCATAGGCATAGTCTGATCTTTTCTTGATTTCGTTGATTATGGTTTCTAGCTCTTCTTCTGCCTCTCTTTGCTTGCTGCCCCTATCAATTAGTAATAATCCGCGCTTCATGTGTTTTTGTGTGGTCATGCTCTCTTAATAATTACTGGTTCGGCTTGGACTGGTTTTGCCACTAGGGATTTGCAAAATCCATTCAAAATAACTCTAATTTGAAAAGCAATAAGCTCAAGTACTTTGAATCACATATTGGATTGTGGATTCGTTTGATTCCAGCCTAATAGAGCCAATCGAAATGAGAATGATTAGGCCCTCGCCATTTGAGGTAAGGCAAAACCTGGACAAGAACGATCCCGAGTTTAAATCACTAACTAGTAGCATCAAAGAACACGGATTATTACAACCAATTCTGATTAGACCTATTCAGCACGGATTTGAACTAGTTGCAGGATATAGAAGATTAGAGGCCTGCAGGACACTGCGCTGGAGGTTTATCCAGTGCAAGATTAGCGATATTTCTGACAAGCAGGCATACGAAATCCAGATTTCAGAGAATATTCAGAGAAAAGCACTCAATCCAATCGAAGAGGCAGAGGCGTTTAAAAAATACGTTGACGAGTTTGGCTGGGGTGGAATTGCCGAGCTTGCACAGAAAATCAACAAAAGCAGCGAGTACATATCGCACAGAATACAGCTGCTGCGTTTGGGAGCACAAGCCCGCCAACAAATAATTCACAAGAGCATCTCTGCAAGCCACGGAATGGAATTGTTGGGATTTAGTCCTCAAGAGCAACCTCAGGTACTAGACAGGATGCTAAAAGAGCAGCTCACCATAAAGCAAGTCAGAAAAATTCGCTCAGAGAAAAAAATTCCACTAGACAACAAGGTGCAGCCCTGGAAGCTAGCAAGAAAATCCACCCTAGTTCTCAAAATTGCACTAACAAAAATGGACTCGCTAATCTACGAGGCAAAAAAAATCCAGGACGAGAAAAGCCGCAACCAGATGGTCTCATACCTGATGGATGCCCGCTACAAAATCCACGAAATGATTGACTCATCCCTGAGGGTTCAAAAAGAAAAAATGCGCTCTTCTAAATTATAAAAATGGAGGCATCCATTCCTTGAGAAAATTCTCGTGCTCTTTTTTAGTATAAGACAATGCGTGCAGCGAGATTGATTTTGTTGGAACAAAGTCATAAACCTGATATGTCTGGATGATATCTCCAAACAAATTCCTGTAAATATCTGTCTCTTGGTCAGCTAGCTCCTCTGATGGAAAAGCCCTGACAGTAATCCAGTCCAGGCCTCCCTTGGTGCTACCTGAAAAGATCACAAACGGCGCGTCATTGAGATATTTTTTTAGACTCTCTATTCTTTTTGGAAGAGATTGGGAAATCTTGAATGTCATTAGCGTGGTTCTAATTACTCTGGATGGGAGTTTTTTTGGATCAACTGTAATGGTATAATTTGTAATTACCTTGTTCTGGATCAGTTTGTCAATTCTAGACTCTACCTCAAAGTTTGTAATCTTGTGGTTAAAGCCTCGGATAAAATCCACGATTTCAGAGACATCCTGTCTTGCATCTGATGTGAGTGCTGATATGATGAGCTCATCAATTGCGTCTATTTCCATTACCCCGTAATTATCTTCTAAATATCTAAATTTTTTCATGATTATTACCTCAAAAAACAGAACGCTTTTTGTATAATGCTCACAAATTATTCTAGTGTACATTCTAAGCGAGCCTGCAGGATATGCTATTTTGCTGGGAGTGGGACTGTTTCTTGCGCTAGTTGTTTTAATCGTAGTTCGAATTGAAACCAAGTGGCTTGGAACAAAAAAGACATTCGAGTGGTTTTCCACTGCCGGCAGGACGATCAAGACCGGACTATTAATCACATCAGTTGTCTCTGCATGGACATGGGCTGCCACACTATTACAGTCATCAACTGTGGCGTATCAATATGGAATATCCGGTCCGTTTTGGTATGCAGCAGGCGCCTCAATTCAGGTGATTTTATTTGGAATACTGGCAATTGAGCTGAAAAGAAAAGCTCCAATGACTCATACGTTTCCCGAACTCGTAAACGCGCGATTTGGCAAAACACCTCACAAGGTTTTCCTGGGATTTGCATTTTTGACAAATACCATAGTAACATCAATGCTGATTTTGGGAGGTGCAGCAGTAATACAGGCACTCACTGGCATTGACGTTTTTGTAGCATCATTTCTAATTCCAATTGGAATTGTAATCTATACTCTATTTGGCGGACTAAAGGCCACATTTTATGCGGAATATCTCAATACTGCATTCATCTTTGGAATCATTCTTGTCTTTACTGGAATTGTCTATTTTGGAAGCTCCGAGATTGGCGGAATAGGTGGAATGTATGAAAAACTTGCATCTGCATCTGCACTGCAACCAATACCTGGAAACTCTATGGGAACATACCTTACAATGGCTTCCCTAGGCGCACTGGCATTTGGAATCATCAATATAATTGGAAACTTTGGAACTGTCTTTGTGGACCAGTCCTACTGGCAGAGGGCAATTGCCTCCAAGCCAAAATCCGTAGTCCCGGGATTTGTAATTGGCGGCCTTGCATGGTTTGCAATTCCATTTGCACTGGCAACCACACTTGGATTGTCTGCTGTTGCACTGAACATGGATATTTCTGCCCAGCAGGTAGAATCAGGCCTAGTTGCACCACTTACCGCATCACGGCTCTTTGGAGATATTGGCGCAATTGTAATGGCCTCTGTATTATTTACCGCAGTTACTGCAGCAGGCGCAGCGCAGCTAACATCAGTATCATCTCTTGTGACATATGATGTGTATCGCACTTACATCAAGCCCTCATCATCAGGAAGAGAACTAATGAGAATCTCTAGAATGGCAATACTGGGATTTGGCCTTGGAATGGGAGTCCTCTCATCGGTTTTATTTGTATCAGGAATCAGCTTGCAGTATTTGTATTTGGCAATGGGAATTTTCATCGGCTCTGCAGTAGCGCCAATATCGCTGGCAATTTTATGGAAAAAGACAAACCGCCATGCTGCAACAACTGGCGCAATACTTGGCCTGGCAATTGGAATTATCTCCTGGCTTGGCACATCAATTCTAGTTGGAGGCACTCTGAGCATTTCTAGCACATCAAGCACTGCATCGCTGCTTGCAGGAAATGCCGCCTCGATTCTATCCAGTCTTGTAATTGTCTTGCTTGGCAGTATTGCACGGCCGGAGAAATTCAACTTTGAGCAGCTCCGGCACAAGATCATAGTCTATGATGAGAAAATTCGCGCTAAAATAGAACAAGAGACAAATGATGCAGCACTCAAAAAATCATTACATTCTGCAATACTTTGTGGAATTGTAATCTCACTTGTCATAATAATAGTAATACCTGTCCCGCTGTTCTTGTCTGGTTATGTTTTTAGCAGAGAGTTTTTCTCGGCTTGGATTTTTTCCGTAATTGGCTGGGTTGTAGCAGCTGCATCAGTCGTATGGCTTGTTCCAATAATCCAGTCAAGGCATAGCGTTGAGGAAGTAATTCGAAGATCAGTGGGGGCGCAAAAATATGAAATAGAATCTGATTTGGCTGCTAACGAGGAATTTGCACAAAAAATCCTAGTTGCTATTGACGGCTCTGCGACATCTGTTAGGTGTCTTAACTATGTCAATTACACACTAAGGGACATGTCCAATGTCAAGGTCTTTATCGCTCATATCATAGAATGGGGCGACGACTCTGAGAGTGTAGATGAGGAAACCGTATCTAAAATCCAAGAGCAGGGCAAAATAATGATATCAAGTGTGGTTGTTCCTGCCAGAATAAGACACCATGAGAGAATAATCCGACTGGGCGACCCTGCAAAGAAAATTGCCGAGCTTGCCAAGTCATTGCACATTGATACCATAGTAATGGGCAAGCGCGGCCTTGGAAATGCCGAATTCATGGGCCATGTCCCATATGCACTGCTAGGCCTAACTTCAAAACCTGTCGTATTATTGGACTAGTTTGCCGACGTCGGCAAAATTATTTTTTTGGATAAATTGATCTCTTCTTCAAAATCTTATATTGTATGATTTTATGGCAATTCTGATGAATCCAAAATTACTGCTTGCAATGGTGGTAATTACTGCAATTTCAATTATTGTAATTTCGCCTTCTGCATTTGCAGCAGGTTCCATATCTCAGGGATTCAAAATCGGCGAGGTTCTTCCAGAATCGGTTGGATGGTTTATCGTAGTCGGACTGGGCGCAGTTTTTGCAATTGTTATTTCCCTTGAAATCAAAGTAGAGGAAAAGTTTTTGGGCCATACCCAGACATCTGAATTTTTCAACACTGCCGGCAGAACTATTGGCACGGGACTGACTGCTGCTGCAATCGTGTCTGCATGGACATGGGCTGCCACACTATTACAGTCATCTACTGTAGCATATGAATACGGAATATCAGGTCCGTTTTGGTATGCAGCAGGCGCCTCAATTCAGGTTTTATTATTTGGCATTCTGGCAATAGAGCTAAAACGCAAGGCTCCAAACGCGCACACTTTTCTTGAAATCATCCGCGCAAGATTTGGCGACGGAGCACACCGGGTATTTCTTGTATTTGCACTAATGACTAACATGATAGTCACTGCCATGCTGCTCTTGGGCGGCGCAGCTGTAGTTAACGGACTAACCGGAATGAACATTTCAATTGCCGCATTTCTAATTCCAATCGGTGTAATGATTTACACTCTAGTTGGCGGACTAAAGGCCACATTTGTAGCAGATTACATGCACACTATCATAATCTTTGTAGTAATTTTGACATTTGTCTCTACTGTCTACTTTATCTCACCTGTCACTGGCGGATTTGAAGGCATGTATGAAAAACTAGTCAAGGCAGCAGAACTGCACCCAGTTGAAGGAAACGCAATGGGCGCATACCTTACTATGGCATCAATGGGAGGACTCATCTTTGGAATTATCAACATTGTAGGAAACTTTGGAACTGTCTTTGTAGACCAGGCTTATTGGCAGAGGGCAATTGCTGCCAAGCCAAGCTCCACTGTCAAGGGTTTTCTTGTCGGAGGAATGTCATGGTTTGCAATTCCATTTACACTGGCTACTACAATGGGACTCACGGCTGTGGCACTGGGAGTATCACTAACACCAGAACAAGTCCAGCTTGGACTGACTGTCCCTGCAGCTGCATCTACCCTGATGGGCGAAGTCGGCGCAGTAATGGTTCTAACAATGCTATTCATGGCAGTAACATCTGCAGGCTCTGCGGAATTAATTGCAGTATCATCTTTGATCACATATGATGTGTATAGAACGTATAGGAATCCAAATGCTACAGGCAAGCAGCTACTCAAAGTATCTCGCAGTGTTATAGTGGGATTTGGCCTGGGAATGGGCGGCCTTGCTGTAATATTGCTAGGTGCGGGCCTGAGCTTGGGATTTGTCTATTTGGCAATGGGCGTATTGATTGGCTCTGCTGTAATTCCAATTGCACTGACTATAACATGGAAAAAGACTAGCGGCAAGGCTGCAGTGGCAGGAACTATTGCCGGCCTTGTACTTGCCTTAATTGCATGGTGCGGCACGGCAGTATCGCTACCGCAATATGGCAACCAGCTATCACTTGCTAGTCTTGGTGACAACTATTCCATGCTGTATGGTAATGTTGTTGGTATAATCGCCGGCGGAATCATTTGTCTTGCAGGAAGCATTGGAAACAGAAAGGACTATGACTGGACAGAAATCAAGCGCAAGATCACCCTAGTTGACATGAAAGACCACACCATTGCAACTGAAGACGAGGAATCACTGCGCAAGGCATTCAAATTCAGCGTCCGAGGCGGAGGAATTATGACTTTGATACTAATTGTGGCATGGCCAATGCCGTTGATTGCAGCGGGCTATGTCTTTAGCGTAGAGGTCTTTACACTATGGGCAATGATTGCAGTATGCTGGGTCAGCGGTGCAACATTCCTAATTGTCGGCTTGCCCATCATAGAGGCAAGAAAAGGTATCGCTCGGGTAATTAAAAGACAAAAGTTTGCCCAAGAAGAGCATTCTGGAAAATAGGGTGAATAGAGCCATGACTCTAGCCAGCAGTTGTGGACCCTTCCTTTATGCTCTAGAATTTTTTTTAAAGTAGGGATTTGATGGTAAATACATGACATCATGCAACGGCTGCGGCAAGGCACTTGGTTTTAAAAAATACAAATTCAAGAAAATGTGGAGAATTCCAGGTTTTTACTGCCATGAATGCATGGTCCTAGTCGGAAAGGACTTTGATGATCACGGAAGCCTTACACTGCCATCCAAGACATGTGATCTCTGCAACGGACAGTTTCTGTTTCTCAAATCACGATTTCATGCAAAAACGCAAAAACACTTTTGCAACGTATGCGATGAGGTAATTGCCTCCGGTGGAATCAAAGAGACTGAATCCGGGGTTAAGCACGGCAGAATACCTCCGTCACTGTATGTCATTGGCGGACTGGGAATAGTCATGATGATAATGGGAATGATTTTCACAATGGTTAGCAGCAATGGCCAGCTAAACCTAGTCAATCTTCTTTTTGGCTCTACTACTACTGCCATTGGATTTATTCTAATTAGGCGCACACTAAAGAACAAACGCCTGCTGGTAAATCAGCTAAAATAAACTTAGAACAAATTGTACAGTCTTGCCAGTGGCAGCTCTGTTGCCGGACTGGTAGTTACCGGCCTGCCGTCCACTTTGACCTTGTAGGTCTCTGGGTCTATCTCGATTTTGGGAGTTGCATCATTGAGTATCATGTTCTTTTTGCCAATGTTTCTGCAATTTGACACTGGCAGGAATTTTTTTGCTGTATTTACTTTGTCCTCCAGTCCGTTTTCTATTGCCAGTCTTGATGTGAAAATAAAAGAGACTGACTTTTTTGCCTGGCCTAGTGCGCCAAACATTGGCTTGTAATAGACTGGCTCTGTGGTGGGAATTGATGCATTAGTGTCCCCCATTAGAGAATACGCAATCATGCCGCCCTTGATTATCATCTTTGGCTTGGCGCCAAAAAACTGCGGCGACCACAAAACTAGATCGGCAATCTTGCCTGGCTCTAGCGTTCCGACATGCTCTGAAATTCCATGTGTGATTGCCGGATTTATCGTAATTTTTGCCAAATATCGCAGCGCCCTAAAATTATCATTATCTGATTTCTCGGACTCGTGTCGGCCAAACAATTTTTTCATCTTGTCTGCGCACTGCCATGTCCTTGTGGTGACCTCACCTATTCTGCCCATTGCCTGACTATCTGAAGACATCATACTAATCGCGCCAATATCGTGCAGGACATCTTCAGCTGCAATTGTCTCTGCGCGAATTCTAGATTCTGCAAAAGATACGTCCTCCGGTATTGCCGAGTTTAGATGGTGGCAGACCATCATCATATCCAGGTGCTCTTCTAGTGTATTGACAGTGTATGGTCTAGTTGGATTTGTCGATGACGGCAAAATGTTTGCCTCACTAGCAATTTTCATAATATCTGGGGCATGTCCACCGCCTGCGCCCTCGGTGTGATAGGTGTGTATGGTCCTGCCCTTGATTGCCGCAATGGTATCATCAACATAGCCGCACTCGTTTAGAGTATCGGTATGAATTGCAACCTGCGTATCTGTCTTATCTGCAACACGTAATGCACAATCTATTGTTGCTGGAGTTGTGCCCCAGTCCTCGTGAAGCTTGAGGCCGCATGCGCCCTCTTTGATCTGATCAATTAATGCCAGTTCCTGAGAATCATTTCCCTTTCCAAGAAAGCCAAAGTTCATTGCAAACTCGTCAACTGCCTCTATCATTTTGTGTATGTGCCATTTTCCTGGAGTGCATGTGGTTGCATTAGTGCCATCTGCAGGACCTGTGCCACCGCCAATCATGGTTGTAGTGCCGCCGCAAATTGCGTCAATTACCTGCTGCGGTGCAATAAAGTGAATGTGAGTATCTACTGCTCCCGGTGTTGCAATGAGGTGCTCGCCGGAAATTATCTCAGTATTTGATGAAATTACAATGTCAATTCCATCTGCAATGTTTGGATTACCAGACCTTCCAATTTTTGCAATCCTTCCGTCCTTGATTCCAATGTCTGCCTTGATGATTCCAAGAACTGGGTCCATTATTACGACATTAGTAATCACTGTATCTACCGAGTCATCTCTAGATACTCCTGTGGACTGTGCCAGTCCGTCGCGAATGCTCTTTCCCCCGCCAAAGACAGACTCGTCGCCATATCCTAAAAGATCACGCTCTATCTCTATTATGATCTCTGTATCTCCCAGTCTAATTTTATCGCCAGTCGTTGGTCCAAACAAGTCGACGTATTTTTTTCGGGAAATCTCCAAGGTCATGCCCCCCTAAAGCCCTCCCTTTTTGCCCTCTCTAGTGCCTGGGATTTGTTTTGCTCCATTGAGCCATTGACTAGTCCACTAAAGCCAAAGACAATTCTCTTTCCGCCATATTCTGTGAGCTCGACTTTTTTTGTCTCACCTGGCTCAAATCTTACCGAAGTTCCTGCAGCAATGTTTAGGTGAAATCCATAGGATTCCTTGCGTGGAAACTCTAGTGCCTTGTTTGACTCGAAAAAGTGCGTATGCGAGCCGACCTGAATCGGCCTATCACCAGTATTTTTTACCGTAAGAGAAACTGTCTTGCGATTTGGATTTGCAAGTATCGGCTTGTCTGAAATGAAATATTCTCCAGGTATCATTATTCTCACACTATGGGGTCATGAATTGTGACTAGCTTGGTTCCGTCATTGAATGTGGCCTCTACCTGGACTGTGTGGATTAGTTCTGGCACTCCTGGCAGCACGTCGTTTTTAGTTAGAACGCCCCTGCCTGAGCTCATCAGATCTGATACTGACTTGCCGTCCCTGGCGCCTTCCACTATATGATCAGTGATAATTGCAACTGCCTCTGGATGATTTAATTTCAGTCCTCTGGCCTTTCTCCTTCTAGCAAGCTCTGCGGTTAGGAAAATGTGGAGCTTGTCAATTTCTCGCGGAGTCAAAAACATAGCAAAACTTGCGCAATCCTGTATTTAATAATTAATTCAAATCCAAACCGGCAATAAGTATATCTTGTAAAGTGCGACACAGACACCGTTGCATAAAGTAAGAAAAATTGCCGGCAATATTTTTGAAAACCAAAATCTCTCAAAGAGATTTGAGGCCGGAACAGACATTGAAATTTACAAAACTGCATTAATGCCAAGAGCGGACCTTGAAAAAACGCGCCAAAAAATAAAATGCACCGACGGGGAACACATTGGAATAAATCTAGAAGAGGACAGAAAAATCCGCAACGGCGATGTCTTGCAAGGCGATGACCTGATGGTCCTAGTCAAGCAAATGCCTGAAACAGTCATGACACTCAAGCTAGCCTCTCTAGCACCAAATCAGCTGGTAACACTGGGACACATGGTGGGAAACCTGCACAAGCCAGTATCTGTGGGTGATGATTTTGTATCAATTCCAATTAGAAACGAAATAGAGATTGATTTTCTAAAGACAATATTTCGCGACTTTATAGAGCGTGCTGAATTTACAGTAGAGGATAAGGTCTTTGAGCCCTCAAAATCCATGGATTCACATGAGCACTGAGAATACTTTGGGGCTAATGCAGCTCTCGGACTCTTTTTTTCCCACCGGCTCTTATACAATGTCGCACGGCCTGGAAATTCTGCACAGAAAAAAAATCATAACAAATTCTGATCAGATAAGCGAGCTGATACTGACCATGCTATCAAACCAGGTCGGTCCTGCTGACTGCGTGGCACTATCAAATGCATATGATCATATCCAGTCGGGAAATCTCTCAGGACTAGTCGAAATTGACTGGAAAATTCACACAATGCGCCTGGTGCAAGAATCGCGCGAGGCATCTGCTAGGGCAGGGGGGCAGCTAACCAAATGCATTCTTGCAATTAATAATGATGATACTGTGAAAAAATTCCACGAGCAAATACTGGATAAAAAAACACCCGGCACTTATCCCGTCTGTCTTGCACTGGCAGCACACTGTTTTGGAATTTCAAAAAACAATGCATGCCTTGTTCTGGTGTATGGGTTTGCAGTGGCAGTTTTGGGCGCTGCCCTAAGACTAGGAATCATACAGCACACCCAGAGCCAGAAAATTCTAGCCCAAATTAGACAAGAAATGTCAGATGTTGTATCCAAGTTTGTTTCCAAGCCTGCAGAGAGCATGTGGCAGTTTGTTCCGTATCTGGAGATTTTTCAAATGCAGCATGAAAAGCTAGACTCGAAAATGTTCGTGACATGAAAATGGCGCAAAAAATACCCCGAGTTGGAATTGGAGGACCTGTTGGCTCTGGCAAAAGCATGCTAATTGAGAAAATTGTCCCGGTAATTGCGGCCAAGGGATACCGAATCTGCGTTATTTCAAATGACGTTTTATCCAAAGAGGACGCAGACAGGATTCGAAAAAATCTTGCAACAGACCAGGGAATTCTGCCTGAAAACATGGTTATAGGAATTGCAACAGGCGGCTGTCCTCACACTGCAATACGCGAGGACCCCTCAATGAATTTGGCAGTAATTGAGGAAATAGAGCGCAACAATCCGCAGCTGGACCTGATCATTTTAGAGAGTGGAGGGGACAATGTCATGACGACATTTAGTCCTGCACTGGCTGACTATTTCATTTACATAATTGACGTATCTGGCGGTGACAAGTATCCAAGAAAGGGCGGCCTTGGAATTGAATCATGCGACTTGCTTGTAATTAACAAAACCGACCTTGCCCCGATGGTGCATGCGGACCTGTCTGTAATGGACAGGGATGCCAGAGCAATTCGCAAGCTAAAGCCTTATGTTTTTGTCAACTGTATGGACGGAACAGGAATAGAGCAGACTGCAAAATTCATAATCGAGGATCTGTTATTTGACGAGCCTCCAAGGAGTCTGGCAAATTGAGCCTTGCAAATAAAGTCCTGATTCCAGAGGAATTTGAGAGATTTGTGCAAATTCCGCAAATGCAAAAAACCGGCATCCTCGAACTAGTCCTGCATAAAGATGATGAAAAGAAAAAGACTGTGATTGTACACCAATACTCCAAGGCGCCGCTTTTGACACAAAAGGCGCTCTATTATGATTCTGCCAATCCGTCAATGGCGTATCTGTTTTTAATGTCATCATCTGGCGGAGTCCTTCAAGGGGACAGATATGAAATCAAAATCTCACTGGGCAAAAACACTGCTGCCAATATTACCACACAGGGTGCCACGCGAATCTACAAAATGGAATCTGACTATGCAAGCCAAATCCTTGATGTTACAGTTGGGGATGGCGCATACCTGGAACTATTACCCGACCAGATAATTCCGTATGCAAAATCAAGATATTTCCAGCAGGTAAATCTCTTGGTTGGCCAAAACTCGACTATAATTTATTCTGAGATAATCTCACCTGGCAGGGCAGCACGCGGCGAGCTATTCGAGTATGAGCTGTGTTATCTGAGAATTGCGGCAAAAAATTCTCAAGGCGTAATCTTTTCTGATGTGTCTAGATTAGAGCCAGGTCCTGACAAATTTGGCAATATCTGGATTTTTGGCCAAAACTCTGTTCTGGGAACAATGTATGTAATTACTGGCAAGCAAAACCATGCCGTTCTATTAGAGCAAATACAGGCACTGCTGCAAAACTCGGAGATGCACTGTGGATATTCAGTTCTTCCAGGGGATGCTGGAATTGTAATTAGGATTTTGGGATCTTTTGCAGATGATATAAAATCACTATATTTTGAAATTACAAAAATCACTAGAAAACAGATCCTTGGCTCTACTCTATCAGAGATACGAAAAACATGAACCTGCCTGACTATGATCATATCAAAGTTTTAGGCATAATAGATGAGCTAGGACCAAACATTTCTGCAATTAAAAAAAGAACAATGCTTGGAATGGAGCAAATAGAGCGCGCACTGGAATTTTTTGAGAAAAACGGCTTGATTGAAAAATCCCAGTCAAGGGGATTTTTTGGCAACTCGGTAATTTATCGCACCAGCCAGTCCGGCAAGGACGAGCTTGCACAATACATCCAGTATCTCAAGGACCAGTGGAAGGAGATAATCGATATTGCCTCGCAAAAGGGAAGGGCTGAACTGGACGAATCAGTGCGCACAAAGCCTGGAATTGTAAGTCTGATGGTGTTTTTTGGAATTGTAGACCTGTCCCTGCTGAGCAGGCTAAATCTGCGGCATCTAGTTAGTGCCAATACTCCATGCTATGTCTGCAAAAAAGAGCTAGACCTCAAATTCATGCAAAAATTCACAATCCGCGAAATACAAAAATGCCATTTTGCCATACCTGCAGGAATGGCAATATCTGATAGTATCTGTGCAGAGTGTTTTGATCATCTGGGAAAATAATATCTAGAAAAATACCTGCTTCTGACCGTATTGGACTAGAAGGGCGTTTAGCTCTGATTCGATTTTGTCCAGTCCTGGCATATTGGATTTGTTGGCAGAAATACCAGGCCTTATTGCCCTAAGGTAGATCATTTTTTCTCTGACCTTTTGCTTTCTTGATTTTTTGGGATAGCCTGAATTCTCCAAGTCTGAAATATTGGATAATACATCGCACAGCTTGACTGCCTTTGCATGCCATGTGGATTTTGCCAGCTGGACTGCGTAGAGTTTCTCCCTTTTTGGCTCTGGCAGGCGCGTTTCCTTGGTTAATACAGATACAATGTCTGCGCATTTTCTGCCAAATCTTTTGTAAATATCCTCGTAATCTGTTGCAGTATCCTCTATGGTATCGTGCAGCCAGCCTGCGCACAAGACGCTAGTATCTGTGATTCCCAGTTTTTGCAGATTTGCAACTACCAGTCTTAGGTGGTGCCAGTATGGGGTCTTGCCGTCCCTGCGAAGGGAATTTCCGTGCTTTAGTTTAGCAAATTCTTTTGCCCGATTTAGTTTGGTCATTGCTATATGGTTTTGATTATACTGTGTAAAAAGGCAATCCCTTTGGGTTGTATGATGAATTCTGATCATTTTTGTTTTTTTGGAACGAACTGGGTGTCGGATTTAGTTTTTTATAATTCCCGAATTTGCATGACTAGCTTGTTTTCATCCATTTCGATTTTTTCCACCTTGGCATATCCTTTGGAAAATCTCTCAAACATTTCATACAATATTTTGGAGCTTTGCAGGTTTATCCTGTGTTCGATATAAAATCGAAAGGAATCTTTGATTTTTTTAACAGAATAAATGCTGTTCATCTGTTTGTGCCAGAATTTTTCTAAAATCAGCCATGTCTCCCAAATTGTTTTGTCTGGAAATTCGGACTGGTGAACCTTGCGCACCTCTTCTTCCAAGAGATCACAGTATCCTGGGATTTGCTTATCATTTATTATCTGAAGAAGATAATTGATTAGCTGCACAGGCATAGAGACCCAATTGTGATTGGTGCTGTACAATGACTCCATGTGTTCTTGAATTATCTTGTATAGTTTGACTGAAACTTTTCCTTCCTCCCCGCTGTTTTTCAAGGACTCGTACATGCTTGGAGAAAGTCTTATGGAGATTACCTTGTCTTTGGACTCGTCACTCATCACTTATGATCGTATTATTTTATTTTAATATCTTGGTCTTGCATGTTTTGTATACATTGTAGCTTTTTTATTTAAAAATCACCACTTTGAGCCTGCCTGCCTTTAGAAAAATGGGCTCTAGTCCAGCGTCTTTTGTTTTTTTGATTCCTCGGACCATTCATCATAAATGTCCTCTATGATATCATCCAGTCCCTGATATCGGAGCAGCTGGTCGTAGATTTTGCGCCTCAGCATGGGGTCTGTATTTTTGACTAGTTTTAGGATTTTTTTGGCGTCCTTGGAATTCATGTCAGTTTCCTAAAATGTGTCTGTTTGAAATTGGGCCTAAATCGTCTTCTGTGAATTATCAGATAATAATTAATTATTTCATAGATTAGCTCATCCACCGAGCCCTTGCCGTGCTCTACGCATTCTGCTAGAAAATCAAAGTAATCCTTATCGTTGAGCTTGATTGTTATTTTGCGCATTATTGTTTTTTAAAGATGGTATTTGCGATAAAATGGAACCCTTTGACTAGAAGCTAATCATTGGATCACAGTAAATCCACCATACTGGAATTATTCTCAGACTGGGCAAATTTGTATGAATTTGGAATTCTCTATATTCTTGGTATGGTAAACAGATTGTGGTGCAATTTTTAATTGATCCTCATACCAATCTGGGCAGTATTTGTCTGAGAGTATCAAATCTAGAGCGCTCTCTGGAATTTTATCATTTGTTTTTAGGCCTAAAAATAATCTCGCAAACTGCCGATCGTGTATTATTATCAGTTAATGATAATATGCCATACATCATAGAACTGCACCAGGCAGAGCAGTCAAATCATACTGGTCCGCGGGCAGGCCTGTATCATTTTGCAATTTTGCTGCCAAGCAGGGCGGAGCTTGCCAGCTTTGCGTCTTTGGTATTATTACACCAAGACAGGCTCAAAATTGATGGCTGTTCTGATCATCTAGTATCAGAGGCAATCTATATTCGCGACCCGGATAATAACGGAATTGAAATTTATCGGGATAGGCCCCAGTCCGAATGGATTTGGGAGGACGGCTCTGTGCAAATGGCAGTGCTGCCACTGGATTTAAAAGAATTGGCATCCCAGTCCACTGGGACTTGGAGCGGATTTGCACCAGATACCAGGCTAGGCCATATCCATCTGCACGTATCTGATCTTGCAAATGCAAAAAAATTCTATGGTAAAATAATGGGATTTGCAAATACTGCATCAATGTCTGGTGCGCTATTTTTTGCAGCAGGGGAATATCATCATCATATTGGCACTAATGTATGGCTAGGAGAATCAATACCTGGAGCATCAGGGAGTGGTCCTGGTCTGGAATATTTCTCTCTGGTTTTTTCTAGCAGGCAAAAACTTGATGAGCTTATTTTGCAACTGGGATCATGTGATGTTATGGTAAGAAAACTAGCTGATAATTCCGGATATGAGGTTGCGGATTTTGATAATGTTATTATGCGATTATTGGCTTGAATTTTTTTGAAAAAAAAATTACTCGTTATACAAAATTAGATACTCGTCTGGGTTTTTGCGGGACTTTTTTGCATCAAGGGCATCTTGATACATATCATAGTGTTCAATAATGTATAGTCTGCTGCCAATGCTTGCAAACGGGTCTATTCCAACTAGATTAAATCCGGAATCTGGCGTAAATGATTTTTTTTCTTCTGCACTAATGTCCATGGTATGATAATACTAGTGGGCTTTATCTGTCATTGTACTGTGATGGCAAAAAATCATACATGATATTTCCAGCCCACAAATACCAAACTTGAGAAACTAGTGAATCATTAATCACATACTGGTGCGTAAAATATGGGAAATGCCCAAGAAAAAGCTCAATTCCAAACAAGAATCCCTGATAATACAGGCACCCAAAGAGCTCAAACTGGTAATTGGTGATAATGTGATAAAATATGTCAGAGTAGACTATGGGCAATAGTGTTTAGAGTTTCTAACCAGTCTGAATTTTCCACCCTGTAAGATTGTCAGGGCAAATACTTGAGGAGCGCCTGAATTTAGCTTGTTGTGCATATTGAGATGTTTATGTATGGTTTTGGGCTTGCTATCCGGTGTTACATAGAGAACATCGTATTCTATTTTGGCAGGCCTGCCTACAATGCTCAGTCCGTAATAGAATTGATTTGTGTAGAGTTTGGATTTTAGGTATCTTTCATATTTTGAGAATTTCTTTGTATTGTACTGGAATCGTGTGACTGCAACTAGCGTTACTGGCTTGGCAAATTTTGATTCTGTATTGTAGATTTTAGATAAAGAGATTTTTTTGCCGGTATTATCCAGGTATAGAGGAGGACTGGTATGGGTAAAGTGAGGGGCATATTTGGCAAAAGTTTTGGCAATTTTTTTATGGATTCTGATTTTATTTGTATAATGTTTTTGAATTATTCTAGGATCTGTCATTATATGGTATAGTGATTTTGGGGATTTTGAAATGTGATATAACTGACTGTATTTTTTAATTGGAATTAATTTGCATGCTGATTTTATCTGTGATTTAGATATTGTCTCTTTGATGTATTTATTTGGAATAATTGGCAGTATGGTAATTGTATTTTCTTTGATTTGATATCTGAATTTGTTTCCACTTTTGGTTGAAAATATTTTTCCCTGACTGTGGGATATATTTGCCCAGATTTGATTAATAGAGTTCATGTGAATGAATATAGAGAAAAATCACACACTAGTATACTTGGTGATAAACCAGTTTCTTTGAGGGTCTCTGACTCGGCTTGCTTTGATCAATCCGTGTGATTTCATATCTGCAATTGCAGCCCGAGCCAAGTCGATTCGCAAAATTCCACCATAATTGCAAATCTGCTCGTCAGTTAATGATCCGTATTCAACTAGGGCAGTGGCAATTCTTCCGTATAGTTGCGCGCCAAGGCTCTGGCAATTTGAAATAAATCTAGTCAAAATCATACACTCCAATATCAAAACAGCCCTTGCACTGCCAAATTGGGTAATCTTTGTAGTTAATTGGGTCCTCTAGTTTTTCTAGCTTGGCCTTTCCTGAATTGATCTGAAATATTACAGAATAATCTGTATTGTTTATGAGAAATCCTATTTTGGAACCATGGCATGAAACGCAGTGGTATTTTTCTGGGGGATAAAGCATCGTCTGGTTCATTTAGCAGTATTATACGATATCATGTCATATTAACTGCGTGGTTTGAATTTTTGGCAGCGCTGATTTAGGCACAAAAATTAAGTAATACTAAATAATACTATACCTAAGATTAAGTATAGTTAAATCGTTAAATATTATGATTCAGTATATGTTCTCTAATGACTGGACCAAATAACAAAAAAGCAAAAAACGGCGCTGACTTGCCTGACTCTGATAAAACAAGGGATATTATCATACCAGAAAATCTCGTTGATGAAAATTCAGAAGTGAAAAAATTCTACCATTATCGACCTCCAAAATCACTGGGTTGGAAAGAAATACTGTATAGAACAATCTTGGATGAACAAGAGATAACAGACCAAATCAGAACTAGAGCTACAGAACTAGGATTGGAATTGGATGAATTTTGTTTTCGAAAGCATACTGTAGATGATGTATTGGAACAAAGAATTCCGAGTTTCTATGGCTGGACACCTTCATATCTTCTTGCAGAAAATGGTTTTGAATTTGTAGAATCAATTAATCTGATTCAAAAAAACCCTTACAAGATTTATCGTAGTCATAGCAGGCAGATCTCTGTGCCAAGTGAAGAATTTACAGGCATAGATTTTGACATAAAAGAAAAAAAAGACCTGATAGTTTCTGCCTTTGAACATCTCGCACTGCAGCCAGAAGAGAACCAATTCCCATTCTTAAAAGCCCCCCAAGTTTGTATTTACGAGACTCTAAGGGGATGGCCTGCAAAATGGCGTAACTTGGAAATCTGGGAAATAGGCAGGTACTATACTGATAAGACTAGACTACGACAACAAATTGCTGCCAAGAAAAGAGATCTTTTTTAAGGCTAGAATAACCCCAAATACTTTTTTTAATCTAAAATATTGAATGATTTTTTTGAATGAATTATTTTCTTGATGATACTCGTATTGTAAGGAATTTGAGAATCTAAACTGGTCAGAGATATTACCACTCTACACATTACAATGCCATAGCACGCAGCATAGGGGAATTTTTTGGAATCTTTTCAAATATTTCAAATCAAAGGGAATTTTAGAATCTAAAATTAGTATCTAAAGTATGCATACTATAGCGGTATTTTCTATTAATTAAAAATTCTAGAGTTCTCTCATGAATGAACTCAAAAAATCGGAGAAAGAAAAATGGTAAGCTGCAAGAATTGCGGCAGAAAAGGTCTCTCATGGAGAGAGACACTCTCTGGCTACCAACTATGCGATTCAATTGGAATCCACATTTGTGAGAAAAAGCATGATGTGGTCGGAAAGCGACGCAAGTCAAAAAATCTCTAATTTTTTTTGATTTTAATTTCAAATATTTTGTTCAGTTGGAACTAATTTTCAGATGTGATGTTTTTTCAGCAGCTCAGTTGAATCTATGAACTATCTTTCATCTTTTTTTCCCCATTCATTTGAGCACTCGTGGCAGTGCCAAATAGGATCGCTGTTATTGACAGTACATCCGCCACCTACTAGATCTCCTTTTGCAAGTGCCTCTAGATACTGCTCAATGTCTGCGGGATATCCATAAAAAATTGGACAAGTCCTGAGACTTCCACAAAACGGACAATTAGGACTAGTCATTAAGATAGCCTCCTGGATTTGATACTTCTTCAAATGGACCTGGTGATTCAGACCAATGCGTCACAGAGAACCAATCATCTTCTGCAAAAAATGAATCTAGTAACCTCTCCATGGTATTCAGGTCAACAAAAGATGTCCAGAAAAATCCTTCATAAGATGGGATGCGAATTGGTGTGTCAGCATACCATTTATCATATTCCATTCTACTCAGAAATAGATTTTCTCCTGTCTTGTTGTTGATAAATGAAATACCATTTTTGCGAAAAGTCCAGTCTAGATTTTTGGTTTTGGATTTGGCATCCTCAAGTTCAATGTGCTTGTGCTGGCCAATTGATACGAACTGGCCGGTATTGGCCATACTGTATTCAATGTCTTGGTATGAAGTAGTATTAGCCAAAGTCTGTTCTTGTATCTGTGGGTTTTGGAGTAAATTTTCCAATAGTGACCTTGCAATTTTTGTCTGAAGAGGATTCAACTTAGAATTCTCCGTATATTTGGGGCTCGTCTTTGTCTTCAAATTCCCTGATTATTCTTGGAAAAAAGTTAACCAGAGTGTTCTTGAATTTTTGATTTGTTGTGTTGTTCATGATTTTATTGGTTCTTTTTGATTATTATCTAGCAGCACTATGGTATGCATACTATTGATACTGTTAATGCCATACTGGATACTTGTCTTTGCCTCGAATCTCTGAAATTTGTGCCTCAAAGATTGGAATTTTTTCAAATATTGGCCTTGCCTGCTCTCTTAGATGATTCCATGATTTTGGAATCGTCTCTGAATTGGTAAAATCAATACTTGTGGAATTTCCAATCTCGTTTGCAACCTTTTGTAAAATACTGCACTCTTTGAAGAGTTCAGGAGCAAAGGCAATGAATGCATCAATTATCATTAGGATTTACTGAGGGAATGGCACACAATTCAATTCGAATTGGAATGGGTAGATTTAACACAAAAGACGAAATACAATTCGTGACAAATACGATTTCACAAACTGTTAATTATCTTTCAAGGGTTAAATCGACACATAGCTTATTTATTTGAAATTGAGTCCACATTTGTGGATCCTAGAAACACCGAAGATATCATAATCGGGATGTCTGTAAAAGTATCTATCGGTAAAAATGATCCTCGCGAAAAATGGATCTTGACAACAGTAAAAGAAGTTCTATCAGTTGAAAAATATTGTCCGCATGGCGTTGAAATAATCATTCATGATAACAGAACCGGATATTGCAAAGAATTTGTGGAATCATTTACTCAGATTTCCGAGTTAGAATTAGAACAATTAATTGAAAATCACGAAACGATTAATTTTGAATTAAAGTCGTCGTTTCAATGGAGTGTAAAAAACAATAGAAAAGCCGAATGTCTTGGAGAACAAGTAGTGAGAGAGATCGCGGCATTCATGAATTCTAAAGGAGGTGTAATATGCATCGGTGTTGATAATTCAAGGAATGTGCTTGGGTTAAAAAATGACTTTTCGATTAGTAATCCAAAAGTAGGACAGCCAATTGAAGAGGCATTGGTTTCTAAAATAAGGAGTTTTGTTACTGATCGTTTGCATTGTCCAACAACTGAGACACTATTCAACACATATGTATTTCATTATAAAAAGAAACAAGTCTGTATTATACAAGTCAAACAATCTGATAACCCCATCTTCATATTGGAAAAATATGATTCAAGAAGTTGTGACTCTGAAAATGAAGTCAAAATAAAAAAATGGCCATTTTATGTGAGAACCGATCAGGGTACAAGAGAATATTCTCCATACGAAGCCAAAGAATATTGGGCAAGAGAAAAAGGCACTAATTTTTTGTAAAAATTTATCAATACTACGTTTGGAAATAGATCATGGTTGGAAAGACTCAATATGATACTAAATCACAATTACTAGGTGATTTTCTTTCTGCGGATGAACAAACAGTTTTACAAATACCACACTATCAAAGAGGTTATTCGTGGACATCTGATCAAATCTCTGATTTTATAAATGATTTATTGGAACAATCAAAATCTACTGATCAATATTATTTTGGAACAATCACCACGATTGATCATGGGGATAAAAATGGCGCTCATAATTTCGAGTTAATTGATGGGCAACAAAGAATTACATCTTCAATTATTCTATTGACATGCATTAGAGATATTCTAAATGATATGAATTCACCCTTAATTGACGAAGTAAATAAAGAAATTTTTAACATGGATATAGATAAAACAAAAAACGAACACTACAAATTAATTCTTGATGATGAAGACGACATCTACTTCAGAGACAACATTCTTAACAAACTATCATTAAAGAAAATTGAAGAGCTTAAAACAGCTATACCGACAGTGCTTGATACACACGTCAATTTACGAAATGCATATTTGAAAATGAGGCAAGAAATTGCAAATGTATTAGACGAAAAACCTACAGAAAAAGAAAAAACTGATTTTTTAAATCTCCTTAGAAGTACCCTCAGAAAAAAATTCATTATATCAAATCTTGATGTTGAAAAAGCAAGTAAAGCATACATTTTATTCAATAGAATGAATGATCGTGGGCTGCAGTTAGCACCAGCAGATTTAGCAAAAGATCTAGTACTATCAAAAATCAGCGAAGAAGCACAAACATCAACTGGAATGATGACAATGGATGTTGGTATTAAAAAATGGAAAGACCTGGAAAGAAAAACTCAGAAGAAGAAAGGCACTATGAACAATTACATTCATCATTATTTAGTAACATATCATTCACAGCATCCAAAAAAGGGATATGTCTTTCATACAAATTCAAAAACTTTTGATGATTTGGAGGAAATTTTGAAAAATAATATGATGACTGGAGGAGGTCTTTTAAATGAAATTAGTACAAAATTCACTAATTACGAGGCTCTAAAAAAAGCACCAAATACATCACACCCCAAAATTTCGTCAGATTGTAAAGAAATTCTTTTCTGGATAAATGAGTTAGGCATATTGATTGTTTATCCGGTTTTGATGGCAGGACTTGAGAAATATTCCAAAGACGATTTCACAAAATTAGCTGATGTCTTGCTAAAGTGGTTTTTTAGAGCAAAAACTATTGGTAATAGAAATGCATCAGCATTGGAAGAAGAATTAGCAAACATAGGTCACAAAATCTATCACAAAAATTTATCTGTCGCTGAAGTAGTAAAGGAACTCTCGGAGTCAATACATAACATTTCACAAAATGTATTTGAAAATAATATCAAAGAAATTTCGATAGGAAGAACTACAGCACGATATATTTTAACAAAAATAATAGAGAAACTACAGCACAAAAAAATATCAGATGTTGTTCCAGAAAAAAATATTACTGTAGAACACATTATGCCACAGAAAGGTATCGAAAAAAACATATCTGTTCCAAAATTAAAACCTGATGGTACAGTCGAAACTGATGCCTCAGGTAATGAAATTGTTGAAAGTTTTGTTTGGTTGAATTACATTAAACAAGAGAACAAGATCACGGATGATCGAGATGCCAAATCATTTCATCAAAATTATAAGAATAGACTCGGTAACTTGACTTTAATTGATCGCAAAAAAAACAGTGTCTTGGGAGTTTACCCGTTCAAGATAAAATGTAATGCAGGTAAAGATAGAAATGGAGTAGAAAAAGGATGTTTTAAGAATTCACAGATTCTTATAACTAATGAAATCCCCAATTGGTCCGTATGGAATAAGGAGTCTATAGAAGAAAGACAGAAAAAATTAGCTGCTATTGCGATCGAAATCTGGAAAATTTAGCTCAAATTTGGATTGTCTTTTTATCCATATGATGAATTTTTGAGAAATCAGGCTGTGTCAGTCAAGACCAGGTTTTTCTTAAACTCTCCACGTTTTTTGGTTTTTTTGAGATTATTTTTTCTAGTTCTTTTCTTGATTGTTGCATTTTGAATTGCGATCCTTCTGTGAAGCATTGCATAAGAATACCCGGGTTCCAATTCTAATGCCTTGTCGTACAACTTGACTGCCTCTTCATTTTTCCCCAACTTGGAGAGTATGATGCCTTTTGATACCAGCGAATTAACATAATTTGGGTCAGAACCTAACGCCTCATCATAACATGCAATTGCTTGTTCATATCGACCAAGATGATCGTATACTAGACCTTTGCCATTCTGAATCCAAACTACCAAGTCACTATATTGTGTTGACTGTGAAATCATTTTCAGAGCCTCATCATAACATACGATTGCCTCCTCATATTTTCCAAGACAGTCAAGTGCAAAGCCTTTATGAGCAAAAACATATGGATCCTTTGAATCAATTTCAAATGCCGCATCAAATAATCGGATTGCCTTGTGGTAATCTCCATTTTTAATATTAGAATTTCCAATGTCAAGCAACTGATCAAAAAACTTTGGCATTTTCTGATCACGGAGGAGATAAAATTCTGAAGCTCGACCAAAACCAAAGCACTCATCAATAAATCCCCTCTGATCCAAGGCAAGTACATTATCTGGCTCTATTTCCAAAGCCATGTCAAGGAATTTTGTTGACTCTGAAGAACTGCCAAAAGCAGTAGCTTTCTTGCACAAAACATACACTGTGCTTCGTGGTTCCACCCTCACTGCTTCACTAAAACAAATGTTAGCTTCAGTTGTTTTTCCGAGTCTTCCTAAAAGCACACCCTTGTTAGTCAATGACGCAAGATTTTTTGCCTCGAATTTCAGGGATCTTTCAAAGTAATTAATTGCATCATCATTAACCTTCATGCTTGCAAGAAATGTTGCTTTCATGCCAAGAACAAATGTGCTATTTGGTGCAACTTTTTCCGCCATATCAAAACAGCTTATCGCATCAACCCTGTGACCTAGTGAGAACATGCATATTCCCTTTCTAACCCAGGCATGTGAGATTTTAGGATCTATCTTAAGTGCCGCATCAAAGAACTTGATTGCCTCTTGTTTTTTATTTATGAATTCAACACATAGTGTTTCACCCATGCTGATAAGCTCGTCAACACTCCCACTGGGATTATCTGAGTTTAGAAATCTTGGAGTGATTTCTGCCACTCTACAGATACAGTCCACTGCCTCCTGATTGTAACCTATTACTTCTTTGATTATAGCCTTGTAAATCAGGGCGTGCTGATTCTGAGGTTCAATTTTTAGTGCGGCATCAAAAGCCTTGAGGGCATCAAAGTATCTGCCAGAATAATACAAAGAGATTCCCTTGTTTGTAATTGCTTGATGGTCTGCAGGATCTTTACTCAGAATTCTCTCAAAGTAATCAACTGATTCCTGCAGTTTTCCAAGATTTCGTAATGTTTTGCCTTTTGAATTTGATCTTTTCATGATTATCATATACAACAAATTAATATAAACATGCTACATATTATAGCATGATACAATAGCATGATCACACTCACAAATACGCATCAAAGTATACTGGGCGCATTTGTCAATCCCAAGTTTAAAGAAAAAAATGAAGAGATGAGCAGTGGCGATTTAAAAAAAGAGGGAATCAATCGTAGAACATTTGAGATAAACCAGGAGTTTTTGCTCTCAAATGGACTTGTAAAAATCCACAGCCGTAAAAAGCATGGAACCCAAGTTTGGATATATTATCAGATAACAAAGATAGGCTTGTTAGTACTGCTAAAATCACTTGCCGCATCCAAAAATACCAAGAAATTAGAAGAATATCTAATCCACTTCCCACAAATCAAAATACACGCAAATGATATTCGAAGAATTTTTGGAAGTAAAGTCTTTGAAGAGACCATGATTGCGGCTCTCGATAACTTTGAATTAAAAATACAGGCAACAAAAAATCAAAAATCACAATTCCAGGCCGGATTAAAGCTGCAATTCAAACACGTAGATTCGACATACAAGGAACAATATGATTCAGATGACGATGAAAGAATGCAAGAAATGTTAAGGAGATTTGAATTTCTCTTTTACCACGGATTATTTTATCCGCATAATCTATCTGATTTTTCAGATGATATCAAACCGATCCAAACAGATGAGCGTTTGAGTGAGTTAGATTCTCCTAGAAGTGAATTTAGGAAAAAAAAGGAATTAGCACAGATAATACAGCGAGACCAAAATCTCTATTCTGCAATGATGAAGTATTATGAGATTATTCTTGAGCAAACTCCAAAATTGGATGAAATAAAGGAATCCATATCACTTTTGAAGAAATAACATATGGTACACTTGGAAATTTAAAAAACTATATTGTCGACCAATTCTGAAGTTCGCTATAAATACATGACATTTTAATCGTATTTAACAAAATTCTGAGTTATTTTATCCTAGGTTCATACAAAAACTATGATTCTGTCGATTTGATCAACAATACAAATGCCAGTATGTGGAATTGGAATCATACTGCTTAATGCAGAAATTTATTTTCATGTTCCAGTTATTCTGATGGTCATAATTAGGAAGAGACTCTAAAAAAATCAACTCCGCCCTAGAATTCGTATCGAATGGTAAATCCCTACTTTTTAAAATACAAAAAAATCCCTAAAACATGATCAAAATCAGGGGGAATCAAACTAATTACATTCAATCCCACGCGGGTTAGCACTTTTTGACTAAATCTCGCTATTGACTGATTTTTTTATTTTTTTATGTTATGGCTTTTTACTATTTAGCAGCCCATCATAGATTGCAAATTCATTTCTGGTTTGAACATATTCTGGGATTTCACGGACGTGATATTCTTCGGGAATTACCTGGATGTAGTCAAGTGCTGACTGGTCATGAGCAGTCATCAATTAGATTACCTCCAGAATGTTTTGCTGTTAAGTCAAAGTCTTGCGTTGTTTTTTTATAGTTTGTTTTTTGTTAGACATGGAAAAATATTGTATTTTGAGATAGTTATTTTGCAGTGTAATAGTATTGATACTATAGATACTTTATTGAGCCCCAAGTTTCTCAAAATAATAGTATCAATGGTATTGATACAATTGCAGTGGTTTTGATATTTCAAGTTTAGATTTGATTTTTGAGCAAAAATGAAATGCGAACTATGCAACCAAACTGCCACGGAAAAACACCACATCACGTACTTTCCGGAAAGAACAATCGGGGTGTGCTCTTTTCATGGCGACGAAGTCCACCGAGACCCAAATCTCTCCATTTACAACCAGTACCGACAAGGCGAATCCAGGGAATTTTATGCTCAAA
Organism: Nitrosopumilales archaeon; assembly: GCA_900299125.1. Classification (GTDB taxonomy): domain Archaea; phylum Thermoproteota; class Nitrososphaeria; order Nitrososphaerales; family Nitrosopumilaceae; genus Nitrosotenuis. Next base: position 2,066 of record OMIR01000067.1, on the reverse strand, counting down.
AAGAACGAGTTTCAAAATTCCTTAAAAAGCTGGCTCGCCAGAGAAGGCATGGATGGAAGAGATAACCTCTCTTTTTTTATTTTGAATAAATATGACTAGCATTACTTTTCACGGCGGCGTTAATGACATTGGGGGAAACAAGTTCCTAGTAGAAAGCAATGGCACCAAAGTCATGATGGACTTTGGAATGTCGTTTTCCCAAGAAGGTCAGTTTTTTTCCCAATTTTTAGGCCCTAGAACATCTAATAGTTTAGTTGATTTATTTGAGCTGGGAATACTGCCAAAAATAGACGGGCTCTATAGACGAGATTATGCAAGACATATGGGAGTTGGAGGCTATGAGCCAACCCAAATTGATGCAATATTGCTCACTCATGCTCATGTTGACCACTGTGCATACATTCCATATCTGCGAGAAGACATTCCAATTTACTGCTCTGAAGAATCTTTTCTAATAATGCAGAATTTTGATGATACAGCTCATGATGAATATCTAACACTCAAAGAAAAATTCCAAGTCTATGAAAACAAGAAAGGTGATCTTAGTCGGGGAAAAGGTGAAGATTTTCAGATTCCTAGAAAATTCAAAATATTTGAATCAGGAAGAAAGTTTCCTATTGATTCCATAGTTGTAAATCCAGTTGCAGTAGACCATTCTATTCCAGGGGTACATGGATTTATCCTCGAAACACCCCAAGGCATGATTGGCAATACTGCTGATCTTAGATTTCATGGAAGACGAAAAGCAGATACAGAGAATTTTGTTCAACAATGTGCAGAATCGAATTTAGATGTCTTATTATGTGAAGGTACCAGAGTTGATGCACCTGCATCAATTACAGAATATGATGTGGAAAAACAAATCACCGATATTTCTAATAATACTAGAGAACTAGTAATTTGTGGCTATCCAGTTAGAGACCTTGATAGATTATTGTCATTTTACATTGCCGCTAAAAATTCCAATAGACACTTGGTAATTGATATGAAGCAAGCCTATTTGCTAAAGCTCTTTGAAGGCTCGCAGCGACTAAGGGGAATGTATCCATCACCTCAAGACCCCAACATCAAAATCTACATCCAGCGGGGCACATGGAGCATACTAGATAAAGACATTAGCAAATTTAGTGAAAAATTGCTAATAGAAGATTATGGTACATGGCAGAGAGAATTTCTTGATTATCCAAATGCTATTGATTATAGAGCAATTCTAAGAACTCCTGGGGAATTCATATTTTATTGCAGTGACTATAGATTACAAGATTTAATTGACATTAGACCTGCCCAGGGCTCGACATACATTCGCTCACTAACAGAGCCATTTAACACTGAAATGGAGATAAAAGAAGACCAAGTTAAAAATTGGTTCGTGCATTTTGGAGTAATTTCACGTGACCAAGACTGGCATCAAATTCACGTTTCTGGCCACGGCGATGGGGAGCAAATAAAACACGTAGTTGAGAATACAAATTCCAAGACTCTGATTCCAATTCATACGGTTCATGATGAATATCATAAAAAATGGCACAAAAATGTTAGAACTGTGAATCAGCACGGACAATATCACCTATAATAAAATTTAAAAAATATTGCTTGGAAACAACGTAATTATGACTATGGGTATATTTTCTAGAGTCAGTAGCAAATCATTTATTCAAAAAATTCAGACTGGATTAATTCAGAAAAATTACAAGGTTAATTGAGGAACAAATGAAACTAGATAATTTCTTATCAAAGAAAAAATCACATAACAACTAATTTTATCCCATCCATCTTTCGGATATTGTAAATTTAGTTTTTTAAAAGCATTAAATCTTCTCTGTCCCGATATAATTACATATTTTTGTAGCTTATTTTTCCTACAAACATGTAACGGATTATCTTTTTTTTGTGGATTAATTTTTGTTATAGATATTGGTTGAATCAAGCCAATAGATTTAATGTTCTCCATAAATTTTTGTAGAGTCCATATTTTCACGTCTAGTTAGATTTGTAGGTATAGCTATTTCGTATAATGGTATTTTTTTTAATTGTGGTTCAGTAGAGGATTAGTTTTTTTATATTTT
>OMIR01000066.1 GCA_900299125.1 Nitrosopumilales archaeon | reverse complement strand
AGTGCTTTTGGACTCGTAGCACAGTCTGGATAGTGCGGGCGGCTTCGGACCGCCAGGTCGAGGGATCGAAGCCCTCCGAGCCCTGATTTTGTATAACTATATTAGAACAATTTCGTATCATACCACCATGCCAGGAATTGGCCTAATGAAGCGAAGATTAGAAACAGAAAAGCAAGCTATAGCTCTAGCAACATCTGGAATTATCAAAAAGTATAATGTAATTGAAAATCAAATCAAAATATTAGAAACACAATATGATTCAGATTCTGGAGATTGGTATGTTGCAATGAGTTTTGCAGAAAAACGTGCAGTAGTTAGAATGGATTCTGTTCATGCTACTATTCTGGAAATAAACGAAGTCTAGTTATTTTTTGAACTGGACATTTGGGGTCTCTGCTTGTGGAATAATAATTAGACCACCATCTCGTAGCTGACTGATTAACCCAATTACCTCTTTTTCAACTTGGGAGCGCTGCATTCCTGTTTTTTGTGCAAATATCTCTACTAGTTCTGTTATCTTTCTTTTGCCATTACAGGAACGCCAAAAATCAATAATTGCCTGATTTACCATGAAACCCTGCTCATGTTCATTAGCTAGCACCATTCCTCCGTCTTCTTGCTGTATTAGAGAGCCAACGCCTTGAGGCATTGCAGTTTCATAGTCAATTGGGGCAGGAGTATTAGATGATGAGAAACTCTTTAGTTTTGCCTTGGCAGTCTCTGACATTTTATCCATTGTCCATGGTGGATTCCAGACAATGTCGACTTTGACATCATTAACTCCTGGAACTTTTTTTACATATCGTGTTACATCTTGGACTAGAGTTTGATGTAAAGGGCATCCTTGAGTGGTAAGTGTCATTTTGATATTAACATCATTTGAAGGAGTCACATCAATTCCATATACTAGGCCCATTTCAACAATATTTAGTGGAACTTCGGGGTCCATGCATTTGGTAAGTGATTCTCTTACTTGATCCGGACTAACATTGGACATATTTAGTGTGTAATTTTAAAAATGAATAAAAACTTTCTATTTGTTAGCTTCAAATAATTTGGATATGGACTCTACAAATGGAGGTTTTGCTACTCCGGCTTCAGTGATTATACCAGAAATTAGTTCTGGTGGAGTCATGTCAAATGCCGGATTTATGACATTGATTCCATCGGGTGCGGTTTTTTTATCACCGATTTGTGTAACTTCGGTGGCTTTGCGTTGTTCTATTATGACATCTTGCGGGTTGCTTTTCATATCAAATGTTGAAAGAGGTGCTGCAACATAGAATGGTATTCCATGTTGTTTTGCCATGAGTGCAACTTGATACGTTCCAATTTTGTTATAGACATGACCAGTTCGTAATACTCTATCTGCACCTACAACTACTTTGTTTACAAGCTTATTTGCCATTGAATAACCAACTGCCGTATCTGGGATAAGACTTACATCAAATCCGTCATGCTTTAGCTCAAATGCGGTTAGTCTAGAGCCCTGCTGTACTGGTCTTGTCTCTGTTGCTATAACTTTGACATTCTTACCGCTTTCCTTGGTTGCCCGGATTACACCTAGTGCAGTTCCATATGCTACAGTAGCTAAAGATCCTGCATTGCAGTGTGTCATTATAGTGTCATTGTTATCAAACAAAATAGAACCGTTTTTTCCCATGCGCATGTTTATTTTGATATCATCTTCGGCCATTTCTTGGGCAGTTTTTATGATAGATTGCTTTATTGATTCTACGTTGTCTCCTTGTTTTGCCACTTGCATTATTTTGTCCAGTCCCCATGCAAGATTTACTGCAGTAGGTCTTGTCTCAAATAGAATTTTTCTTGCTTGTTCGAGATCTGATAAAAGTTGTTCTGGAGTGGTTGCTTTGCTTTGTAATGCGGCAAGTGCCAAACCAAATGCACCGGAAACACCTATGGCTGGAGCACCACGAACAATCAAGGTTTTGATTGCTCTAGCTACTTCATTGTAATCTGAATATTCGACAAAGACTAGTTCATTAGGAAGCTTGGTCTGGTCAATCATTACCACTTAATTATTTTTCCATTCTACAGTTTTGAGTAATGATAATGTTTTTTCTGTCAAGTTAATCGAATGATATTTTTTCGTTATTTAAAACAAGCCTGTTAACCGTTATATCAACTCAAATGATGTAAAAATTATTGTTAGATTATTCCACTCTTGAGAAATTTGATTCTAAAGGAATGTACAAGATTTATGATAAATGGCCTGAAATTGCTAGGCAGAGCTATGATCTTGATTTAGGTCAGGTGGATTTTAAGAATATTTCGCACGTGGTATTTGCTGGAATGGGTGGCTCTGGTTCAATACACGATGTATTTTCAGCAATTCTATCAAAGACAAATATTCACGTAAGTATCGTAAAGGGCTATCATCTTCCAAACACTGTAGATCCAAATACACTGGTAGTTACTACTAGCGTATCTGGAAATACTGTCGAGTCGCTGACGGTATTAGATTCTGCAAGAAGAACTGACTGTAAAATATTTGCATTCTCCGGAGGGGGTAAGATGGAAAAATATTGCACTGAGAATAAAATAGGACATAGAATCATTCCTACGTTTCATTCTCCAAGGGCATCATTTGCATCATTTTTGTTTTCAATGCTCAGGGTTTTACAACCAGTCATTCCAATAAAAAAAGAAGACGTCTCAGAATCTATCAATAGTATGACCATTCTGCAGAAAAAAATTTCTTCCAGTAATCTGAACACGGACAATCCAGCTTTAGAACTGGCTCAATGGATTACTGGGATTCCAGTCATTTACTATCCATGGGGTCTTCAGGCAGCTGCAATTAGATTCAAAAATTCCTTGCAGGAAAATACTAAAACTCATGTAATAGCAGAGGATTTGATAGAAGCTAGTCATAACGGAATAGTTGCATGGGAGAAAAAGTCTCTAGCTAAACCAATTCTCATTAGAGGCCAAGACGACTATACAAAAACCAAAGAAAGATGGGAGATAATTAAGGAATATTTTAATCAGAAAGAAATAGAGTATAAAGAAATTTTTTCAATAAACGGAAGCATTTTGGCAAAGCTAATCAATTTGATTTATTTGCTGGATTATTCTACAATTTACCTTGCAGCTAAATTAGGCATAGATCCTACTCCAGTAAATTCTATTGATTTTATCAAAAAAAGAAGCTTGAACTAGTTCTTTTTTGATTTGAGAATTTTTGCATAGTCATTGTTGATTTGCTCGATTAGATCCAAAGTGTCATTTTTGATTAGATCAAGATTTGGTATTACACAGTGGCCTCCAATGAATCCAGGATACATTTTTGGTCTGTTTCCTAGGAATTTGTGAATTTCATCAGCAAAAGACCACATTTCGTCATAATTTATTTTATTTTTGATGGCAATCATGTTACTTAATTGCGCATATGTGATAAGCCAACCATAATACGAAGTATCAACAACAATCTTAGCTAACTCTAATGTAAGTGTGTTAGACATTCTCTTGACTTTAACTCCAGAACTTTTCATTAGTTTTTGATATTCTTTAGATGCAGATTCTCCCAGAGAATCAGAACTATCCAAGGCATAGAATTTAGTATAACGTTTCAAGTCTTGTAACATTCTTTTGTGTATTCCCCTTGTCGCACTATAAATGACAGGAATTTTTAATAGTTCATGTATTGTTTTGGTTGTACCGGGACTTATTGTACTATGTATTACTATAAATTTTGGATTAAATTTTTTTGATAATTCTATAACTTGAATAATAAAGTTTTTTGTAAATGGAATGCATATATGTAAAAACGAAGTAGGAATGAACTCATAGTTTTGATATTTCTTTTGATTCATCAAGTCTCGATTAATATCAAAACCCACGGCCAAATTTTTTCTTGAAAGTATTTTTAAAATTGGTAACCCTATCTCGCCCAGTCCAGCAACTACATTTTTGTGCATCAAACTTAAAATGATTTTTCTCACATAAATGAACTTTTAGTCATAATAAATCATCATATTTTTCATATTTTATAGTAGAAGATAAATGAATGAAATCTCTTCTGAATAACAAATGGAAATCAAAATAGGTAATAGAGTTATTGGAAATGGTTGTAAACCATTTATTGTTGCCGAGGCAGGAATAAATCACAATGGCGATATTGAAAAAGCATTGGAAATGGTTAGAATTGCCAGTTCCGCCAATGTTGACGCCATAAAATTTCAGACCTTCAAAGCTGAAGAATTTGTAAACGATTCAAGTTTAATGTATACTTACAAATCAGAAGATAAAGAAATAACAGAACCATTAATGGATATTTTAAAACGCTCAGAATTTACTACCGAGGAGTGGTTTAGAATTAAAAAAGAGTGTGACAAACAAAAAATTTTATTTTTTTCTACTGCACAAAATAGAACTGATCTCGAATTACTTTTGGAATTAAATGTGCCAGCAATAAAAGTCGGTTCCGATGATTTCACAAATATACCACTATTGAAAGATTATTCAAAGACGGGATTACCGATTATAATTTCGTGTGGAATGTCGGATCTAGGAGAAATTTATGAAACTTTAAGCTCCTTAGGATCTTTTAATGGGTATCCTACAATTCTTTTACATACAACTTCATTATATCCTACTTCAGCTTCTGATGCAAATTTGTTTAAGATTAAAACTCTCAAAAATATTTTTCCATCTATTCCAGTTGGGTTTTCCGATCATACTATTGGACATAGAGCATCTTCTATAGCAATAGGATTGGGCGCATGCCTTGTCGAGAAACATTTTACTTTGAATCATGATCTTCCAGGACCAGATCATTGGTTTGCTGAGGATCCTTCAGGCCTATTAGAATGGGTTAACTCAATTAATGAATCATTTAAAATGCTTGGAAATGGGGTTTTAGAACCTACATCTGAAGAACAGAAAATGAAAGAAGTTGCAAGACGGAGTATTGTTGCTATACAGGATATCAGATTGGGAGAAAAACTCAATGAAAGCAACATTGGCCTGCGAAGACCAGGGTACGGTTTGCCCCCTAGATTAATTCTCCAAATTTTTGGAATGATTGCAACTAGGAATATAAAAAAAGGAACATTACTTAATTATGGTGACTTTGGTAATGAATGAAAAAGAATTTAATGAGATGTTTTCACGAACTACCAACTTTAAGACAAATAGATTTCATCCTCTGGTATGGATAAATGGAGATCCCATAATTGGGGAAAATGTTTACATTGGCGGAATGTCAGAAGTAAATGCGAAAGGTGCTAAGATCGTCATTGGTAACAATTGTGACATATCTTCATTTGTTGCGATAAATTGTGCAGATTCACACAAAAAATGTATTCAAATATCTAACGATGTTGAAAGGAAGGACATAGTTTTGGAAGACAATGTCTTTGTTGGTTCACATAGTGTAATTAAAGGTGGTGCACACATAGGTCATCATTCTGTGATAGCAGCTGGAACCATTGTTGACGGAGTAAAAATTCCTCCACATTCTCTAGTTTTTGGAAATCCTATGAGAGTGAAACCAGAGTATTATCTTAAAAGATCTCAAAAAAATGATTCAACATAACAAACCGACTTTAGGAGTAGAAGAAGAAGAAGCTGCTCTCAAGGTGATAAGATCAGGATGGTTGGCTCAAGGGCCAGAAGTTGAAGCTTTTGAAAACGAGTTTTGTAGTTTTATTGGGTTACCAAGAGGTCATGCTGTCGCAGTATCAAGTGGTACAGCCGCTCTTTTTTTGGCCATTAGAGAGATTAGTTCAGGAAACAGAAATGTGATTTTCCCAGGATTTGTTTGCTCATCAGTACGTCATGCAGTAGCAATGGCAGGATTAAAAGAGAATCTTCTCGATATGGAATATGATTTACAAAAAAATTCTAGAATTGGAGATAAAGATGTTATGATAATTCCACACATGTTTGGGATACCAGTTGATATCAGAAAAATTAAATCAGATAATATTATTGAGGATTGTGCCCAAGCACTCGGTGCAAAGATTAATGGTAAGTCAGTTGGACTTCATGGAAAGATTGGTATTTTTTCATTTTATGTGACTAAATTAATGACAACTGGTGGGCAGGGAGGAATGGTTGTTTCAACAGATAAGGATATTATCGATAGAATAAGGGATTATAGACAATTTGATTATAGAGATGATAGAAGAAAAAGATTCAATTTTCAAATGACAGATTTGCAGGCCGCTATTGGGAGAGAACAATTATTAAAATTACCAAAATTTTTAAAACGTAGAGAAGAAATTTTCCAGAAATATAAAAAGTCAGGATTAGAATTCGTTGATATTGATTCTAAAAATGGAGAATTCTTAGAGCCAGTAAGGTATAGAGCGATAGTGAAAACAGAAAATCCTCAAAGGCTAATAAAATCATTAGAAGAAGTTGGAGTAAAAGCTATAATCCCTCTAGAAAGTTGGGAATTACTTGATGACAAACTTCTATTTCCCAGAGCATTAGAATTCACTCAAAGCACTGTATCTCTTCCTATTTATCCTTCTTTGTCTGAAATTGAGGTAGAACGAATTCTTTCTGTTCTATATAATTTTAAAAATTAGAATTTTAATGAGTTAATTCAAAATAGTGTGATATTTACAAATCTCTGTAGAAAATATATAGGCGAAAATTACATTTCTACTAATTGTCTTTTTCAGATCAATGGAATAAAATATATTCTCAAAAACACCATATGAGTATTTGGCCTTGGTCAGATTTAGTCAGTTTGGTCTTCCGATATATCTTACCATTCAAAAAGAATTTTTCTGTTTTGGAGTTAGGATGTGGTGCAGGGGCAAATATTCCATTCTTTCTATCATTAGGTGCAAATTATTATGCAATAGAGGGGAGTCAAACAATAGTAAAAAAAGTGAAGAAAAAATTCCCAGAACTTGTAAATAATATTCTCATTGGGGATTTCACAAAAGATATTCCTTTTCCGAACAAGTTTGATTTGATCGTTGACAGAGCTTCAGTTACACATAATTCCACTAATGCAATAATCAAATGTCTGAATATGGTATATGAGAAATTAATTGACCGTGGAAAATACATCGGTATAGATTGGTTTTCTACTATGCATTCTGAATTCATTAATGGAGTTATGGATGAAGATAATTTTACTAGATGTGATTATGCATCAGGTCAATTTAGTAATGTGGGTAGAGTGCATTTTTCTGATAAGAATCATCTCTTGGAACTATTTAGAAGATTTGAAGTAATACTATTACAGCATAAGAACATAAAGACTGAAATTCCACACGATGGTACTAATTTCGCTTCTTGGAATTTAGTAGTGGAAAAAAAGTAGTTTAGGCATCCAGATTTGTTGAATTCAAGAGAATATCTTTAGAATTCTCGCCTTCGTTAAATAAGAGATCGATAATTGCCATGTTGGAAATAAAATTCCCATTGATTTGTCTATAAATCGGATGTTGAAATTTTTCATAAATTACCTTAATTTTTGAATCTGCAAAGATTTTTTGATCAAGATATTGTTTTCCATTTTCACCAGACATGTAAGTTTTCGCACCAAGTTTTTTACAAATTTCTAATAATTTTTCCGAGCCGCTCAGTTCAATTTGCAATTCTGATGAGAGGATAGTTTTTGTGTTAAGTCTTAATTCTTTAATAAAAAATTGAATTAGTTTTAAATTAAGATCTAGTAGTTTCTCCCATTTACTACATAAAATTTCATCAATAGTGTCCCAATATTTTGAAAAATATGGAGCCTTTTGATAATTTGTCCTTATACTTAATCTATGATTTGATCTCCATTCAGAATCTATTATAATTACTTGATTTAGTTTTTGACCGAATTTATTACGAACTGGAACAGTTAACCACATGTTACCATCAACAGTCTTAATTTTATTTCGGTTATCAAATCCACTTCTTTCATACTGAACATCATCTAAAAATACAAAAATATCTGAGGATTGAATTTTTTTAAAAAAACCCAAGTATGGGAGATATCCTGGTTGACGAATTGAAATGATTGTCATAATTCTAAGATTTATTTATAATCGAAATAAATCTTGTTTTCTTGATAAACCTAAGAGCAATATCGAAAGAGATATCTTCGAAAAAAAATATGTCTGTTTATTGAAAAATACAAGTGTGAATATTTTATTCCGAACTTCTGGAGGAATAAATACAAAAAGAGAGCTGGGTTTCGGTCACATATATAGATGCATAAATTTATCATCTTATTTTAAACGTAATAAGATATTCTTTCTTGTTGAAGATAATGGTGGCGTTAAGAGTATTTTCAGAGAAAGAAAAATTCCAAGAGTGAGTTATCTTGAAAGTGCTGAACTGAATTCCGATATAAAATCAACAAGAGAATCCATCATTAAAAATATTGTTAGTGACTGAATCCACAGGACGTCGCGAGAGCTTATTAGACGCCCTAAAAGCCTGCGATTTGCATCCGACTTGGT
>OMIR01000065.1 GCA_900299125.1 Nitrosopumilales archaeon | reverse complement strand
CTTTGAAGAATCAGATTCAACAAAATATGATCCCAAGAACAAGGCAAAAATGGCAAGGCCCTTCAAACCTGCACTATTCATAGAATAACACATATTCTATTTATTAGACTAAAGTAAATTCCAGTTACATGAAAATTGCAGTAGTTGGAGTAGGGGTTGCCGGGGGATATTTGTTGTCCAGACTAAAAAAAGACCATGAAGTTGTCGGTTACGAGCGAATGACTGAGCAAAACCATGATTCCATATGTGCTTGGGGTACATGTGCGACCGAGATGAGAAATCTCTGTTCCAAGTCAGGAATTAATTTTGATGATTTCATAATTCATCATGGTAAAGATATGCACATTGATATGAATAACAATGAAAGATTTGACATAAAGTTAAAGGGTTTGGTGACTTTTGATAAAATTGGACTGATAAAGAAAATGTCCGAAGGTGTCAAGATACACTATGGTGTTGCTCCAAAACTAGAAGATTTAGAAAAAGAATACGATATGATAATTGATTGTACTGGGTTCTATCGTAGCTATTTACCAAAGATAGAAAAAGACTTTTTCTTGCCAACATATCAATACAAAATTCAGTATGAAGGAAAAATTCCAATTGATGATTTCTTTGTAAAACCATTTGCCAAGATGACGGGTTATTTCTGGTATTTCCCACTAAATGACAACATGGCCCACATTGGTGCGGGAGATTATAAGAAAAATCATGTGGAGGAAACAGACAAGTTCTTTAAAAAATACGGGGGAAAGATAACCAAGACCGTTGGACGTCCAATAAGACTGGCTACGCCCAATTTATGCGAACCATTCTACCATGGTAAGGTAGTAGGAGTAGGCGAATCCATTGGTACCGTCTATCCATTATTGGGGGAGGGGATCATTCCAAGTATGGTATGTGCAGATATTTTTGTTAGAAATATGAATAATCTTCCTAAATATCGAGAAGAAGTACTCAAATATTTTTCAATTTATGGAAAAGTTTTGAATTTTGTTAGAGCAAAGATGCATGGAAATTTATCAATTATTCGTAGCCTGGCAGATTTGATTTCAATTTTCCGCTATATGAAGAAAAATGAAACTCGTTTTGGCATGGAAGTACATATGCGTGATTTGCTCAAAGTAGCAAAAGCATAGATCATTTACCAAAATTAACATTCACAATTTTAATCCAAACTGAAAAATTACCAATAACACATTCAGAATTATAATCACACCAATACAGATTATCGCTAGAGTTTTTGTGAGCATTCTGTTTGAATAATCTGCACCCATGATCTTTTTGTTGTTAGTAAAGTATACCAGAGGTATAATCGTAAATGGAAGCTGCAAACTAAGAATGACTTGGCTAATCACCAACAGATCCAAAGTATTGGCGCCATAATACAATGCAATGACTGCAGGAACAACAGTAATGGAGCGAATAACTAATCGACGTTTCCAAAGATTTGTTCTTAATTTTGTAAATCCCTCGAATATGACTTGACCAGAAAGTGTTGCAACTACAGATGATGCTATTCCGGATGCTAAAAGGGCAACCCCAAAAGCCAATCCAGATACATTTCCTAAGAGAGGACTCAGTGTTTGATATGCGGTTTGGATTGACTCTATGGCAAGATTTTTTTGGTAAAATGTTGCAGCAGACATTACTAAAATAGCCCCATTTATCAAACCAGCAAAAACCAAAGCAACTACTGTATCCATCAAAGAAAAACGGATTATCCTCTTCGGCGTTTTCAAAACATCGAATATTGTCTTTCTTGTTTTAGTCATTGCCGAGTGCAAAAATATCGCATGTGGCATTACTGTTGCACCCAGGATCCCTACTGCAATTATCAACGAATTATGGTTCAAACTTGGTACAACTGCATGGTATGCGATTTGGTTCCAATCAGGTTGTGCGAGATTGATTTCAATTAGATATGCACAGCCGATCAAGACCATCATACCAATAATTACTGCTTCAATTTTTCTCATCCCAAACTTTTCCAGTCCCAAAATAAGTAATGTATCAAGACTTGCAAGCATTGCACCATAAATCAGTGGAATCTTGAATAGTAAAAATATCGCAATTGCTGCTCCCACTACTTCTGCAAGATCAGTTGCAATTACAGCAATTTCTGCTGATATCCAAAGTCCAATAGTTTTGTGTTTTGAGAAATTTTCCCTACAATTTTCTGATAGGCTCATTCCAGTTGCAATGCCAAGTTTGGAGGACAGGTATTGCATGAAGATACCAATCAAATTGCTCATCACCACTACCCATAACAAAGAATAGCCAAATTTGGAACCTGCCGCAATGTCAGTTCCCCAATTTCCAGGATCAACATAGGCTACACCGACAACAAGTCCCAATCCAATGAATTTGAGAAAATACAGTGTTTTTTGGCGGCCAGATATTTCAGACATGCCTGAGTTTTTGATTAAGAATATTTTAGCTTATAGTAATATTCTTAGCTCAGGCTAAATTTTTTCATGCCACCAGCATTCTTGTTCCTCGCTTAATTAGGAACGGTGCAAATATTGTGGTCAAAACCACCACCATACCTACTATAGGGAATAGGAATTTGCTAGTGGCTCCTAGATCTTGTCCCACCATCAAAACAATAAATGAAAACTCGCCTAACTGCGCCATCGATAATCCTATTCCCAGTGCATTGGTTGGTCCAAGTCGGAATAATCTAACACCGAGATATACTGATGCGGTTTTACCGATGACTGTTACTAGAGTAATAACAGCTATAGGCACCCAGTACTGCGTAATGATATTTACATCCATCAGTGCGCCTATCGTTACGAAAAATATTGCAGTAAAGATCTCCCTTATTGGTGTTATCAGACTCGTAATATCTTCCGAGAAACGCGAACCTGCCAATATCACACCTGCCAAAAATGCTCCTGTTGCCGCGGAAAATCCCAGATTATGAGAGAGAAATGAAAGACCGAATGCGAGACCTAAAGCAACAAGAATTGTAAATTCATATCTTGGTATATTTGATAATAGTGAAAATATCTTTGGCATTGCAAAACAGCCGACAGTCACGGTACCACCTATGAACATTCCAATTTTTGCAATTTCCCATAACATTTGTTCTAGATTGAAGGTATGAGAAAGTACTGAAGAGTGCAACGTAGAGATTAGAATAGCTGCAATTAGATCTTCGATAACCAAAACTCCGATTAACAGTAAAGAAGACGGTTCTTCGACTACTCCCATTTCCTCTAAAACTTTGACAATAATGGCAGTAGAGCTAATCGATATGGCAGCACCCAAAAACATGGCATCAATGGTCGACCAGCCAAAAGCTAATCCCACTCCAAAACCTATTCCAAGCATTGCCAGAACTTCAATTATAGCAATAACAGCGCCAAGCTTGCCAATATTTCGAAGCTGTGATACTGGAAATGTTAAACCTACTCCAAATAAGAGTAGTACTATAGCAATATCTGAAAAATTGGATAGTATGCTAGTGTCTTTAATTAGATGAAACGGACCAAATGGTCCAATCAATATGCCTGCAACTAGGAATCCCAGAACCAAAGGCTGTCTTAGAACATAGGCAATAATGCCAATCGCTGCAGAGAATAGCAGCAAATAACCCAAGTCTCCGACAATTTCTATTCCTGACAACTAGAATGAATTTTGATAATGCATTATTCTGTGATGTAGTCAAAATTACTTGGGTTTGGGCAAGATTTTCTTAATCTAGACAAAGCTAGAGAGACTGTATCCCTCACGAGTAGTCCTCGTGTACTGCATATTATACTCGTAG
>OMIR01000064.1 GCA_900299125.1 Nitrosopumilales archaeon | reverse complement strand
TCAAAAACGGCTACACAAATACCTTCAAAAACGAGGTCTCGCTTGAATAAGGAAAATATGGCGAATTAATCGTCAACGAATTCTAGTTAAATCTAGAAGATAGATAATTATTATAAAAAGAATCTATGCAAAAAAGAGGTTTCTACATTACTCTCGGTGGAATCTTTACGGTAGTAATATCGTTCGTATTTGCTATTTCTCTTGTTTCTGATATGGGATTTGGAAATTCTGAATTTGTTATGTCGGATATAATGCCTGAGATGTTTGATGAAGTTTCTGAAAAAACCAATATAGAATCAGGAGAATCAAAAATCTTTTCTTTCGATCCCGGTGAAGGAACTAATTCTGTTTTTTGGGGGATTCAAATCATAGATTACAAACTCGGTGATTCTCTATCTATATTGATATCTAATATCTATGGTGATGATCTTGGAAAATTTAAAACTGATCAACAAACATTATTTGAAACAATAAAAATTGTGAAGCCTGAAGTCTATAATTTTAATGTCCAGAACACTGGATCTGGGTCAATAAATGTAGTAATGATGTTTACAAAAAACCCAGAATCATCAGAAAAATTTTCAAATCCTAATTCTCCATTGGTTAAAACACTTATGCCATTAGCCATTTCTGGAATTGTTTTAATCATAGGAATTATGATAATTGTAATAGGAATTATAATTCTAGTAATTGATTATAGAAAGAAAACTTCTAGATTTAACTAGAATTCTTTGACGATTAATTCGCCATATTTTCCTTTTCCAAGCGAGACCTCGTTTTTGAAGGTATTTGTGTAGCCATTTTTGATTACAACTTTGGAACCATTCCTTACTTTTTTGATGTCCTCTCCCCAAAGTGCCAGTTTGATTTTGCCTACCTCGTCAGCCAAAAATGCATCACATACTTCAGTTGTTCCGCCAACTTTGAGATTCACTGTACGTGGTTCTCCCATATCTTCTATGGTTCCTTCAATATCGATTTTGTTTCGCATGTTTTTTGCTTGTTCTGTGGTTACCACAAATTCAAGCCAAATTATTCCATAATTAAGTTTTTGAAAATTGTTTTCAATTTTAAACAAATTGGAGTTTTTAGTTAGAGCAGTTATATACTCTAATTTGAAAATTGGACTTGCAGAGGTATCGAAGCCCGGCCAACCGAGAGGGACTCAAGATCACAATAAGATATCCCTTCCCTTAGGGGTTCGTGGGTTCAAATCCCACCCTCTGCATCTATACTTCTAAAATCTCAGACGTGGTTGATTTATGCCCTGATAGGTCATAATGAATTTTAGCAGATAATTCGTCTCGGAAAATTAGATTGCACCTATAACACTTCCAAACTCTGGCACTCACATGGCATATTGGGACTCTTAAAATTTAAATATATTGGACATTTTGTCCACAAATTTTCATTTTGAAAGGTAAAAACAAAATTATCCAATATTTTAATTCAAATTTGGGAAATTAATTCAGTTTTATAACAAACCCATTTAAAAAAGAAAATGAACTTCATTGCATGTTGGACATATTGACTATCTTTGAAAATTTATCGTATGCAGGAATATTTCTTTTATTAATGCTGGTCAATATGTCGCCAATTTTAATGCCACCTACTTGGATAATTTTGGGCTCTTTTTACATCTTGAATGATTCTTACAGCCCAATTGCTCTGGCAATAGTCGGCGCAACAGGTGCTACTGCTGGTAGGGCATTTCTGTTACAAGGCAGCTCGTATTTTCGGAGATTTATTGGAGAAGAGCGAAAAACAAGCCTCGATAAATTGGGCTTGTATCTGCAATCAAAACCACTTGGGTTTTTTATTACATCTTTGCTCTTTGCAGCAACCCCACTTCCAAGCAATTTTTTATTCATAGGATATGGATTAATGAAAGCTAGGAACTTCCAAATCTTTTGTGGATTTTGGATCGGTAGATCCATTTCATACTTCGTTATGATAAAATTTAGTACTATTGTACTGATGCCATTCGTAAAGTTATTTGAAGACCGATTATGGGGTATGATTTTAATTGATGGGATTGGTATACTGGTTTTCTTATTCTTTACATGTGTCAATTGGAATCTTTTACTATCTGAAAGAAAATTAAAATTTGTAAGGCCTAAATTATGGAAATTATGAATTTTTTTGATTTGAAACAACTTAAATTATTAGAACTAGAAGTCAAAAAACGAATACTTAACGATCCTGCTCATGATTATTCGCACATAATGAGAGTGTATAAAAATGCAAAACTAATTCTTAAAAACGAAAATGCAAATAGTGTTCTAGTTCTGGCATCAGTTTTACTTCATGATATAATTAATTATCCAAAATCTGATCCGCGCTCAAAGCATTCATCAACAAAAAGTGCTGTCTTGGCATCAAAAATTTTGTGTAAACATGGTTTTTCTAATAGTGATATAGCGATAATCTGTGATGGAATTCGTGACCATAGTTTCTCTCGTGGGAAAATCCCAAAAACAATAGAAGGTAAAATTCTTCAGGATGCAGATAGATTAGATGCGTTAGGATCTATTGGAATAGCTAGGGTTTTTACAGTTGGAGGTTTTGAACAAAGATTTTTGTATAATTATTCAGATCCTTTCTGCAAGAATAGGAAACCCGATGATAGAATTTGGACCGTGGACCATTTTTATAGAAAATTACTCACACTTGAAAAAAAGATGAATACTAAAACAGGAAAAAAACTGGCTAAACAGAGAAAAAAAATAATGATAAATTTCTTATCTCAAATGCAAAAAGAAATTACCTAGATCTACGTCCTACTAAAACTCTTAACCTCTGAACTTGAATGCTATGAAGAATAATTTTAGATTTCTTTATCCGTAATCTATGTATCTTTTGTATCTTTTTTCTATTTCTGGATTTTTACCCTCAGTGATCTTCTCTATCTCATCGGCAAAACGATATTTGATATATGAATTAATTTCTAAAAATTTTTCTTCATTAGGAAAGACATCCTCGAATTTCTTTAGCATTACTAGGTATTCTAATGATTTACTTCGAAAATCTTCAACAGAGGGCTTTTTAATTCCATTTAATCTAAACCAAACGCATGCCCAACTGGCTCCAATAACATGCGGTAATAGGTCAAATGCTCGCTCTATCTCAAATCTCTCATCATTTCTCATTTGCTCAAATTAGATGCCATTTTCTTGGCAAAATATGTGACTATCATATCTGCACCAGCTCTTTTGATTGAATATAGAATTTCTGTCATGATGTCTATTTCATTTATCCAACCTAACTGAGATGCTGCTTTTACCAAAGCATATTCACCAGAAACTGAGTATGCGGAAATTGGTATGTTGTGAATTCTTTTTGTCTCCGCAATTAAGTCTAGATATGCGAGAGCGGGTTTAACCATTACTATATCGACACCTTCTGTGATGTCAGATTCAATTTCTCGCATTGCCTCACGTGGATTTGTGAAAGGAACTTGGTATGTTTTCCTATCTCCAAACTGTGGTGCACAGTCTGCAGCATCCCTAAATGGATTATAAAATGACGAACGATGTTTAGCTGAATGTGACATTATTCCAACATCCGTAAATCCATTATCATCGAGAATTTGCCTAATTGCTTTCACCTGGCCATCCATCATTGCAGATGGTGAAACAATATCCACTCCAGATCTAGCTTGAGATAGAGCAATCTCAGCAAGTGTTTTGAGACTGGCATCATTATCTATTTTATTCTCTCTAAGAATTCCGCAATGTCCTGATGAGGTATATTGACATAAACACACATCAGCCATTATGACTATGTTGTCTCCAAAATTTTGTCTAACTTGGGATATTGCTTTTTGAACAATTCCATCATCAACGAATGAACCTGTCCCAGCATCATCCTTTTTTGCAGGAATTCCAAATAGCATAATAGCTGGTATTTTTAATTCTTTAATTTTTTCAATCTCACCTGTTAAATCTTCTAAAGGTAATCTGATTATGTCTGGCATTGATTTTACAACGTTTCTCTCTTTAAGATTCTCTTGGACAAAAACTGGACAAATCAAATCATTTGCTGAGAACAAAACTTCTTGAACCAAGTTTCTCATCTTTTCACTTTTTCTTAGTCTACGTAGTCGTTTAGTGGGAAATGAGGAGGACATTATGAAAAATTAATCTTAATTCAATATAATTCTAGATTAATCTTTTTTCTTATAATCAAATAATTTGGCAGCCGCCTTCACTAAATCTGTATCGGCTTGTTCTGAAGCCTTTCTAAGGTTATTCATTGGTTCGGAAATAACTCCCTCAACTATTGCCTTTGTAAGATTCTCAATGATTTTTATTTGTGATGAATCGATATCACCAAGCATTCGAAGAGCTTTTTCTAATTCCTTAGCGCGTCTAATATCAATATGTTTAAAAATTTCTTTTACTACGGGTTCTATTTCCAGTCGTCTCATTTGTGCTTCTAGAACCTGAATCTCTTCATTAATTATTTTTTCTGCATTATTTTTCTTATCATTTCGGTGACGCATGTTTTTATCTACCATCTCTGCTATTTGATCAAGATTCATCATCTTAATACCCTGTATGGTAGCAACTCTTTCATCCACTGTTCTTGGGTTAGACAAGTCCAAAATCATCATTCCACTTTTTTTCTTCATGGCTTCACTAATTCTATCATACGTAATCAAAAAGTATGGTGCAACAGTCGCAACAAATATCACGTCGTAATTAGAAAACCCCTTCATGATTTCTTCAAAGCTAATTGGAGTCCCACCTACAGTTTCCGCAAATGCTTTGGATCTTTCAACTGTACGACTCGTTATATGAAATGAATATCCGCGTTTGTCTAAGGATTTTGCGACCAGAGTTGCAGCTTCACCTGTCCCAATCAAAAGTATTCTCTTTGTTTTTAGTTCATCGATATTTTCTTCAGCCAACTTTACTGCCATTGACCCGACAGAAATTGTTCCCTTGTTAATTCCAGTAGAATTACGGACTCGGGTACCAATTTTTATTGCCTTGTCAAATAAGGCATCAAGATACTCTCCAGTCATCTTTCGCCTTTTAGCATCTATAGTTGCTTCTCTGATTTGTCCAAGAATCTGTTCTTCACCTATTACCATGGAGTCCAAACCCGTTGTTAATCTAAGAAGATGGACAGACACATCGACATCATCAGATACTTCAAAATTTTCTTTGAATGCTACTTCTTCTAATCCTGATAAAGACGCCCAAGTCTTCTTTATTTTTGATATGTCGACAAATTCAGCAGAGCCAAAAATTTCTACTCTATTACAAGTTTGTAAAATTACTAATTCTTTTAGACCTGAGTGTTTTTTGAATGATTTGTATGCAGAATCTAAATCTTTGAAAGTAAATTTTTCTAAAATATGTATTGGAGAATTTCTAAACGTTACACGAGCATTGATTATGTTATTCATTTCCAATCTCTCAATATTCTCATGGCCTCGTCCTGCGCAGTTGAAAAATTATCATCTTTTAATAATTGTTTGATATTTTTGTCATTAAGAACTGCATAGAGATATTTTTTTCTGTCTGCAAGGGTTGATATTTTTGATTTTGCCGCATCCCGTATGATTTTTTGCAGCTTTATGTGATAAATGTCCTCTTTATCAATAGAACCAATGATGATTTTCTCAACACTTTCTTTGATCTTTCTTGCCATAACAGGCGAACTACCGCCAGTTGAAATTGCTACTTGGATACTATCTTGAATGTTAATTACAGATGGGTGAGAAAAGTCTGAAAATTCTGGATCATCAGAAGCATATGCAAAACATCTTTTCTTTTTTGCCTCTACCACTATTTTTCTATTTAATTCCCTGTTGTTAGTAGAGGCTATAACTAAAATTGGATCATAATTTTTTATGAAATCCATATTTTCGATCTTTTTCTTTATGAATTCTATCTTGCCATTTTCTACAAAATTAATAATTTGCTCGTCTCCAGAATCAGAAATAACTAGGATCTTACAATCTTGTGTTAGTAATGAGTTGATTTTTTTTAAACCCTCATTACCAGCTCCTACCACGATAACAAGTTTACCTTTAAGGTTTAGGTCGACAATCACGATCAGGGCAGATTCATAATTGTATTTATAGGATTGTGAAAAACTCGCTACATTTTTAATTCAAATCGTGAAGTACTTTTTAATGGATGATTTAGATAGAGAAATTCTAAATGAAATCCAATGGTCATTCCCGCTTGTTTCTGAACCCTATAATGCATTAGCTGAAAAATTTAAGATAACAAATGAGGATTTGAAATGCAGAATCTCAGCTCTTAAATCATCAGGAATCCTAAGACAATTATCTGCAATTTTTGATACAAGAAGATTAGGATACAAAAGCTCTCTAGTAGCAATGGCAATTTCTCCTGAAAATCTTGATTATGTTGCAAATCAGATTAATCGACATCCGGGAGTTTCTCATAATTATGAAAGAAATCATGAATACAACCTGTGGTTTACTTTAGCAACACCTCCTGGGAATGATCTAAAAACTGAGGTTGCTAAATTCTCTAAATTGCCAGGAATCATCAAAGTAAGACTATTGCCAACAATAAAACTATTCAAGATTGGTGTAAAACTAGACATGATACAAGAAAAAAAGCAGAATATTGCACCAACAGAAGAAAAGAAAAAGATCTCTGAAGTTAAATTTAACCCGACAGATGATGATAAGGAATTCATACGACAACTACAGAAAGATTTACCTGTTATAGATAGACCGTTTATTCCAGCTGCTCAAGCCCTAGGTATTACTGAAGACGAGATTTTCAAGAAACTAAAATATTATGAAGAAATTGGTGTAATGCGACGCTATGCAGCCATATTGAGACACAGAGATGCAGGATTTGTAGCTAATGGCATGATTGTCTGGAAAGTTCCAGAAGAAAGAATTGAAATTGTTGGAGAGAAATTGGGGGCCTTTCCACAAATTAGTCATTGCTATCAGAGACCAGTATATGCTGACTGGCCTTACAATGTATTTTCAATGGTTCATTGTAAATCAATCCCAGAAGCTGAATCTATGGCCAAAGAAATTCAAAGACAAATTGATGTCAATGACTATAAAATTTTGTTTAGTTCCCGTGAATTCAAAAAGACACGTGTTGAATATTTTACCGAGAGTGAATTCAAAATAGAACAAACAATACCAGTATAGTTTCTAAATTCATCAAATGTTAAAATTATTTTGAGATCTAAGTTATAGTGGCCTTAATTTCATATGGTGGCCAAGTTGAATAAATTTTTGTAATTTGCTCCATATCTGAAGAAGATACATAATTTCCATCTGACATGGTAGCAAATTGTTCAATTTCCTCAACGCTAATCACTGTGGGAAAGACAGATGATACGGGATTTTTTGACAAAATGAACTTTATCGCAAGCTCAGTTATAGTCAGATTATTTCTATTCGCAATTGGTCTTAACTGATCTACTTTCTCTAGAGCAGATTTTACCCACTCTCCTCTTCTCACTGATCTGTGATCTTTTTCGTCTATTTTGGTATCTGCCTTTACCTTTCCAGTCAATATGCCAGATGCATCTGGAACCCTGACCAAAATACCTACATCCTTTCTAGCGGCCTCTTCAATGAGCTCATTTCCCGGTGTTTGTTCTAAGATGTTGTACACTGTTTGTACTGCTGAGATATTTTTACGATTCATCGAAGCTAATCCTTCTTTTGTCCAACCAATTGCTGGGCCGAGGGCAACCTGATATGTACTGATCACACCTTCATTGATTTTGTTATCAAGTGTATTGAAAATGATATCATCCTGTATGTGATGCATTTTTGGATTGTGTAAACCATATACATCTATATGATCTGTTTGTAACCTGGCAAGACTATTTCGTAAAGCATGCTCAGTAAATAATGGGTCAAATCTTTGTGGTAATTCCGAATGTCCTATTTGCGCTGCATTCTCGAATTCATACCCATATTTCGTGGAAATTACAACATCGTTGCGCATTCCCCTGAATACCTCACCAATCAATTTTTCACTTTTTCCCTTGCCATACATATCACCTGTCTCAAAGAAATTTATCCCAAGATCATAAGCCTTTCTGAGCATTCTCTTTGCTTCATCATCATCGATTTTTTTCCCCCACCAATCGAGGGCAATCGTCCAAGCTCCAAATCCAATTTCAGATACTTTTATTCCACTTTTTCCTAATTTGCGATATTTCATAATATTTTAATCCTAATATTGAAATTATCTTAAAGATTAACATTTATGCTTATCCAAGATTAACATCTATGAAATCTTTTAAAATTTAATTTAATATAATGATTGGATTTACTATCCAAGACTAGAAATTAAAGGAATGATGTCTTTTTTAACACAAACTATCATTGGAGTATCTTTTTCAATGTATTTAGAGACTTTAGTTTCTCTAAGCTGCATTATTAGATCCTGAAATGCATGTAGTTCATCAGTTTCAAATGCTAGCATGAAGTCCTGATCATGGATTCCAAAAGAGTATGTAGTATTTAGTAAAACCTGAGGAAATTTGTGACCAACTTCTATATGCTCATCCATCATTTTTTTTCGTTCATCTAATGGAAGTAGATACCAATCTCTCGTTTTGATAAAAGGATAAACAACTACATACTTTTTTTGCTCATTACCAATAATAAACGAGGCAGAACGGCCGCTTTTTGCGTAAATTGACGGCCTAGTTGATGAGAGATAAACATGTGATGGAACGATATATTTTCCAAACACTGTTGAATATATTTTTGAAATTAGTCCTTGAATTTCTTCTAATGATTCAGAAGCAAACCATAGTAAAAATTCTGCATCGTCACGAATACCTAAGGTAGAATAAGTTCTACACTTTACCTTAGAATTTCTTATGACCTGTTCTATTTCTTTCGCTGATTCCTCTTTTGCTAAATCTGCCATCCAGCGCCATTTTGGATCTATCCTGAAAAATGAAAAATTAAAGAATACCCTATTTTCTGACATGAGATTCTTTTTCCTTTGGTATATTTAACGATAATTTTGAATTCAAATTTTCTTAATGTTGGGTAAAAAGGATGAATTGTTCCTATTTATGAAAAAACATAATTGTATTTTAAGTCACTTCGAAAAAATTAATGAATGTGGTTAATTCGAAAACATATGTTTGTGATGATGGATTTGAATGGGAAATTATTTCTATCGATATTATGTCTTATCTGCATGAAACTACAAACATCTAAAAATGATTAGTATTCAATGAAATCTTAATCTTATACGTGATAGTATTGACTATGATGACCTATGTTGGCGATTCCGTAGAAATTATTAAAAAACTTCATTCTACAAAACAATGGAACGAAATTATATCGTATTGTCAGAGTATCCTTGATTCTAATCCTAGAGACTTGATAGCATTACAGAATATGGGAAATGCATTACTGAATTTAGGAAGATACAAGGAAGCAATTTTGATATGTGATAAAGTACTCCAGTTTAATGATTCTGATGAATATTCTATAAAAAATAAAATCATGGCCCTTGAAAAATTAGGCGAATATGACTCTGTCATACTCTTATGTAACACAATTTTATCAAAAAATCCATTAAATCCATGGCTACTTAACTCTAAAGGATTAGCATATAACGAACTTGGGCAACATGATGCGGCAATATCTTTTTATGACATGACTCTAAAAATTGACCCAAAAAATATTACCGCTCTCCTTAACAAAGCAAATTCCCTATTTTTTCTAGAGAACTATGTTGAAGCCATACAGAATTATGATTTGGCTCAGAAAATTGAAAACAATAATAAAATTTCACTAGCTAAGTCTGAAGCATTTTTGAAACTTGGAAAGGAAGATGAAGCGTTTTTGGCTGCGCAGGGATTGTTAATCTCTGAAATCAGTTCCCATGTTGAAGGAGCACGAATCAAAAAAATGAAAATTTTTGATTATTATTGTCTTGTGGAATACGACTCTTATAAAAAAAGAAAAACTATCAAAGATGATGAAATTGAATTAAATTTTGAGTTTTAAATTTTAACTAGAATAAAAGATAGGATTTGTTTTACGCCTTTACGATCCAGTCATAACCTTTCTGTTCTAACTCATCAGCTAATCCAGCATCTCCGGATTTGAGTACTTTGCCCTGTGCAAAGACATGGACATAATCTAGCTTTTTTAGGAATTTTAAAATTCTGGCGTAATGAGTGATTACAATAATGGTGGCATCGGGTGTCGAGACATCACTTATTGCTTTAGCTACTGCCTGTACGGCATCAATGTCTAGTCCAGAATCTGGTTCATCGAGAATGGATACCTTTGGTTTTAGTACTGCCATCTGAAGTACTTCGGATCTTTTCTTTTCACCGCCAGAGAAACCTTCATTGAGATATCTTCCTAAAAAGTCATCCCTTAGTCCTACTGTTTGTAAGTTCTTTTTTAGATAGTTTTGAAATTCTCTGACTGTGATGAAAACTTCCCTATTGCTACTTTGTAATGATTTGGATAATGCGTTATATGATGTTCTGAGAAAATGCGAATATCCAACTCCGGATACTTCAGTTGGGTACTGAAATCCCAAAAACAATCCTCGCTTTGCACGTTCATCAGTAGAAGCTTCAGTTATGTCCTCACCATCAAAGATGATTTTACCTTGAGTAATCTCATACTTTGGATGTCCAAGTAAAGTATATGCTAGAGTTGATTTTCCGGAACCGTTTGGACCCATAATTGCGTGAACTTCTCCCGGACCTGTTTTCAAGTTCACTCCTTTGAGAATGGACTTTCCCTCTCTTTGCACGTGCAGGTCTTTAATCTCTAGAACTGCCATGTTTACAAAAAATTCTGTTTCTGTATATAATCTCGATGGATTTTAGCTGATCCTAATCAAAAATAAAAAGAAAAAAGATTAGTTTTTGGCTAAACTAGGTCTTAAAGTCAGATTTAGCTTGTAGCCTGAAAGAATTTCTTTACACCTGTTTCTTATGGTGACTTCTGTAACACCTGCAACACTAGATACATCGCGTTGAAGGACATTCTGTCCCAAAAGAATTGAGGCAATGTACAGATAAGCAGCAGCAATTCCATTTGGTGCTTTGCCATCTGCTACGTTTCTGTCCTTTGTCTTATCAGCAATCTCCAAAGCAAGTCTCTCCACTCTTACATCTGTATTGGTAAGATTTGAGATCTTGGAGATGTACTTGTCCATAGTTATTACCGGTGCTGTGACTGAGCCAAGCTCCATGACCAGCATGCGGTAGTATTTGGCTGATAACTTTGTCCTCATTTTGAGGTCTTTATTTGAGCCAGTTCCTGAACAAACTTCTTCCAATGATCTTACGACATTGCATTGCTTACACGCCATGTAAATTACTGCAGCAGCAATACATGCAACAGATTTTCCTTTGACTTCCATATGGGAGTCCAAGTTTCTGTAGATCATTGATGCGGTCTCCAAAACATTTTCAGACAATGTCAGGTTTTGACACGTACTGCCAATCATTGATAGTACGTTTGCAAGTCGTCTTTCTCTGGGAGATGAGACTCTGATTCTTTGTTGCCATTTTCGGAGGTTATGCATCTGATTTGCGACTTGGTAATTGATGGTTTTTCCAGAAAAGTCCTTGGTTGATATGGAAATTTCTGTGGTTACACCCAAATCATGTTGCGAAAAAGTTGTTTGTCCGCTTGCTCGTGTGAGTTTTGTTCTTTCTTCAAGGCTTGAGCTTTTTGTTTCTGGACCGTAATCTGCCAGTTGCTCCATGACGACTATTCCGCACATGGAACAAATTCGCTCTCCATTATGAATATCATCCACTAAAGATGATTTGCATTCTGGGCAGCAAGTTTCTAGTTCTGTGATATTCATCTTCTATATCTCCTTGTTTTATTTCGCTTAATCACAGGTTCTTCAAGGAAGTACACTTTAGCACCGACGTACTTTTTGATGTTGTTTGTCATCGATATGGCCGAAGCAAATGGAGCAGACACTGGACCTATTAGTTCAGTGACTTTACCAATTTTTCTACCGGAATCGTCACAAACATGGTCGCCTTCTTCTAGTGGACGTTTAAGTCGTATTATGACACGCCCACTACTGGCTAAGTGCATTATTTCCCCTATCTCCTGCAATTGTTATTCGAAATGGATCTCAGCTAATCATGTCCTTTTGTCAAATTTACTTTAGCTTATAGCTATACGCGATCTTATTTTGTCTGTTTTGCCCTCTTCGATACGAGTTTTTCAGAAATTTTTCCAAGTATTGTTCTCTTTGAGGCAGCTTTAGGAACTACAATGTATCCTGACCTTACAAATGCACGTCTGGGAAATCTTGCCTTTTCATTAGACTCTTTGAAATTCATACCTGCATCAACAGCAGCATCTTGAAGTTCCTTAAGTGATGGGTCAAAGACGCATTTTTCTTTAGGCAATCTTCGTCCAGCCCTTATTGTCAAGTTCTTGTTAAAATAGTCCAGCCAGATTACGACATGTTCGTAATCTTTCATTTAATCACTTTATCAAAACTGCATTGATTTGTCCATGTTGACCAGGTCTTGATACCACTCGACATTTTCCTTCCTCTGTTTCAAGAATTGCTCCTTTAGAGATGACTCCTCTTCTTTGATAGTCACTATTTGTGGCGTTTTCTAAAACTTTTAGAATCTTTGTTTTCTTAACTTTGCCACCGGCAATAGCCAAATTCACTAGATTGGTAGTTTTTAGTCCGGTCTTTGTATGATTTGCGCGGACCTGTCTAGTTACTGTAACTTGCTCGCCTAAAACTGCTTCATTTGGGAATCTGTCCATATCGTATTTCCTTCTGGTCTTTAATGGGACGCGTCTTCCTCCAGTAATTTTACTTGTAGCAAGATTTTCTACTGAACGTTTCACAAGGTAGAAACCAAAATACTCTAATTTATACACAACGCCCAAATTGATGGTAAATTCAGGCTTCGGGCATAATTTGTTGTGGTGGTGGAGATGATTTTCGCTTCTTGAATAAAATCTGCTTTAGAATATCTGTGTCTCCTGATATACCAAAATATTTTTGGAATTTTGAAGTTGTACTGAAAATTTTAAGTCTGCCTACATTTTGATGTGATATGAAATCCAACTGTTCTAATTCTTTTAGATGCGAGTATACTCCACTTCCACGAGTTTCAACCAAATGCTTTGAGGAAATTGGTTGCATGTATGCAATATATGATAATGTCTTTAGTGTAGCCTTTGCCAATATTGGACGTGATGCAAACTTGCGAACAGTATCATTGAGTTCTGGCTTTAATTGCATTACGTATGATCCATCAGGTAATGTGGCGACCTCGATTGCCCTGAATGCTGACTTGGTCTTTTTTTCTATGCTTCCCAATAAGGCCAAAGTTTTTGTTCTAGATTCCGTGCCTGAAGCCTTGATCAATTCTTCAACTGTCAGCGGTCTTCCGGCAGAATACAGAGCCGCCTCTAATCTGGATGTTGCTTCAATCTCGTCTTCAACTTTCATGATGTCATCTCTCGCAAAACTGTGATCTTGATATCGTCACCTACTTGTTCGAGATCTACTTTTTGGTCCCTTGCCAAGAATAAAATTGCAAAAAAGCACCTTATTGCATCTGTGGTATCAAGATCTGCAATTATTGTTTGCAAAAAACCATGGCCGTTTACATCAATTTTACGTAGTATGAGTTCCTCATACTTGCCTATTATGGATTCTAATGATACGAAATATTCTTTAAAGTCTGGCACTTCTATTGGCTCGAACTTTAATTGTCCTCCTTTCCTTGAACGCGGGTTTGCAATTGTTCCAATTAGATTTTCAAGAAGATCCATTAATTCTTCTAAAGTGACAGGATATGTTGACTCGTGTCTGAATGGAATGTTCAGTAATTGTATGTCAATGTCAGTTCTCTGAGTAAGGGGTTTTTTCTCCATAGCTGCTTTTTGCAATGCAAAAATTCGTTCTACTTTCATTCTATGGATAAGTGATGATGACAATGCAGCCATTCCAGCAACACGCAAGTCTTTTTTATCAGCCTTTTTTAGAATTTTAATTAAAATCTCTAGTATCTGTACTATGTTGATCTCCCAAACGTCTTTTTTTATCACTGTGTTTGGATTGAACAAAATGTTTACTGGTGCTTGAGAGATATTTTCTGCTTGATTTTCACTCAACAAAATAGAGTTATTTCATATCTACAAATACTAGAAGGCTCTACTTTTTTGCCGTTGCCAGTCAACTCTTATATTGTAACCGTTGATATCCATATCCAATGAAAGCAGCCAGAATAATAGAACCACAAAAACCACTTGAGATTTCAGATGTGACGACTCCATCCCCACAAGGTAAGGAAGTTCTAGTCAAGGTAAAAGCAGTAGGTGTGTGTCATAGCGATCTTCATCTCTGGGAAGGCGGTTATGATACTGGCGATGGTTTCATGAAAGTAACTGATAGAGGAGTAAAATTTCCAGTAATCCCAGGTCATGAAATAGTAGGAACTGTGACTGAAATCGGTAATTTGGTGCAGGGGATATCTGTAGGTGATGATGTTTTAGTGTATCCGTGGATTGGATGTGGAAATTGTGTTGCATGCCGAATTGGTAATGATAATGTGTGTGATACTCCTCGTTCATTAGGTGTCTTTCAAAATGGCGGGTATGCAGAATATGCATTGGTTCCGCACTTCAAATTTCTTGCCAAGGTAGTTGGAATTGAATTAGATGCAGCAGCTTCTCTAGCATGTTCGGGGCTTACTGCATATACTGCAATTAAGAAATCAAATGCAACATCCCAAAGTAACTTGGTGATATTTGGGGCAGGCGGACTTGGGCTTATGGGTGTTCAAATTGCAAGAGCAATTACTAATGCTAACATCATTATTGTTGATATTGATGATTCAAAACTTCAGACTGCAAAAGAACTCGGTGCTGATCATTCCGTTAATTCAAAAGATCCAGACGCAGTCCAAAAAATAATGTCTCTCTGTGGTGGTAAAGGTGCAGACTGTGTAATTGATTTTGTGAATGCACCTCCTACAGTAAAGATGGGATTGGCAATAATTCGTAAAAGAGGAACCTTGACATTGGTAGGACTATTTGGTGGTGCCATTGATTTATCGCTCGTCTCAATACCACTAAAAGCCATTACAATTCAAGGAGCTTATACTGGAAACTATAATGATATGATCGAATTACTAAATCTTGCAAAACGCGGAGTAATTAATCCAATTATTTCAAAGCGATACTCTCTCTCTGAAGCCAATGTGGCACTAGAAGATCTGAAGTCGCGTAAAATATTGGGCAGAGCAATAATTAATCCTTAATCATGAAGAAAATTGAAGCAATAATTCGGGCACAGAATCTCGGTGATCTAAATAATAAAATCTCCAAAGTAGGTTCTTTTCTCATTGCCAAACATGATATATCAAATAATGAAATCTATGATCGACAAAGAGGCTCCAAAATAGGTAGTAATAATCTCAAGAGCATTCCACTTCTTAAGATTGAATTGGTAGTACCTGATTTGGATGCAAAAAAAGTAATTGAAATTATTTCTCAATCATCTGGTCTCAAAATATCTGATGGTGGGAAGATCTTTGTATCAGAAATGACAGAAATTGTGGACATGCATACACTTGAAGGGGAAAAAGAATTAGAAGTCACTAATCAGACAAAGCGTAGTAGATTAGTACCTTTACAAAAATATACTCTGACGAAGGTAGAGGAATTTTATGAACAAAATAAATTATCGCTCTTAGATAATTATAAAATTAAATCTTTTAGTGATTTTGTTAATTTTTGCATATTGGAATACTTGCCACTACTCCAACAAAAAACCAAAAAAACCATCTACGATCTTCATTCCACAAGAAACTAGTACTCACTTTTCTTTGTTTGAATATCAATTACTTTATCTACTGCAGAGATAAAGATCTTTCCATCACTGCTTGAACCTGTACTTGCTACATCCAGTATCGCATTAACAATTTGTTCCACCTTAGAGTCCTCAACAATTGATAAAACCGTGGTTAAGATATTGTATTCTGCAACTTGCACACTAGTGCCGCGAGAACTTCGTAATGATGGTCTTGTACCTTTACCCCTGCCCTTTGATTCAATAATGGTGATACCCGTGGCACCAAATTCTTCCATAGCAGTAACTACAAAGTTTAGTTTGTTTGAAGGAATAACGACTTCAATACGTTTCATGATAATTTTGTGAGGACATATTACAAATTTGTTTTGTTTAGATCTCTGTCTATATAGCAAACTATAGAATATGTAGAACACACTTAAACGGATACATCAGACAGTTTTCTTATGTCACCTTGGTTATCATGGGTAAAATCAAATGTAAAAGAGATTCTAACGATTCTAGATAATTTAGCGATCAAAGCTAAAGAAACTGCTGAACAGCTTGTGAATTTGCTAGCAAATATGGACAAGAGTCAATACTATCAGGAGGAAATCAAAAAGCTAGAGAGAGAAGCCGATGATCTTACCCGTTCCATCTTTGCAGAATTAAACAAGACTTTCATTACTCCACTTGATAGAGAAGACATTCAAAGGATTGCTTCCAAAACCGATGATGTAATTGATTACATTGAAGGAATCGCAGGTAGGATCAAAAGCTATCATGTACAAACTGCACCGCCTTACATGTTAGATATTGCTCAAGAACTTTTAAACGCCATTAAAGAAGTAGAACTTCTAATATCTAGGCTAAAAGAGGTTAAAGCCGACAAATCACTAATTGAGCACTGTCGAAAAATTAGCGACATTGAACACAAAATAGATGAGTTGTACAGAATGGCGGTAGGAAAATTATTTGAAACAAGTGACGCAGTTACTATAATCAAACTCAAAGATATCTATGAAGCAATCGAGTCAGCATCTGATAGATGCCTTGATGTTGCTGATGTAATAGAAGACATTGTTCTCAAGTACACATAACCATGTATGAGCTTGCAATAACTGCAATACTGACTGCGCTATTCTTTGATTTTATCAATGGTTTTCATGATGCAGCAAATTCAATTGCAACTGTTGTTGGGACAAGAATTCTCAAACCCCTTCAGGCAGTAAGTCTTGCCGCTGCAGCTAATTTTGTTGGACCTTTCTTGTTTGGTGTTGCTGTAGCAACTACCGTGGGAAAAGGGATCATCAATCCAGATTTTGTAACTATTCATATTATAATCGGTGCACTAATTGGAGCGATTATCTGGAATCTGGTTACTTGGATTTGGGGATTCCCATCATCAAGTAGTCATGCATTAATTGGAGGAATTATTGGCTCAGGAATTGCTGGTGTTGGTACTAATGCGATAATCTTTGGAGGATTAGAAAAGGTAATTGTGGGAATTATTGTCTCACCAGTAGTAGGTTTTATTGTTGCCTTTGCCCTTGCAACCTTGATAATTACTGTATTTGCAAAAAGAAGACCTGGTAAGGTCAACTCCATATTCGGACGACTCCAACTAGTATCATCCACATATTTTTCTCTAACTCATGGAGCAAATGACGGACAAAAAACGATGGGTATAATCGCATTAATTTTATTCACTGAAGGAATAACTCCCAATTTTGAGATTCCATTCTATGTAATTATGATGGCAGCTCTTGCAATCGGACTAGGAACTTTCTTTGGAGGGTGGAGAATTGTTAAAACCATGGCAGTAAAAATCACGCAACTCAAACCTTATCAAGGATTTGCTGCAGAAACTGGCGGCGCAACAATTCTTGCAATACTTGCACATGCTGGAATACCTGCTAGCACAACTCATGGTATTTCCGGCTCGATTATGGGTGCTGGTTCTGTTAGAAGATTAACCGCAGTCAGATGGGGGATTGGAAAAAGGATTGTTTGGGCTTGGATAATTACAATTCCTGCAAGTGCAACAATGTCATATGCTGCAATGTATGTGATTAAACTATTCATCTAGTATTGGATTTTTTCTGACTATAAAATTATCTTAGAATATCTATAAAGAATTTTTAACTTGTGTCTTTACTTGAATGTAAAAAATTCATTTATATTCATTCATAAATGGGAAACTCATCTGATCATCCTTTTCGGATTATGAATTGCATCAGGACCTCTTTGGAATATTCTATTCCATGTTCCTCACTAGAATGTTTACTGTATTCCTCAATTGCACCTGAAACGTCAGTTGATGCCGTTTCAAATTCACAATCAAATCCATAATCTCTACACACAAACTTGACAGTCATGGCAATATTCTAGATTGGTCGCTTATAATGTCTAGTTAACCAAGTTAACTCGTTTTTATTGTGTCTATATGTACAAATTTGATTTTTCAGTCATAAAAATAATGAATAGAATTTAGTAGAGTTATACTCTAATCTGATAATCTGGTTAGGAACGTATAATCAAAATCAGGAAAATCTGAGAGGTTATTTACTTCAATTATAATTTTTAATTATTGCCAAATAAAACATATCGAGAAAAAATATACATCATAAAAGATATCATTAGTCTTCTTGCTGAATATGGTTCGCTCAATCAAACAACTCTTGTAAGTTATAGCGGCCTTAATCTAAAAAAACACAAATACATTCTAGATAGTCTTGAAGTTAAAGGATTCATATCAAAATCTCTAATAGAAGAAGGCAAGAGAGTAATTACAGTTTACCAAGCAACTGCCAAGGGTTTGGATTTTTGTAGAATGATAATAGAGCCTTACGAAGAACTATTCCCAAGAAAACCAATTGATTCTAATAAAAGCAATCTAAGTTTCTTGATCTTCGTCTAGGCTAAACTCTGAAGAAATTGTCTTATCTATGTGCTCTTTTTTTTGAATATAATTTGAATACTTGGCATTCCAAGATTTCAACATTGAATATTGACGAATACCTAAAGCAAACCATGTTATTGAGACAGCGATAATTATAGAAAGTGAAATTCCAAGAAAGAGACCAAATTCATCATATTCGTCTAAAATAAAAAAGAAATGAGGATGTAAAATTAAATAAATTGATAATCCAATTGCCAAGGGAGCTAGTATCAAAGAAGACATGGAAATTCCTACAAGAGTTTTTTGAATTTTGTTGATTTTAGTGATAAAACTTTCTATTATCTCAACCACACTGAATCGTTTAGAGTCTTCCGAGTTTGACATATTGGTCTGCTTAATTCTCTTAAATAATTACTCTATGATGAGCTCTCCATTCATTTCGGGATGAATTGTACAATGATAGTGAAAAGTCCCATTCTTGTCAGCAATGAATGTTATTGATTGAGGTTCAAAATATCCTAAATCACGACTGTGCACATTAAATTCATCTATGTTGAAATTATGTTTTGAGGATTTATCTTCATTCATAATGCGAACAGTTGCTAACTGTCCTTTTGAGAGCTGAATTGTTGGTGATACATGCATTGGACCTATACTCTTTTTACCATTTGTTTGTGATGCAAATACAAAACCCTTCTCACTATTTTTTGTGGTGATTACAATATTTTCGCCAAATCCAAATACTGGGGCACTACCATTTACCGGAATCATTGAGTTTATCCAGGCATATCCTCCAATAGAGCCCAAGATAATGAACCCGAGAATTACAATTATTGCTTTTTTTCTAATCTTGGGAACTTTTTTTTGTTTTGACAAACATGTTCTATTTGTAAATTTAGTATTTAGTAAATGATTAACAATGTTAAGTATCAAAAATAAAATGACAAATTTTCTAAATTTACTGATCTTAATTAGTGCCCAAACTTTTGATGTTTTGTAAATTATGTCTAAAAACTCTAAAATTTTATAGAATTTCTAATTCCCACTTTTCGTTAATCCACCCGCCAATTACTCGGACTGATAGATTCCAAGAATCAATTATGGATACGGCCTCCTTAATCTGAATAAGATGCTCTTTTTTTGTTATTGGGTTTCCAGCACAATCATGATGTCCTGATACCAAGATTATCTTTGAGCCATGAGCGTTTACTGAAATTAATGCCTTGGACTTTATCTCTTCAACCTTACTTGGATTATGAAATAGTTTATCCATACCTGGTTCGGTGATTGTATCGACATAATCAACACCGTAATTTTTCTTTAGCCATGATGTAATTGGAATCTGTATCCTTCCATCCATACATGCTATTGATGTACAAAACTTTGATTTTTCCAATAAATTACTTCCAAATAACTTGGATAATAATCTAAAGTAGAAAATAAAGAATGTAGTCCCAGCCGAAGGAATTGAACCTTCGACACTCCGGTATCTGTGTGCCTAGTAGGCTGTGATTTTCAGTTAGCCGATGGCCAACCACTACAGCCGGAAGCTCTACCAGGCTGAGCTAGGCTGGGACAAAAAAATTCGCTAATGTTTCTATTAAATAGGTATTGATAGAAGTTCAAAAAATTTCAAAGAAAATATTGATTTTCTCATTGAGACGATCAAAAAACTGTTAAATAATATCTGGAAGGTATTTTTCTGTGTCTGAGATAACTTTAGACGGTTATGCATGCGTAGCGTACACACATGATCACCAATCTATAGAAATCAAAGATTCTTGGCAACGATCAAAAAATATAGACAGCATGTATTTTGTTACGGCTACATTCTCTGAGGACAGCAAATCTTACTTTCCTTCTTACGCAAACCACTATCTGTTAGCGAAATTTCAAAATGATGAGAAAATTACCGCAGAACTAGCAAAAAACCCTCAAGAAAAAATGGCTTTTGTCTTTAACACTAGAAATGAACTTTTTGAACGTGATGTAGATGGAAAAATGAATTTTGTATCAGTGTATTATCTAGAATATTCAAAATCAGACGATGATGTCTCAGATCTCGCTTTAGTAGTATCAAAAAATGAACTTGTAAGCAAAGCAACAACAGGTAAAATGTCTTCTATCTCATCAGAGCCGCCAAAATTCACATTCCCATACAAGGATAACATTGTTGTACTGGAGGTTTCTAGTCATAAAGGTCATCAGAGTATAAACAAACACTGTGAGCAAACAAGACGAAATGTTTGTAGAAAGGGGATCACAATGAATAATCTTGTCGGTTTTTCAATTTTAGAAAAATTAAAGTGAACTTCAAAAATATTAAATAATGAGCAAAAAATGGTCAGACTATGAGCAAGCCAGCAGAACTAGGATCATTAAAAATTGGTTCATACATTCTTTTGCCAGTTTCTGATCAGCCTTCTGGTGAACCATGTAGAATTATTGAATATGATACTAGTAAACCGGGAAAACACGGTGCCGCAAAAGCAAGGATTGTCGGTGTTGGAATATTTGATGGACAGAAAAGACCACATGTCAGTCCTGTCTCAATGCAAGTTCACGTACCACTAATTGACAAGCGCTCTGGACAAATAATCTCTATTACTGGTGAACAAGTTCAGCTAATGGACAGCGAAACATTTGAGACCATCGACGTTCAAATGATTGATGATGAAGTTCAAGGAAAACTAGAGCAAGGACAAATGGTTGAATACTGGAAAGTCATGGACCGTACAAAAGTAATGAGAATAAAAAGCTAAGAAATAATATTGTAGATATAATTCTAAAAATAGTCCTGATGATAGGTCGGAAAAGCCATCTGATTGTTGATGACGATTATGAGTGTTGAAGGACTCTAATATCCAATTGAATGAGTTATTTTATGAATCTTGCAGTATTATTCTCAGGTGGAAAAGATAGCACATATGCGATTTTTCAGGCCAAAAAAATGGGACACGATGTAAAATGTCTAGTCACTATTATTACAATGTCTGCAGAAAGTCATTTACTACATTATCCAAATATCAATGCAACAAAAATACAGGCATCGGCAATGAAAATCCCACAAATTTTCTTAGAATCTAAATCAGATGATACGCAAAATGAAATCGAGTTGATTAAACAAGGACTATTTCAAGCAAAAAAGGATTACCTAATTGAGGGCATTGTTCATGGTGGTATAATCTCTGAATTCCAAAAAAACAAATTCGAAAAAATAGCTAATGATTTGGGCCTAAAGGTAATATCACCTCTTTGGAAAAAGGATCAAAAAATGTATATGACAGAATTACTTGATTCTGGATTTGAATTTTTAATATCTTCAATTTCATGTGATGGTTTGGATGCATCATGGATTGGGAAAATAATCACTAAAGATAATCTCGCAGAATTAATACAAAAATCTGAAAAATCAAAATTTAATTTGAGTTTTGAGGGTGGCGAGGCAGAAACTTTTATCATAAACTGTCCAATCTTCTCAAATCCAATTAAAATAATTGAATATGAAAAATTCTGGGATGGGTATAGAGGAAGATTTGAAATATTGGAAGCAAAGTTGAACAATAATGCTAGATAACCTCAAGACAGGACTTCGTGCAGCGATTAAAAAAATTGTAAGCTCTTCCGGTATTGATGAGGAACTAATTAAACAACTAGCAAATGATGTCTTAAAGTCTTTACTTGCAGCAGATGTCAAAATTGATCTTGCCCTTAGAATAGCTGAAAATCTAAAACAGCGCTCCATCAATGAAAATCCTCCCCCTGGATTATCACGCAAAGATCACATTATCAAAATTCTATATGACGAACTAGCTGGCCTGCTTGGTAAAGAAAATAATTTTGAATTCAAAGCTGGCAAGTTAAACAAAGTACTAATGCTTGGAATTCAGGGTAGTGGAAAAACTACTGTTACAGGCAAATTAGCAAAGTTTCTCACAAAACAAGGTTACAAGGTAGGAGTCATTGGTGCAGATACATACCGACCAGGTGCACTAGTTCAGCTTAAAACAAACTGCGAAAAATCAGGAGTTGAAGTTTACGGAGACGAGAATAACAAAGATGCGCCAAACATTGTAAAAAATGGACTAAAACACTTTGAAAATCATAATTTGGATATTATGCTAATAGATACTGCAGGAAGACACAAGGAGGAAAAAGATCTTCTTGACGAAATGAAAGAAATTGGCAAAGTGGCTGAACCTGATCTAGCATTATTGATTATTGATGGAACAATTGGGCAACAATGCTATCATCAAGCAGAATCATTTCATAACACTGTACCTGTTGGAGGAATAATTATTACAAAACTGGATTCATCCGCCAAAGGAGGTGGAGCATTGGCTGCATCCGCAGCAACTGGTGCAAAGGTGATGTACATTGGTACCGGTGAGCGAATTGACGACTTGGAGTTATTTTCGCCTACGAGATTTGTTGGTAGATTACTAGGCATGGGTGATATCCAGGCAGTTTTAGATCTTGCCAAGCGACTAGAAAACGAGGCTGATGATGTCAGACTAAAAAGAATCTCAAGTGGCAAAATGAACATGGATGATTTTTACTATCAACTAGAAGAAGTATCCAAAGTCGGTTCACTCAAAGGATTTTTGGATAATATGCCAGGAATGTCTGGCATGGTAAAAGAGGATCAAGTTGAACAAATGGAAACTAGAATCCAACGTTGGCGTTACATAATTCAAAGTATGTCAAAAGCAGAAAAAGCAGATCCTGATTTACTGAATGCATCTAGAATCAAAAGAATTGCCAGAGGCTCTGGATGGCCAGAACATGAAGTAAAAGAACTACTAAAAAATTATAAAAATTCAAAAGGAATGATGAAGGCTGCAAAGGGCAGGCAAATGCAAGGATTCTTGCGTAAAATGGGAATGGGTTAAGCAAACCACTAATAATCATCAAACTTGTTTTTCGTTATTGTCGGATAAAAAAATCACATCTGTTATACTCTTATCAAAAAAAATACTCTCAGAGTATGATTTATGCGACTATTGTCTTGGAAGAATGTTTGCCAAAAAACTCAATCTCAAATCATATAGTTGGCTAGGCAAAAAAATCCATAAAAAATTGAGAATTCAAAACAAGAAATGTCATATCTGTAAAAATATTTTTGAAAAATTGCCCTTTTATATTGAAAAAATGTCTGATGTGTCATCTGAATATCAATATCGTTCATTCCTAATAGGTACTAAAATCAAGCCATCTTTTTTGGATAGGGACGATCAAATAAGATCTCAGTTTAAACTCAAAGGAATTGATGGAATTAAAACAAACATAACTAAAGAACTCACCAAATTATTTTCTCGTAAAACAAAACGAGCACCTAGTATTCGTGAACCAGACATAACACTCACAATTGATTTTAAATCAGAGTCATGTGAAATTAACTCTAAATCCGTATATCTTTCAGGCAGATATACCAAAACAATACGCGGAATTTCACAAAAGCAAAAACCCTGCTCAAATTGTCTTGGCAAGGGCTGTGTTACTTGCGGAAAACATGGGATGACAGAATTTGATAGTGTGGAAGGATTAATGTCTAAATATTTTTTTGACAAGTTTGGTGCACTACAAGCAAAGATCACATGGATTGGTGGAGAGGATTCATCTAGTCTTGTTATGGGAAAAGGCAGACCATTTTTTGCAAGACTAGTAAATCCTAAAAAAAGGAAACTTGTCTTACCAAAGACCATTAACTTGGACAAGATCAAAATCTATGCACTAAAACAAATTCCAAAAATTCCTTTTGGACCAATTCCATTTCAATCTAGTGTCAAGCTCGATATTGAGACTGAACATCCAATAACTCATGATAGTATTGTAAAATTAGATGATCTAGTTGGTACTATTGCTATTTATGAAAAATCAGGAAAACGTTCCGAAAAGAAAATTTATTCAGTAAAATATACAGTCACTTCTCCGAATTCATTTATAGTCGAAATGAGAATCGATGGGGGAATTCCTTTAAAGCATTTTGTTAACGGGGAAAATGTTTTTCCAAATGTCTCTGATCTAATATCTAACAAATGCATGTTGACTCAATTTGATTTTGAACAAATTCAGACACACTAAGACTTTTTACACGTGAAAATAGAAATCAACTCATGGATCAGCTAGTCAAAGTTAGAGAGTCTTATCAGAATGGTACTCTTCCAAAAGAGATCTTTGATACAATATCTGACAGATTTGAACTTGTAGTTTCAGGAATTGAACGTATTGAGAAAGCTTCTGGAGCCAAATATCCAATTTCCTATGTAGAGCCATCCGCCATCCTAACAAATAGTTCTGATATGTCATTTCAATTCGGAATTTTATTTGCTAGAACCATTCCTGTTGTCTTTGAAGAAAAATTTCAAGTAGTTATTCAGATTTCAGCACCTCTTGTTGCATTTGGACTAAAGGGAACAATTCATGCTATTTTGGCACATGAATTCTTACATTACATAGAATTAATTCGTAAAATATCTAAAATGGAATTACTATCAGATGAAATATCATCAAATCTCTTTGAGAGTACTTATGCAGATAATACGAGACTTTTTGAACCTCGTGCTGTTTTCTCTGATCAAACACTCCTAACACATATCACAAAAAAATTTCCTACTGGATTTAAAGACTATAAATTGGAGGATAAGACTGAAAAAAATTGGATTGCAAAACAATTGCCTATCACAAATGTATCTTTAGATGCAAACACCGTAAAGATTTCTGCAGAGTTACTCTCCAAGGTAACACTAGACCCTCATTTATTACAAAAAATATCAGAGTATGAATCTAGGGAATCAAAATTGAGAAAGAAAAAACTCTACTGATTAAACTCAGTCAGACCGCATTTGCCGCAAGTTCTTCTATTCTTGTGTTCTGACATGAAAACGCCCTTACCGCATCTAGAGCAAATTTTTCTAGTTTTAGTTGCTTTATCGCCTGCAATTTTGTAATATGTTGAAACACCCGTTGTCTTGGAGCTCTCTTTTTTTCCTGCCATTATGAGCTGGCCTCAGCTGGTTTTTCTTCAGTAGTCTCTTCTTTTGGAGCTGCAGCAGCAATTGCTGCTTTGATCTTGTCAATTCTTTTGAAAATAGTTGGATTTACTTGCTTTTTTGCCAAATCTTCATTATCATAAACATAGAAAGTTCCGCGTACAGTAGGTCTTCCTGAATGACTCTTCATAGATATTGGAATTATTACCTTGCCGTCAAGTTTGAATTGCTTTGCAATCATGTCTGCGGCATCTAGTTTTTTTAGCTTTCCTGCCAGTCCTGGGAACTCACATACAATTTCTCGTCTTGAAAGAAATGTATTATTTACGTCGCTTACTACTTGCATAGACATGTATTCTTGCACGTTTTTTTATTTCATATAAACTAATACTAAAACGTCCCTAAGAGATTTAAGAAAATTCAATCATTGTCAATTATGGATAGATACATGCTTCATTTGAAAAACATAGGATTTTCTCCATCAGAGACTGGCCATCTCTTGTCTGAAGCTAGAAATCTTGGCAAAGATTGTATTATTCGTGATTGCAGAGTTTCAACAAAATATGTGGAATTCGATGTGTCAATTCAAAAATCTAAACTCGATGAACTTGTAAAAAAATTAAAGCCAATTGCTCCTCTAGATCATGCTAGACTAGTTTTTGAAGAACACATTCCAAAAGAGGATGCAATCAAGAAAGGTATAATGTATTTTAATGATGAACGATTCTGGGAAGCTCATGAAGTCTTGGAAGGCGTTTGGAAAAAATGCTATGGAGAGGAAAAAATTCTAGTTCAGGCAATAATTCTAATTGCTGCTGCCCTGGTTCATTTTCAAAAGAGTGAAAATTCGATCTGTCTTTCCGTTTTGGATAGGGCAAGTGAAAAGCTAAAAGACTCTACTGGTATGTATTATGGAATCAATGTTGACATGATTAGAGAAAAACTGGATATGATTAGAAATTCTAAAAAAATATTGTTATTTACTATGTGACTAGTTGAATAGCGGTTTTTACTACCTGAGCTCCTTCTAGTAGTCCTATGCTTCCAATCTTGGCATTTTTTTCAGTATATCTGGCACTGTTATCACTTTTTACCATGTCTCCTGAAACTAAGACAGGTACTGGATCATCAGAGTGACCCTTGTTGATGCATGGGGTAGAATGATCCGCAGAAACAACAATCGCAACTTTACTGGTATCGATATTATCTAGCAAAGTCCCAAAGAAT
Source organism: Nitrosopumilales archaeon (assembly GCA_900299125.1). Lineage (GTDB taxonomy): Archaea > Thermoproteota > Nitrososphaeria > Nitrososphaerales > Nitrosopumilaceae > Nitrosotenuis. The sequence continues at coordinate 15,734 of OMIR01000064.1, read as the reverse complement.
CTTCGATCAATTTCTTCAATGTTTTTCATTTTTCCAATTGCATCTCCATCATGACCGAATTCGTCAGGACCTTTGAGATGAACATAGATGGCATTTTCTGTTTCCATTGCTTTGGCAGCTATTCGAGCTTTTTCTTCATAATCTGTAAGACCTCCTGCACTAAATGTTCTCATTTTGAGAACTTCTGATATGCCAATTTCAACTGGCATATCTACTATACAAGAAAACTTCATTGAATACAAGTCATTAATTGGAACTACCTTTGGATAGTGGTTACCTGCATCACGTAGTAAAATTGAGTTGAGAAGTTTTTTGCCCTGAGATTTTCTTCTCTTGTTTGTTTCACTGTTTCGTAAAATTATCAATGATTGTTCTGTAAACTCGTTAACCAGCTTTGCTGTTAGTTCAGAATTGGGTAGTTGATTTAGTGGTAGACATCTCTCAATTTTGAGATAATCTCCTACTGCTTTTGCAATACCCATTCCGTCTACTCTGGAATATGCGGGATCCGTATTGCTAATTTCTGATGATAGTTGCTTTCCCTCACATCTTATTCTGACTACTACCCTGTGTCCAATAGTAGGGACTACTACAACTGTTGCTCCAGGTTCTGAGAATTTTATCTTTTTTTCAATTTCTTTGGATACTTCTAATGCATCCTCTTTTTCGATTTTACGTCCTGCTCGTCTGTCTATTATGATTTCTGAATCATCCAATGTGGCAAAATTTCCTCTCAGCGCAAGGTCGCCATCCTTAAAATCAATTCCTGTACCGATTGCTTCTATTACTCCTCTACCAGCATATTCTGAATGCTGGAACTTGTACCCTAACATGTTAAAAACAGCAATATCTGATTCTGGAGCAATACCCTTTCCAACTGAAATTACCTCTCCCATGACTCCGTTTCTAGTCATTTTGTCTAGATTTGGGGTATTTGCATAATCAAGTGGGGTCGTATTTTTTAAATCTGGATGTGGCAAGTCTCCAACACCATCAAGTAAAACATAAATCATTTTCACTTTGGAATTTGATGACAAATTTTCCCCTTTTTGAAATTCATTCAAAGTTCACTTTAAACTTTAAGCTGCTAAAAAATTAAACTGCGATCTCTGAAAAGGTTTTATCATACGCATATTGATAATATCGAATATGGGGAGCATGAGAAAGGACTACATCTCGGAAAGATTTGTTATAATGTCTCAAAATAATGACAAAGTTGACGAATCAAAAAAATGCTCTTTTTGTCCTGGAAATGAATCCATGACTAATCCATCATTACTATCCCTTGTTGCCAAAGATGGCATGTTACAAAGATTGCAAGATTCGGAGGATAATTATGTAGAAGATTGGACCGTTAGAGTCTTTGAAAGTAAAAATTCCGCAGTATCAATTACTGCTGAAAACTCTTACAGTGATAGACCTCTATATTCAGAACCAGCATATGGATATCATTATGTTGTTGTAGCCTCTGAAAAACACAAGGAAAGTTTAGCCACCATACCTGTTGAACAATGGTCTAACATATTGGTTGTAATTCAGGATAGACTGCGTTGGTTATACACCCAACGAGGCGTAACTTATGTTTCAATTTATGTAAACCATGGAAAAGAGGCTGGTAGTCTCATATCGCATCCACACATTAACATGGTAACATTTTCAACAATTCCTCCTCTCATTGATGCTGAAGCGGAATCATCTCATAGAATAGTCAATGAAAAGGGTGCCTGCCCAATATGCCAAATTGTCAATACTGAGACTGGCGGACCTAGGCAAGTACTACAAACGGAAGGATTCCTTGCATTCTGCCCATGGGCTCCATCACATCCGTATGAATTTTGGATATGCCCAAAAAAACATACCACTAGCTTTTCAAAAATCACTCAAAAGGAAATCAATGACTTGTCACTGATCATACGTGCGACTCTTGGAGGATTATCAAATTCTCTCAAGAATGTATCCTATAATTTGGCATTTCATCTATCTCCAGAGAAGAAAAACAGTAGACAGATTCATTGGCACATTGAAGTATATCCGCTAACCTCGGCATGGTCAGGCCTTGAACGTGGTTATGGAATATTTTTGAATTCAATTACTCCCGAGATGGCAGCAGAACAACTTGGTGCCTCATGCAGAAAAGAACTTGCTGGCCTAGTTGGCATAATCTAACCATTTATTTATCTAAAATTATTTTTGTATGGTATGGTAGGAATAGAAAAATACATTGCAATTGCAGCTATAGGACTTTTTGCAATGTTTACTGGAGAAATTAATGTTTTTTACAATTATCTAACAAATCCTAATGTAGAAACTGAACCAGAAGCAAAATTGCTAATGTATATTTCAATTGGCGCTGCCCCAGCATCTGTTATGGCAGGAACTGCATTCATTATGTCAAAACGATATGGTTCAAGACAAGTGGGTTTGATTTTGATTGGTAGTGGAATTATTCTGTTAATTGGAATGTTTGTCGCAAACTCCACAATTAGTAGAATTGATAGCAATTATAGGATTTACATTGTAGGAATTTTACCGCAATTATTCATGGTTATATCTGTGGCAATAATGGCGTCTGGTGCTTTCTTACTGAGAACAAAAAAGCGACCAATAAAGGAATTCTTTTAGTGATTAAATCGCATTCCATTAGAATGTAAAACAAAACCCATTTTCTCATAAAATGGCTTGACATTATCTCCACAGTCCAAAATCGTCTTGTAGCATCCTTGGGCCTTGGCGTATTCAAGCACTTCTTGAATTAACTTTACGCCTACTCCTTTTGATTGGAATTCTTTTGAAATTACAACATCCTCAATATGGCCTACCTTGCCGCCTTCATGAATGAATTTTTGCTCAATTAAGAGTGTTGTAGACCCTACTATCTTTTTCTCATACTCTACTACAAAAATCACATGATCTGGATTTTTGGTAATATCTCTGAGAATTTGAATGGCTTTGGATTTCTCTAATTTCCCCACACTACGCAGAGATTCTAATGAGTCTAGAAAACCACTATCAAGATCTGATTCAGTGATTTTTCTTATAGTTATTTTGGACATTAAATCTTGCCAAGCTTTTCTCTAAATTCTTGGTATGCTTTTTTGTAAGATGCCTTATCGCCAATGTCGATAAAACCATTTTTGGTGATAAAACTGCCAATATCCTTCTTTTTTACTAGTGCTTTTTTTATGACATCATCCATACCGTAAGGCTTTGTCTGAGGAATATAGGAAAATACCTCTGGCTCCATTACGTAACAGCCGATGTTGATATTTGCCTTGATCTCTGGCTTTTCATTCCACGCTGTCACCTTTCCTGATTTGTTTGTCTCAATTACTCCGTACTTTAGATTAGTCTTGTATTCATGTAAACTCATTGTGATAAATGATTTTTTGGATTTGTGTTGAGAAATCATTTTTTTAAGATCAAAATTAAAGATTGAATCGCCATAAACACACACAAAAGTATCATCGACAAATGTCTCTGCCGTCTTTAACTGACCTGCTGTAGCAAGTGGCCTATCTGCAACGGCATATTCAATTTTGACTCCAAATCTTGCACCATCCTCAAAATAATCCTCAATTGTTTTTCTCAAATAACTCACACACAGAATAATTTCATCTACCTTGTTGAGCTTTAACCAGTCAATGAGATGTTCTAGAAGTGGCTTTTCACCCAGTGGCAGCATTGGTTTTGGTAAAAATGTTGTATATGGTTGAAGTCTTGTTCCTAAACCTCCAGCTAAAATTACTGCTTTCATAAAATTATACAAAAATATCGAGTATTTATGCACAATTACAGAAAGATCTTTGTACTGACTAGATAATTTTTTTCAGTTTCTCTAATACGTCTGAAGGCGTTTTGCCAAATATTAGAATCATTGGCTCTTTTCCAAAATCTCCTTTATGAAAAATTATGTCTGGAGGAGAAGAAAAATTCTCAATTGCCTGATTTATTCCCCAAACTATGGAAGAATTCTCTTTTGTTCTAAGTGATCTTGGTTCTTTGAATCGATTATAGCTAGAAATCTTAAACTTTAATTTTGCAAATTCTTTGAGAGTTGACTCGTCATATTTGAGATTAATAGCAGATCTTATTATTGGAAATTTTTTTCCAATGGTAATTACGGCATTAGCAACATGTTTTGACCCTCCATATTCCAGATTTCCAGCAACAATTACCTGATTTCCAGCCTTTACAATCCGACCTGAAACACCTAATACATCTTCAACAGTCTTTGGACTCTTTTTGGCAAATACGAAATTAGTCTGACATTCAGGAATATGATTCTGTATCTGCTTTAATTCCTTAAATTTTCTTATGGATTCTTCTAGCTCTAAATGATTTTTATCTGAATTAGGTTTTGTGATTTTTACTCCTCTTCCAAGATGTATTGAATTTTTAATTGCATTATAAGTAAAAATTTTTGCAAATCTTGTTGACTCGAAGATATTTTTTTTCCTTGCAATAGATATTGATAAAGCGATTGCAAAATTACATCCACTTCCATGATTTTTTCCAGAGACTTTTTTTCCTGAAATAGATTCCTGTCGTGTACCATCAAATACGAAATCACTAATGTGTCCTCTCTCAAATAAATGTCCAGTGATTATCACATTTTTTGCCCCCAAATTTCGAATTTTTTTTGCCGCTAAAATTAAATCAGAAAATTTTCTAATTTTTTGCCCAGAAATAATTTCTGCCTCTAAAACATTTGGAGTTATTGTGTGACAAAGAGGAATTAATAATTTTTTAAACATAGTAATAGAGTCGTTTTTTAATAATATTCCACCGGTAGTTGATTTTATTACTGGGTCAATTACTATTGGGATCTTTGTGTTTTTTAATTTGGCATGAATTGCTTTGATTGTGGGTGTATTGTGAACCATTCCGATTGTAATCACACTCAGATCGAAATCTGAAAAAATGGACTCAATTTGTAACTGAATTGATTTTGCAGAAACATCTTCTGCATGAATGAATTCTTTGGAATTCTGTGCAGTTATTGCTGTAATAACTGAGAAACAATTAGCACCTAATTCTCTTGCTGCTAGAATATCTGATTGTATGCCAGCTCCAGATGAAGGATCTGAACCACCTATTGCTAAAATATTCATTATTAGTTAATGTAAAAATCTCTGAATTATAGTATTTGTAAAATTAAGCAAATTCTGCCTATTGTTTAAATTTAGACTCTGTCTAGTTATGATATGACAACTCAGCTATCTGCTGCCCGCCGTGGTATCATTACTGATGAAATGAAGCAGGTAGCTAATGATGAGGGAATTACTCCCGAGTGGCTTAGAGCAAGGATATCTACAGGTTCAATTATAATTCCTGCCAATAATGTTAGACCGCAGAGAGTTCATCGAGTTGGAATTGGCAAGGGACTAAAAACCAAAGTTAATGTCAACATTGGAACTTCAACACTAAAAGTTGATCTAAATGAAGAAATTGAAAAGGCTCAGATTGCAGTCAAACATCATGCCGATACTATAATGGACCTCTCTGATGGAGGGGATGTAGGAAATATCCGACGCGCATTATTGGAAGCAGCACCGATTACCTTTGGTACGGTGCCAATCTATGAGGCATACAATTACGGTGTTGAAAAGCACAAAAATCCACTTGATATAACCGAGGATGACTTTCTAAAAGCATTTGAAAATAACGCTAAAGACGGCGTTGATTATACTACAATTCACTCGGGCATAACTAAAGAAATAGCAAAGAGAATTCTCAAAGTTCAGAGATATGGTGGAGTTGTAAGTAAAGGAGGTACAATAACTGCGGCATGGATGCTAAAATACGACAAGGAAAATCCATACATTACACATTATGATTATTTGATAGAATTAGCAAAAAAATACGATGTAACATTTAGTCTTGGCGATGCTCTTCGCCCAGGTTCAATTCTAGACTCACATGATGAACTCCAAGTTCAGGAAATGATCAATATTTCACGACTAACAAAGCAAGCACATGAACATGATATTCAAGTCATGGTTGAGGGACCAGGCCATGTCCCACTAAATGAGGTAGCTGCAAACGTACGACTGGCAAAATCTCTAATTGGTGATGTGCCGTATTATGTTCTAGGTCCACTTGTTACTGATATTGCCTCTGGTTATGATCACATATCTAGTGCAATAGGTGCAGCAATTGCTGCTAGTGAAGGAGTTGATCTTTTATGCTATTTGACGCCAGCAGAACACTTGGCACTACCAAATGCAAATGAGGTCAGACAAGGATTAATCGCATACCGAATTGCAGCTCATGCAGGGGATCTAGTAAAATTACGTGAAAAGGCAATCATATGGGATACAAAAATGACTGAAGCTAGACGAACACTTGATTGGGAAAAACAAATTGCACTATCAATTGATCCTGAAGAGGCAGCTAGAATCCATAACCGAACCGGCCAACATACTGGCAATAATGTGCCTTGTACAATGTGTGGAGGTGCATGTGTGTATCTCATGCTACCTCAACAACGAAAATATGTAAAAGAAGATGAAAATCTACAACAAATTGAGTAATACTTGATTTAGGTTTGGAACAGTTTCGAACTGGGTAATCTCATTTGGGCTAATCCATTTGTAGGAAGAATTTTCCCAATTTAGTAATACCTCAGTTGTGTTCATCCTGAACAAAAATGGGAATACTTGCCATTGGTGATCAGGATATTGGGGAGAAGATACCATCATATCTTTTCCAGCTTTTAGAAGCTCTATTGATTCAGGATTTGCTCCAATTTCTTCGAAAATCTCGATTTTTGCCCTTTCAAGTGGTTCCTCTAGCCCTTCTATTATTCCACTAACTGCTCCCCAGAGACCCTTCATTGATTTTACATGATTACTCCGCTTTAGTAATAGTATTTTTTCTTCAAATGTTACAAAGGATGTTACGATTTTTGTTGAACGCATTACTTTTCTATTGCGTTAATCATTGTGTTAAGTTTTTTGTAAGATTCTTCCAAACTTACATTCTTTGCAAGATTTTCTTGAACAGATCGGATGTATGTTGTGATTTCCTCAGATTTGTTCTCTTGTATGGCGGTAAGTAATCTTCCAACATCTTTCCAGAATTCTTCTGCAGATCTTCTGATCTCAGGATTTGATATTATGGTTTCAATTAATTCTACTGACTCTGTCATGATGCTCTCGGCAAGAATTTTTTGAATCTTAAATGTTGTACCTGACATACGCTCTGTGAGCGAAATTTTCTCGTCTTTAGATAAGATATTTGCAAATGCCAAATTCATTAAATGAGTTAGTCCTAATATGACGGCGATTTTTTTATCATGCTCTATTGCATCAATGGTGACAAAATTCGCACCCTCAAATAATGATTTTACTAGTGTAAGCTCTTTTTTTGCATCTTTTATAGGAATTGAAATAATATTTTGACCCTTGATCTTTTTTGCACCAGGACCGAACATTGGATGTATACATACAGGGTTAATCTTGGATGGAATTTTTAGAAGGGCAGCTGCTGTTTTAGCTTTTTGTGATGTTATTTCAATTAGATATGAACCGCGTTTCATTTCTTTGGCAATTAATCTGATGATTTCTGGTGTTCTTCTTGTCGGAGTACACAAGAGCACTAAATCTGCATTTAGTACGGCACCGACTAGAGAAGTGGCTTTCTTGACAGTCTTGTCAGTTAATGGTGCTTCAGAGTCAAAGCCGATGACCTCGTATCCTATTGATGTGAAATATTTAGCAAACCATTGACCCATTTTTCCGCCTGCGCCTAAAACTGTGATGCTTTTTTTCATCTATAGACCCTTTAGAACCTCATCTAATATCTTCATTCCCATCACAAGGCTCTTTTCATCTTGGCAGGCTGAAATTCTTATGAATTCCTTGTAATTGCCAAATCCTTCCCCGGGTGCTATTGCCACTCCGTGGTCAAGCAGCCTATTGGTAAACTCTAGACCATCAAATCCTGGTTTGTTGACTTTGGCAAACACATACATCGCTCCGTCAGGATTTGCGAATTTTAAATCCCCACTAGTGGCCTCTCTTAAAATAGCGTTGATTTTTGCTCTTACTGCTTTGGAGTTTTGCGTAGTATCTACTTCGATTGCTTTTAGTGCTGCATATTGGATTGGTTCTGCCACATTAGTAATACACAAAGCTTGTAATTTTGCCATTTTTTCAATTATTTTTGGATCAGTAATTGAATATCCAATTCTTAGACCAGTCATTGCATGTGATTTGGAAAAAGATTGTATGACTATTGATTTTGGATAATTATTTGATAAAACTGATTTCCAATTAGAAAAAGCATATTCAGAATAAATCTCGTCTGATAAGACATACAAATCATGTCTTTTTGCAATCTCGATAATCTGATCTTGGAGATTTGGCGATAGCACTTTTCCAGTAGGATTGTTTGGATAGTTTAGCACGATCATCTTTGTATTGGAATTTATCGTATTTTCAATTTCTGAAATTGACGGCTCCCAATTATTATCTAGAGTAGTAGCAATGTTTCTGACTTTGACTCCAACATATGTTGCACAATCTCTGTATGCTGGCCACGCAGGTTCGATTATGATTATCTCATCACCGGGATTAAGTAGTGTGGATATTGCTAAAAATACAGAAAATCTTCCACCTGGTGAGACAAGAATATTGTCCTTACTTATTTGAGAGCCAAATTTTTTAGAACAATACTGGGCAAGTGCCTCACGTAATGCTGGCATTCCTAAAGCTGGACCATATCTTACTAGTCCTTTATCATATGCTTCTGCCATTGCGGTTTTAATGATTGGGTCTGGCATGAAATCTGGCTCGCCTACCTCCATGTGAATGATTTTTTTTCCCTGCTGCTCTAATGCCTTTGCCTTGTGAAATATTGTTAGGTGTGTTTGCTTTTCATTGCTTTGTACTTTAATTGACTCATTTAGAAGGAAATTTAGAAATTTTTTACCGATGGATTCCTCTAATCCTATTTGTTTGCATATCTGTGAAACCTCGACGCGCAATTGCTCTTCTCTTTTCTCATCATTTACTGCTAGACCGTTAATTTTTTTGATTTCTCCTATTTGTTTTGCAATATCTGTTCTCTGTTTTAACAAATTGAGCATCTGTATTGTAATTTCGTCTATCTTGTTTCGTAACTGGTCGATATTGGACATTTTCTACAAAACCGGCTTTATGAATCCGCCAATAAGTCCATGATCAGCTAACACTAGTGATACTAGTGAATCCACTACTGGGGGTGCTCTTGGAACAACACATGGATCATGCCTGCCTTGTACTTGCAATATCGCTGCTTTCTTTGTCTTAATGTCCACAGTTGATTGCTTTTTTGCAATTGATGATGCAGGCTTGAAAGCTACTCTCATTGTAATAGGCATTCCAGTAGAAAGACCACCTAAAATTCCACCGGCGTTATTGGTTTTAGTAAAAATTTTACCGCTTTTTGAAATGTATGGATCGTTGTTTTCTGACCCATATACTCCGGCCCCTGCAAAACCTGATCCAAACTCTACTCCTTTGACTGAGGGAATAGAGTATATGGCCTTTGCAATATCTGATTCTAGTGAGCTAAATATCGGCTCACCTAATCCGATGGGAAGATTTGTTGTAGTTGATTCTATTATGCCTCCTAACGAATCGCCACTTTTTCTAGCATTCAATATTGCTTGTCGCATTTTTTCTGCAATCTTGGGGTTTGGACAACGTACTTCGTTTTGATAAATCTCGTTTTTCATTTTAGATTCAAATTCTTCACTCATAGAAATTTTTCCGATTTTTATCGTATAGGAATGAGTTTCAACCCCTAGTGTAACTTTGAGTAGTTTTCTAGCAATGGCACCACCCATGACATGTGTCGCAGTGAGTCTTCCAGAGAATCTTCCGCCACCGCGATGGTCGTTATGTTGATTATATTTTACTAGAGCCGGATAATCCGAATGACCAGGCCTCATTTTTGTAACTAGATTATCATAATCTCTTGAATGTTGATCCTTGTTCCAGATTATCATTGCAATTGGTGCCCCTGTTGTGTATCCTCTGAATACACCGGAGAGAATTTCTACAATATCGCCTTCTTTTCTTTGGGTTGATACAAGTGATTGACCTGGTCTTCTCTGATCAAGCATTTTTTGAATATCTTTTTCTTCTAATTCTAATCCTGCAGGACAGCCATCTAGGACAGCACCTACGCATCTACCGTGACTCTCACCAAAGCTAGTCAGAACTAGTCTTTGACCAATCGAGTTTCCTGCCATCAAAATAAATTCAGTCTTTGATGCTTATAACCTATATCGTTGTGATTTTAGCGCCAACATGATTCATGTCTGCAACAAAACTTGGATAAGAAACGTCAACTGATTCTGGGTCTGAGATAGTGCAATTTCCAACATACATGCCGGCAATACAAAATGCCATGAATAATCTGTGATCTTCTTCAGAATCTAATTCAGCTCCTCTAAGACTAGTTGGTGGCATTATTATCATACCGTCATCTTTCTCAGTTATTTCTAGACCTAATTTTTTGAGCTCTCTGACTAGAATTGCTATTCTATCAGTTTCTTTGAATCTGGCATGTTTTACATTGTAAAATTCTAATGGGGAATTACACTTTAATCCAAGAATAGCAAGTGGCGGTAACAAATCTGGAGTATTTGAGAGATCAAATCTTCCACCAGATAATCTGTCATGGCATTTTACTTTGATGATATTGTTATTGAGTGAGACATCTGCTCCCATCTGAGTTAAAATATCAATTACCGTCTCATCACCCTGAGCTAATTCTCCTATGGAGACCTTTACTGTAAAATCTTCGCCATTTAATACGGCTGCTGATAATAACAGGGCAACACTAGAAAAATCAGACGGTATAGTGACAGTGGCATGCTTGTAATGCTGAGGTGCAATATGGTATTTCTTGTATGGGGCTAATGTCTCTACGTCAACACCGAATTTCTTCATTGTAAAAATCGTTGCATCTAGATATGGTTTTGAAACTAATTCTGATGATATGTTAATTGAAATGCCTTTCTCAGTTAATGGAGCCGCAATAAATAAAGCTGAAATGAATTGGCTAGATACATTTCCTGGAATTGATACCTCGCCGCCGATAATTTTTCCAGTAATTTCAAGAGGTGGTCTTCCCTCATTTGAAGAACATTTTGCACCTAGTGATTCTAGAGCATCTAATAGTGGCCTCATTGGACGTTTGACTAGTGACTCATCACCAGTAAGTACTGTTTTTGATTGACGAAGTGCGGAAATTGCTGCCGCTATTCTAATCGTGGTGCCAGAGTTTGAGGCATCCAGGGTTAGCTCATCTTTTTCGTATTTTGAAATGCCTTTGATCTTTAGATTGCTTCCCGCCTCTGTGATTTCCGCGCCTAATTGTCTACAAATCTCAATTGTTGCGTTAGTATCGCGTGAACGAAGAACATTTTTGATCAAACTCTTACCATTTACAAGGGATGCCAGAAATATGGCTCTGTGTGTATAACTTTTGTTTGGAGGACATGACAAGACGCCATTGAGTTTTGATTGCTCTACTCTACATTTCATGGACTTCAGCTCTCCTATTGTTGATCTCTGCTAGCATAGTTGCCCCCTCATGCTCTGAGAAGACCTTTTTTATTTTAGATGCATTGTCTTTTTTTACTATGGCTGCTATGGAAGGTCCATTTCCAGACACTGAGGCCCCCAGAGCCCCATTTTCAATTAGAGCCGATATTATTTTTGGATCTGAATTTAGAATCGCAGATGTTGCATAACCATTGAGCGTCATTGCATTCCAATAGTCTCCGTTTTTTGCAAAATTCCAAGCGTTCTCAAAGACATTCTCTAGTAATTTCAAATGTTTGATATTTCCACGTTTTCTTGATTTTGGTACGAAAATAACCGCAACAAGATTTGTGGGAGTCTTGTCGCTTTTTATGATCTTCCTGTGTTTGTTATCTGTCACTTGAATTCCTCCAAAATAGCACGCACATGCATCATCATACGCACCTGTCATACTGACTTTGGTTGCAAGAGAAGCATCGATTCCAGGATTGAGAACTTGGGAATCTGTGAAATTGGGCTTGAAGATCTTTTGACATGCTAGTGATACCACAGAAGAAATGGCACTGGAGCTTTTCAGACCATACCCAGTTGGTATCTCTGATTTAAGAAAAATCTCTATTCTGTTTTTTTCTAATTCTCTTTTTGGAACCGATAGCTCGACTACTTTTTTGACCAGACGTGAACTGGTATTTTGATTATCTGATTCCAAGTGTATGCCTTTTCCTTCTGAAGTAGAAACAATTGCTTCTACTTTGGCCACTATGCCAAGTGTTGCCCCCTTCCACGTTGCAATGGCATTCACTAGAGAGATTGCGCCATTTACAGATGCCTTGACCTTCATTTAAAATCCTCCAAGTAAGACCTTTTTCATTGCCTCGTATGGGGCTTGAAGATTGTGCCATATTTTAAACGCAAGAGCTGCCTGTGCCAATAGCATCTCATATCCGTATATTATGGTCGCAGAATTTTTTTTTGATTGTTGGATTAGGTCCGTATTCATTGGCATGTAAATAATATCATACACTACATGATTTGCATTAATTGCTTTGATTGGTATGGGACACTGTTCACCTTTTAGCCCTACAGAAGTAGCATTAATGATGAATTTGTATTTAGAAACATCTGTTTCCTGCAAAGTTATAGATTCTGATTTAATTCCAAGATTGGATGCAAATCTTGCCAATTCTTGAGCATTTTCCAGTGTTCTATTGGTTATAGTAATTTTACTTGCTTTTTGCTTTGCAAATCCTGCAATGATTGCTCTTGCAGCACCACCTGCTCCAATTATTAGGACAGACTCGCCAGAAATTCCAATATTTCTATTCTTGATTGGCTCTAAGAATCCATCCATATCTGTATTATAGCCTATGAATTTTCCATTTTCATTTGATACAGTGTTTGATGCACCAATAATTTTGCACTCTTCGCTTAATTCATCAAGATATTTGATTACCTCTACTTTGTGAGGGATAGTTACATTAAATCCTGAAATTTTTATTTTTCGTAGTGACTCTATTCCTTCTTTTAGCTCACCCTTTGGAATTTTATATGCAATGTATGTGCAATCAAGATTTAGTGCCTTAAATGCCGCATTGTGAATGTTGGGCGATAAAGAATGATCTATGGGATCTCCAATCACTGCAAAAGTTCGAGTCATTGTTATTTCTTAATTGATTGCAGCGATTTAATCTCATCTAAGCTGAACTGGCCAGGAGCTATTGGTTTTCCCAATGAGACATATGTGTAAGGTGAACCCAGATGCAAGCATAAAATCCTTGAAATTCTTCCCAACTCTCCCATTGTAAATGCAATTAGTCCAGAGTTTTGTTTTCCGTATAAAGATAAAATCGTCGCTGTATCTTTAATTGAATTTGCAGTAGTGACTATCTTGATATGATTGGAAATTTTTTTCATATTCTGGGATTTTTTTAATAATTCATTAAAGGATGGGGTTCGCTTGAAATCATGCCATGATACTAGTATTGGAGTTTTTGTTTTTCTAACATAAGATAATAGATCCTGGTTATGCGATGCAGAAAATTCTATGTCTAAGAAATAGGGATTGTATTCGGCCATTAGTTTTAGAATTGATACTCGTTCCTTTTCAGTTCCGGAGAATTTTCCGCCTTGATTTTTTGGACGTAGAGTAAACACACACCGTTTATGGTATTTTTTTGTTAATTCTAATGTTTTGGGTATGTCTCTTGTTAGTAAAAAATCAAATCGAATTTCAGCAAAATCGGATTTTTGTAGAACGGTCTTAATTACTGATAAAACTTTATTCGGAGTTTTTTCTGCAATGCTAACACAAGTTTTGTATTTCATTTATTTTTCTAAAATGTATTCGTCTACTACTTCCATTCCAAAGTGTCTACCTGTTGCACCTTTTGAGTAAACTAGAACAGTATCGCCTTTTTTTAAGTGGGTAACTGAGACTAGATGCCCGCCAGGCTTTACAAATCGTATTGTTTCTGCATCTTGAGCAATTATTCCTCCTATCTCGTCATTGACTTGAGCCTTGATCATTAGCATTGGACGTCTTTCGATTTTAGAGCGTCCTACTGTTGCCCGTCTTGCTTTTCCGTGAGAGTTAATTACCAAAACCTCTGCGCCAGTTTCTAATTCGGAGAGATATTTTGTATTTCCGTCTGGTGAAACCGTGTAACAGTGTACTGCACCGGCATTGACACGAAATGGTCTAGGTGATGTAAATGAAGAGCCAACTGATTCATTGTGAACAAGGAAAAGGAAATTTGATCTAGATCCAATTAGCATTCCCTCACCCTTGTGCAGCATTGATGCAGTATCAACACAAACTCTTTCACCATCACCAACTTCTTTTATATCGATAATTTTTGCCTCAGAAAGATCAAATGTTGAAGTTCCTAAATACAACATTGCTTCTTTGACATCGGAAATTGTACTAGCTTCAAAAATTACTCCGTCTACTCCTATCTCCAAAATTGAAAACATCTTACGTACTTCTTCTGGAGTTCTAGCAAGTGCGAAAATCTGGGTGTGTATCTTATGTAATTTTGCAATAATATTCTCTAGTGGAATTATTTTCCAATCGGCAACTTCGATTATTACAAAATCCAAGCCTTTTTTTGCTTCAAGAAATATTTTTTCTATATCATTATTTGATAATACTTTGAATTTCTTACCAACTTTTTTACCCTTGGGCTTTATTGCATCTCTTTCTAAGACAACCATTTTTGCAGATGATGAGGGATAAATTGAAACAAGCTTAGAGTTTGCAGGAATTGATTTAGGATCTGCATAAACTGTGCGTATTCCTTCAGATTCTAAATTGCTGAGAAATTTTGTTAGGCCTGATTTACCCATCTTGGGCAAAATTACTAGCTCTCTATTTTTTTGCAATTCTTTTTGCTGCTTCTTTTGCAGTTTCCTTTCTGAAAATAATTCCTGCCAGCGCATCCACTATTTTGTCTGGGCTTTTATGAGCAAAAATATTACGACCATATGTGACTCCTCTTGCACCTGCTTTCATGGCATCTTCAGTCATTTGTAGAACATCTTCATCAGTCTTGGCTTTAGGTCCACCAGCGATTACAACAGGGACAGGAGTACTCTTTACTATTTTTGCAAATGAATCAATATCTCCAGTGTAAAGTGTTTTAACAATATCGGCGCCTAATTCGGCACCAATTCTAGCTACATGACCAACAACTTCTGGATCGTGAGGATTTTTGACATTCTCACCTCTTGGATACATCATCGCTAGTAATGGCATATTCCACTTGTGACATTCTGAGGCTGTCATTCCTAACTGTTCAAGCATTTCTGGCTCTTCTTTTCCACCTACGTTGATGTGTAGTGATACTCCATCAGCACCTAATCTGAGAGCTTCCTCAACAGTACCAGACAGCATTTTTCTATTTGGTGAGATTGAAAGTGAAGTGCTAGATGAATAATGCACCAAAATTCCAATTCGTGCTGGTTTTGGCAATGTTTTGATAATGCCTTTATTGACAATCACACTAGTGAGTCCCTTGGTCTCGCATTGAGCAATAATTTTTGCGGGATTTTCTAGACCTTCAATTGGACCACTGGATATTCCATGATCCATTGGTATGCAGAGCATCTTACCTTTTCGTAAAATCCTATCTAATCTTATTTGTAGGCCTGAGACCATGCGAATCTCGTCTCGCTGCCCTAAATAAAAATAGCGTG
>OMIR01000063.1 GCA_900299125.1 Nitrosopumilales archaeon | reverse complement strand
GATGTTGCATCAATTGGGTTAGATTCTTCTGACATTTTCTATTCCTACTTTAATGATAATTCGATATAAACGTCGTCAGGAATTTTTAGCCTCATCAATTGTCTGATAGCCTTGTCATCTGCACTTAAATCGATTATTCGTCTATGCATGCGCATTTCCCACTTTTCATATGTTTCAGTTCCATTACCACATGGTGATTTTCTAGTGACAACGTTTAGTCGTTTAACTGGAAGAGGTGTTGGTCCTTTTACACGTACGCCTGTTTTTTCACCAATGCCCATAATTTCCGTGCAAACACCATCAAGTTTTGGGAGATTGGTGCTTGTTAGTTTAATTCGGGCGGATTGAGTCAAAACAAAGACCCGTTTTATGGCTTGTGTTCTTCTGTGATATCTTTAATGATACCAGCTGCAATGGTTGCACCCATGTCTCTGAGAGCAAAGCGTCCCATTTCTGGAAAGTCTTTGAATGTCTCAACACATGTTGGGCGTACTGGTCTAATTTTTACAATTGCAGAATCGCCTACTTTGAGGAATTTTGGATTTTGTTCATCAACTGCGCCGGTTGCTGGGTTGATTTTTGCTTCGAATTCGGTGATTGTTGCTGCTACTTGTGCGGTGTGTGCATGCATGACTGGGGTGTAACCAGGTGCTAGTGCTGTCGGGTGATGAATTACAATGATTTGTGCTCTAAATTCTTTAGCTGCTTTAGGTGGATTGTCTGGATGACCCATAACGTCTCCTCTTTTGATGTCTTTCTTTTCAACACCTCTCAGGTTAAAGCCGATGTTATCGCCTGCTTCAGCCTTCTCTAGTTGAGTGTGGTGGGTTTCAATTGATTTGACTTCGCCTAATGCGCCGGATGGCATTACGATGATCTTGTCGTTTGGTTTGAAAACACCAGTTTCTACTCTACCTACTGGTACTGTTCCAACACCAGTAATAGTATAGACATCCTGAATTGGTACACGCAATGGTTTACCAATTGGTTTTTCTGGGTTTGTGAAATCATCAAATGCTTGCAATAGTGTCTTTCCAGCCCACCATGGCATGTTTTCAGATTTCTTGACTAGGTTGTCGCCTTTCCATCCAGATACTGGAATGATTGGGACTGATTCTAGTTTGTAACCTACAGATTTGATTAATTTCTCTGCTTTTTCTTTAGCAACTTTGAATGCCGCTTCGCTGTATTTACTATCATCCATTTTGTTAATTGCTACAATTAGTTGGTTTACACCTAGAGTTTTGAGCAAGAATGCGTGTTCTCTTGCTTGTCCACCAGGTGCAATTGCAGTATCGGTTTCACCTTCTTTTGCAGATAATACTAGAACTGCTGCATCAGCTTCAGATGCGCCAGTAATCATGTTTTTGATAAAGTCTCTGTGACCAGGTGCGTCGATCAGAGTGAAAAAGTACTTTGGCGTCTCAAATTTCTGGAAAGCCAGGTCAATTGTGATACCTCTTTCTCTTTCGTCTTTAATGTTATCCATAACCCAAGCATACTTGAATGTGTCACCCTTTCCTGTCTTTTCTGACTCGGATGCATGTGATGCTATGGTTCTTTCGTCTACAAGTCCCATATCCATTAAAAAGTGTCCCATTGTTGTAGATTTACCGTTATCAATGTGACCTGTTACTATCAAATTCAAGTGTGGTTTTGTTGCCATGTGATAGACCTCTCTCGAGGGGTTTATTACCGTTGCGATTTTTTCACGACTTTTTGTTATTTTTTGGATTTTTTTGATCAGATGAAATTTGAAACTAATTTTAAGAAAAATAATCCTCACATACTATAAATCAAAGTAAACAAAGTCTGATTTTGTGAAAGTCACTGTTTCTGCAATCAAAGCTGATGTTGGCGGAATTGGCGGACACACAAGACCTAGCGACGGATTGATAGAGGCAGTTAGAAAAACCATAAAGAATGCAGGAAATTTACTCCTGGATCACTACATAGGATATTCAGGTGACGATGTTCACATTATCATGTCTCATACTAAAGGAACCGATAATTCTGAAATTCACGGACTTGCTTGGAAGGCATTCGAAGAGGGTACCAGAGTTGCCAAGTCGGAGGGATTATACGGTGCGGGTCAAGATCTTCTAAAAGATTCTTTCTCAGGCAATGTCAAGGGAATGGGTCCTGGAGTGGCAGAATTAGAATTTGAAGAAAGACCAAATGAAGCATTTACAGTATTAGCAGCAGACAAGACAGAACCTGGCGCATTCAATTATCCTTTTTACAGATTATTTGTCGATGCGCTATCAAATACAGGTTTAATTGTAAACAAATCACTTGCCTCTGGCGTCAAGTTCAACATTATGGATGTAGAAGAAGGAAAAATTGCAGAGTTGGAACTCTGGCAGGACACGCCAATCCTAGAGGCAGCTCTAATGTATCCTGGCAGATATGTCATTTCTTCCATATACACCAAGTCTGGCGAACCAATTGCGTCATTGTCTACTGACAGATTACACAATATTGCAGGTACATATGTCGGAAAAGACGATCCAATCGCGCTAGTTAGGACTCAGAAAAATTTTCCTGCTACAGAAGAACTTGGTAGTGTTTTTAACAATCCTCACTATGTCGCCGGAAATACACGAGGTAGTCATCACATGCCCCTAATGCCCGTAAAGATTAACACCGCTGCATCAATTGATTTTTGCATTCCAATTGTGGAAGCACTAGTATTTTCCATGCATAATGGTAAATTCACAGGTCCGTTTGATGGATTCTCTACTCCAGATTGGGATTATGTTAGAAACATTGCAACACAGAAGGCACTAGCAATGAGAAGCCAGGGATTTATTCATCCTGCAACTCTAGTTCCAGCCGAGTTAGAATATGCAGAAGGATACAAAGCAGTAATAGAAGGATTGCACAAGAAAATGAAACCAATGCAATCAACATCAAAGTCATCAGGTAACAAAAATTACGAAGATCCAGACTAGTCAAAATCGGCAGCAAAAGTTAAGTGCTATAACTAGAAAATATAGGCATGCCAAATCCAACCAAAGAGTTTTTTGGATTATTTATTGGGATCCTTTCTAACGTTTTCATATCAGTATTTGGTCAAATAATACCAAATGCGGTTGGAGGTTTTTTCCGAGAAATCGCAAGTGCTATTATTTTGATATTGGCAATAGGATTCGCATTTACTTGGTTTCTCAAGGCAAGGCCTCACAATAGACCAGAAAAATACAATGTGGTAGTGTTTGATATTAACAATCAACAGATCCAATTAGATGGAATTAGAACGGAATTTAGAAATCACGATGTCGCATGGTCTTTTATGAAGCAATACAAATCAAACTATCCCATGTTCAACTTTGCCATGGTTGCTGATGCAAAGGATGCAAGCAAGAAAACAATTTTCAGATACATCTAAAATTATTTGAGCACTAGTTCTAAATACCGAAAATCATCAAATCAATCTAATTGTCACTAGACGTAATTGAAGAAAAACACCTCAATGATATCATAAAATACGCATTGGATTATCCAAGTATGGTTTTAACTCATGCCAGAGACCCGATACAAACAGGGTCACTAGTAGATGTATCCTATGGACTCTATGTTGGATACATTAGTGGTGTATTTTTTGATGGTTTTTTGGAAAGAAATGGTAGATTTCTAAATAATGATGAGATTTCTCACTTTAATCGAGTAATCACTGAGAATTCAAAAACAATTATGCTAAAGATCAAGGCAAACTTGCATTTGTAAATTTTTCAAACGTCTGGCTTTTATCTGAGAGTGCAAAACTCTATCCAATGCGTTTTTCAGAGATTGCAGATACTTTTGAAAAGATGAGTGCAACTACTAAAAGACTAGAGCTCACACAACATCTTGTAGAACTATTCCAGAAAACTCCTCACGATATAATATCAAAGATAGTATATCTCATTCAGGGCAAACTGCGTCCTGATTTTGAGGGTGTTGAATTGGGTTTAGCAGAAAAACTGGCAATACACGCACTTTCAAAATCATCAGGTATTGCAATTAAGAAAATTAATTCAGTATACGCTGAAGATGGAGATCTTGGGAGTACCGCAGCAAAAATTCTAGAGAATAAAACACAGACGACATTTTTGGCACAAGACATTACTGCTGAACGAGTTTATGAGACACTTTACAAAATAGCCAAACTTGAGGGACAACGCTCACAAGATATGAAAATGAAATATGTATCCAGTCTCCTCAATGATGCAACACCACTGGAAGCAAAATTCATTCTCAAGATTGCCATGGGTACACTACGCCTAGGAATTGCAGACAATACTGTTATGGATGCACTTGCAATATCATATACAGGCTCTAAAGAAAATAGAGAAAAATTGGAAGTTGCATATAATGTCTCATCGGATTTGGGGATTGTTGCGGAGACAATTGCCAAGAAAGGATTGCATGGTTTAGGTGATTTTCATGTCAAAGTATTCAGTCCAATTAGACCAATGCTTGCAGAGAGAGTAAAGTCAGAAGCTGAGGCAGTTGAAAAACTCGGTAGTGGTTTTGCAGCAGAGTACAAGCTCGATGGAGAACGAGTACAAATACATTACAAAGACAAAACAATGATTCTATATTCTCGACGACTAGAAAATATAACAAATTATTATCCAGATATTTTGGAAAAAGTTCCAAAGGCACTAAAAACAACAGATGTCATACTTGAAGCAGAAGCTGTTGCAATAAATCAAGATTCGGGGGAATTTCTTCCATTTCAAGAATTAATGCACAGAAGAAGAAAGTACGACATTGATAGAATTGTAGAGAAGTATCCAATTACAGTAAATCTATTTGATGTGTTATATCTTAATGGCAAAGACATGTTAAATGAATCATATCAGACTAGACGAAAGAAACTTGAGGAAATAACTAACGAAGATGAATATACAAAAATTGTTACACAAACCATAGTTCATACTGAAAATGAAATTGAGGATTTTTTAGAAAACGGAATTAACGCTGGTTGTGAGGGCCTGATGTTAAAGGTGTTAGAGGCACCATACAGAGCAGGTGCTCGAGGCAGTAATTGGCTTAAGCTAAAACGTGAATACAGAAATGAGTTAGGTGATAGCCTTGATTTAGTAGTAATTGGTGCATTTTTTGGAAAAGGCCGGAGAACCGGAAAATACGGGACGCTTCTTTTAGCATCATACAATGCCGACAAGGATGTTTTTGAAAGCATTTGCAAAGTAGGAACTGGTTTTACTGATGAGAATTTAGATCAATTTTATCAGATATTGCAAGACAAGGTAACACTGAAAAAAAATCCAAGAATAGAAAGCGGTATGGAGCCCGACGTATGGTTTGAGCCAGAATTAGTAATAGAGATCGTAGCATCGGAAATTACACTCAGTCCAGTACACATAACTGCCAAAGACTCTATCAGGTCTGGAAGCGGATTGGCACTTAGATTTCCCAAATTCACAGGTAAAATTCGCATTGAAAAAGCTCCAGAAGATGCCTCGACGGATCAAGAGGTAATTGCCCTTTACAAAAATCAGAAAAAAGTATCTCAGGGTGTTTCTGAGGTCTAAATTGCGATAATTAATTAATACCAACTCAAATTAACTAAGAAGGATGTATAGTGGGGAACTAGAGGTCCAAGCAAAACGAAAAGCAATTGCAGTTTTGCAAGACGAAATTAACAGAATTCTAAATGCAGCCAGAGAGTTAGCTACACTTCCAGCGCTTATCATGAAAAAAGACAAAGCTGGTATCAAAACAGTTAACGAGCAAATATCAACCATCGAAGAAGAAGTTGAAAATCTTCGACGCAAAATTACTCGAGAGGTAGCTGATGTCGGAGGTTTGATTATGAATAGAGAAAACCTTCTCAACACGGCATACACAATGGATGAGATTGCAGGATACATTACCGGCATTGCATTCAAGCTCTCAAACATAAAACCAACAACACTAAAGAGTGCAAAAATAGACGAAGATATTTCTGGCCTTATTGAATTGTTAGTTGACGAAGTCTACAAACTAAATGAAATTGTAAGAGGTCTCAACACCAATACTGCAAACGCAATCGAGCTTGCTCAGGAAACTCAGAAAATAGAACGCGAAATAGACAAAAAATACAGACAGACGGTAATCAAAGCACTTGATGAAATCACCAATACCAAGGAGCTATTACTAGTCCAAGACGTAATTCAGGGAATTGAGGAAATGTCTGACAAGTGTCAGCAAGTATCAGACTCGTTCATTCTGCTTGCGTTAAGTCTTTAATCCTACTTTTTATATTCAAAAACAATATTTTCCTATTGTATGCAAGGCGAACTTGTAGAAAATAGAATCATAATCTGGGACGTAAAAAAGTCAAGAGAGATTTTCACAGAATCATATTATGGAAAACCAATCGGTATGGCAAAACCAAAACCAGAAGAAATTGATGTTCCTCTAATTTTAGACTTGATCGAAGGATATTACCTTCAAGAAAAAAATCAAATCACAATTCACAAATTAAAGAAAAAAATCAGCAAGACGCAGATGTTAGAAATTTGTAGAAAAGAATACCACAATTTTGATAAGAAATATCAAGTTTACAAAGATTTTAGAGATAAGAACTATATCGTAAATCCTGGAATTAAATTCGGATGTGATTTTGCAGTATATCAAAGAGGACCTGGAATTGATCATGCGCCATATCTGGTTCGTGTGCATAACAAAACAGATGCAATAACATCGACTGATGTTGTTTTAGCGGGAAGATTAGCAACTAGTGTCAAAAAACACTTTATTTTGGCAATTCCCAGTACGGATAAGGTAAATTATTTAGCACTTGATTGGTGGCGTGCTTAGATTTTTTTAATATGTTCTGCAATTTTATTATAAATTGCATACATCTCACTGGTAAAAGTAAATTCGTGTGAATTTTTCCATTTACTATAAATTCTGACACCATTGTTTGTTGGATCAACATAAATTGTGGCATCCTTGAGTGACTGCTTTGCAATCATATTATTCAATTCAGAATCTTGGTTCAAATGATCAGCAATCAGTCCACCATTCCAACTAACAGACTCTACTTTTTTAGCACCAAAATGACCAGATGTTTTCAATATAGTTCGTGCTAGATATTTGGATGGAGAGTCTACTTCCAATTTAACAATAAAGTGAGCCTGAAATCTGTCTTGAGCGCCCCAATGAGGTAATAATGGATCTTGCAAAATAATCAGCCTTTTTGGATTATCTGAATTACGTCAATATTAGAATTTTTTAGCTCAATTACACCTAGATTAGTAACCATTCTGGTGGTTTGTGAAAATGCTCTGCTAGAATAATCATCTTTTTCTACCAAATCAGTTCCTCGCTCTTTTGGAACTGATTCAACGCCAATTTTCTCTAACATGTGAGAAACTTTTTCTGGCCATGTTTGATAAACAAAGGTATCAGATTCGGAATCATGCATAAACTTGGAATTCACTACCCACAAATAAAGTTTGTAGAAGTAGAATTCCAGGCAAATGGTAAGAGGACGAATTGTTTGATTTTATAACATTAGATAACTATACGATATAAATTGCCAAACGATCGATTCAAAATTCATACAATGAAGTTTGTGGCAAAGTGCCGATCATGTAAAACAGAATTTATCATACCAGATATGGGCCCATGTACAGACCTTGAATTCAAAGATTACATAAATTCCACAGGTTTTGTCTGCAAGTGTACAAAAAATCAATGGACTCTAATTGAATAACAAATTCAAGTATTATCTAGTGAAATTACTAATCAAATTCCAACTGATAGTGAATTTACAAGCCATGTTGGTTTTTGAGATTATATAATTAAAATGTCATTTTTAGAAAGGTGTAAAGAACCCAAGTTCCAATCAATAGCTAATTGATCCACATAAATAATACAAAACAAATTTCAAAGACATGTTAAAATTTCAAAATAAAGTAGTTCTAGTTACCGGAAGTGGAACCGGCATAGGTCAAACGGTTGCAAAGTTATTTGCTGAAAATGGTGCTAGTATCATAATTTTAGGAAGACGTAAGGAACCATTAGAAGATACAAAAAAGATTCTAGATGAGATTATTAACAAAGTGAAAAGTAATGCCAAAGTCTGGTTATTCCCAGGTGTGGATGTTAGCGATGAGCAAGGTGTTTCTCAAATGTATGATAGCTTGCTAAAATCAAGCGTGTTTGTAGATATTGTTGTAAATAACGCAGGAGTTTCTGGTCCAGTTACTTGCTTTGCAAATTCACCACTAGATGAATTCAAGAGTGCAGTTGGCATACACTTGACAGGTACATTTTGGACATCAGTACAAGCACTAAAAGTAATGAAACCGGGTGCAAAGATTGTTACAATTTCAACATTCTTTACAGAGGAAAAGTCATACGAGCAAAGACCCTACAGATTCCGCAGTCCATACACAGCTGCACAGGGAGCAAAGAATAGACTTTCTGAAGCAATGTCTTGGGAATTAGTTGAAAAGGGAATCGTCTCAATTGCAACAAATCCAGGACCAGTGCACTCTGATAGAATTTACAAAACAGTATATCCAAAAGCCGCTGCAGAATTTCTAAGAGTCAGTGGATTCGAAGACTTGTCACCAGCAGAAGTAGAAATTGCAAATAAAGACATTGTCGGATTGTTAGGCGAAGATGAAAAAACCACAAAAGATGGAATAACAAAAGCAGCCGATGCTGTTTTAAAAATTAAAGGTGGTAATTCCCAGAAAATCGCCGAAACCTTGGCTAGACTTCTTGCCAAAATTCAAGAGATAGCAGAAAAAGTGCAAAAGAACACATCATTTATGATTGCAGATAAGCAATTCCTCTCTCAAATTCAAGTGGCTCAAACTGTCCTCACCTTGGCAGATGACGATATAGCAAAAATCCTTAACGGCAAAGTAATTCCTGGAGACAGAGTGTTTTATCCAGTAAAGCCACACATTGCAACAACAACTCCCATTGTTCAGCCAAGTTTTACATCAGAAGTCATAGTATTTGCAATTGATGCAACCGATAAACAAGATGCAGATAGGGCTGATTTTCTTGCAAGACATGTAGAGAAAAATGGTGCAAAAGCAGTTTGTTTCATATCAAAGACAACACCCAAAGAATTCCAAGATTCAATTAGCTCCAAATTCCACAGTCATGTAATTGATTTTACGAGTTTGGAGGAAGTCAAGAGATGGCTAAACACAGCAAAAACAGTTGGTAAATTATCCACACTCATCTATATCACTGGCAAAGTTCCATCTAATATCAAAATTATTGATTTGTCAAGAAAAGAATGGGATGGTTTAGTTGATAAATTCATTAACACTCCAGCAACTGTAATTCAAACTGCTCTTGAGACATTTGTTCCAGGAGGTAAAAATGATCCACGACTATACAAAGGAGCAAAAGCAACGGTAATGGTAATCGGGCCAGATCTTCCAACAGGTCCAAAGGTTTCCGGTGCAGATAGAGCGCGTGTGGAAGTTTTCAGAGGAGCCTTACGACCATTTGCCACTACAGTAAACCAGGAATTAAGTGATGTATTAAAATCCAACATCAGATCATTTTTGATTTTACCGGGAAGTATTGACGGTAAAGATGGAGACAATTCAAAGATCGCTAGTGCTTTGAATTATTTCGTTACAGACTCTGCCCGCAAGTCATCTGAAGTAATTTTCTGTGTTGATGAGACAAGAGAATAGATGAAAAAATTCTCTGAATTGAAAGTAGGAGACGAGTATTTTTCTACATGCACATTTTCAAAAAAAGAAATAGAGTCTTATTTGGCGTTTGCAAGGATAAAAAATACAATTTTTGATGATGATGAATATAGTAGTATTGTATCAGGACGCGCAATTATTGCACGAATGGAAGGTGAGTTCACAAGACTCAGTCAGATTTACGGCAACATGATATTGCTATACGGTATGGATGGTGATCCTAGTTGGGAAAATAGAAATGCGAGATTTCTCAAACCATTGCATATTGATGAAATCCTCAAAATCAAGTATGTCATATCAGATAAGAAAGATCAGGATGATGAATTCGGAATTATAGCAGTCGATTTTGAAGGGAAGAAAGAGAATGGTGACGTTGTTCTAGTAGCAAAGAAAAATTTGTATAGAATCAAAAAAGAGCCACCAAGATAATTATTCCGGAACGGAACTTGTCTCTAATTTTCCATCCTTGATTTTAATGTGCAAGTATCGGTCGCCCTGAAAAACCAAAGTGATTCCCCCGTCTTTGTCAGGATCTTCAACTGAGATCAGCTCTTGCATTCGAATTCCATCGAATTTTGCCATGATGAGTTAAAACACTACCGGATTATATCCTTAATCAAATTCCAAATGCGTGAAGAAACAACTTGATTGCAGCAACAAGTATTACCGTAATTATTAAAAGACGTAATCGAGTCTCTTTGATTTCCAAAGACAGTCTTGCACCAATAAATCCACCAATAACTGAACCAATTGACATAAGAAGCGCATATTCAAAGTTAGCATGACCAAGCAAAGTATGAACTACCATTCCAGATGCAGATGAAAACAAAAGGATGAGTTGGGATGTCGCTGTCGCATTTTTTACTGCAATTCCAAGTCCAATTATCATCAACGGAACAAATACAATTCCTCCCCCTATTCCAAAAAAACTAGACAATATACCTGCAAAAAAACTAATTGCAGATGATGCAAAAAGAATCTTTGAGGATAAGATTTTTTGTTTGGAATCAAGATTTCTTTTGACAAATAAATAGTAGCAAGAACCAACAAGCACAAAGCCAAACAAGATTTTGAAAGTATCTGATGTGGCCTGAGCAGAAAGTATAGCGCCCAATATAGTTCCAGGAATTGAAAACAATCCTAATCTGATGCCGTTTTTAAAATCAATTCTCTGTTGTTTGTAATATGATACAGTAGAGCCTACTGAATTACTAAATGCAGCAAACAAGCTAGAACTTGAAGCCATAGTATGTGGAATTCCTAGTAATGTCAAAACAGGAACAAGTACAATGCCACCACCAAGTCCAACAATTGAACCAATTACTCCTGCAACAAATCCAAGAGGAATCAACCATAGATTTTCAAACATTTCTGCTATTAGTGAGAGTTAGCTTTTGAATCTTGTTATGATTAATCCGATAGTTTGGTGCTATGCAAATACAACCATTCTACGAATATACGAATAGCTGCCACAAGTATCCGTCATCATTAGTAGTAATTTCTAGATCCATTGATTTTCCATCAAGGGATACGGGCTCAGACTTGCTGTGAGGTTTTGAACCACCATGATGAAATTGATATATTCCGTCAACCCATTGGCCAATATCTGTCAGACCTCCCGGTTTTTTATCACTCCAACAATCACACACAGTATTATCAGAGATAGTAGCAAATACAGTTTTTACAAGACCTAATTGTCTTTCGGATTTGTCAGTTTGTATCAAGGCCAAGATGATTTTTGGCTCTTCCCTAGTTCCAACCATGTGGATATTACCTAGAAATACTCCACTTTGATCCTTGAGTTCAGTTGATGTACAATATTGAACTAGTTTTTGTTTCTCCTCAGATTTGAAAAATGAACAATATTTTCCAATGTCGTCAGATTTTGATAGTTTTATTGGTGATGACATTTGAATTTGGTTATCGGCTAATTTTTGTTTGAGTATTTGATTATAATTGATATATTTGGATTCATTCTTTACTAATCCATCTCCCAAAAGTAATGGCTGGGTTATTAAAACAACGGCAGAAATCATTGCAACTACAATAGAAATTATAACAAGCATTAGTTTTTTCATGGTTTTTTGATACAAATTCTCAACTACTGATAAGCCTTTCTTAGATTGAGATTATTTCTAATTTTGAATTTTCAGTAATTCCAAATTTATCAACAAATCCAGACGTAACCTCAAGGACATACTTTGCTTCTTCACCATTTCCGTTTGTAAATGTGCAGGCCATTGTTTCTAATGGGGATTTACATGGTTGGGTATCTTTTTCAATGTGAACTACATTTCCCTGTGAATCAATCCACAACACATCTAATGAGAATTGCATATTTAACATCCACATAGAGCGAATCCCCTGATCATCAAAGACAAAAAGCATACCCTGTTCATATGGCAATTTTTCCTGGAACATCAAACCGCGTGTTTGAAGAGGTTTTGTATCAGCTATTTGGACTTGAAGTGTCACATTATCTATTTTGACTAACCCTTTAGGGAATTCAGCCTGTTCTAATTTGACATCTTTTGGAACAGACATTATTCCAACAATTCCAATTATTACAGCGGCAATACCAATTGGGATTAGTATTTGTGTTCTAGTTGGCATGATAACAGAAAATTAAATGACCATTAAAAACCAATTATCCAATTTGGTTATAAGACACACAGCATAAATCAAAAACATTGAAAAAAAAAGTCGAGATTAGACTAGAATCAATCAAGGCAGCCCACAAATCATCTAAGTCAAATCTCTCAAGGATGGAAGATTATCTTGAAGTGATTGCAGAATTAGTAGAACTCAAAGGATATGCAACCACATTAGATGTTTCTCGCTACATGAATGTCAGTGCACCTAGTGTGACTAAAATGCTTCAAAGATTGGATGAGAATGGTTATCTCAAATATGAGAAATACCACGGAATAAGACTAACATCAAAGGGTTCTAGTGTTGCAGATGCAATAAGACAAAAACATGGAATTCTATTGGAATTTTTTGAAATTTTAGGAATAGAGCACGAAACCGCTAATCAAGATGCGGAGGGAATAGAGCATCATCTCAATCCTAAAACGATTAAGCAGTTACGCAAGTTCATTTCATATCTAAAATCAAATCAAAAATTTCTTGAAGGATTTAAGAATCTTTGATCATTATATCTATGTCACTTTTTGAAAAAGCAGAACGTGATAAAGCTCTTCCAGCATCAGAGCGCTTAGGTAGTTTGATTTTTCCATGTCTGGCCACTCTAGTAGTTGCTAGATACTTATCATTTACATAAATTTCTGCTAGCATTCCACTATAGCGTTTATTGACTTCAAACAGTAAGGAATTTGTTGATTCGGAAAAATCAAATGATATTCCCATAGATGAATTCTCGGAGAATGTTTCAGAAGAGTCTTTTTCTTGAACGTCAATGTGCACGTGAAGAATTTTCTCTATTTCATTAATTGTGGTCCCGCCTTTTCCAATGATTGATGGAATTGCATCTTTTCTAATTTTAACTCTAACATTATTCTCAGATAGAACCTCGATTTCTGGATTTGGATCAAATTTTCTTATTGACTCTCTAATTTTTTCAGCAGCTAATTTGTAGACACCTGATTTATTCTCAGGAGTATTTGAAACAGGAACGATGACATTTTCTTCACCAAACGTATAGATTTCATATTCTAGTTTTCCAGTTTCAAAGTCAGCAATTTCTATTACAGGTCTTGCCAGATCCTGCTCAACCATTCCAGAAGGAACTTTGACTTTTAATTCCAAATTATACACTTTTGATATTTGACCGTCTTTGACAAAAACTACAGTGTCTATGACGCTTGGAATCATTCCCAATTCTATTTTACCGATAAATCTTTGAATTCCATCTAGCGGCATATTTGCATGAACGACACCTACCATTCCGACTCCTGCTAACCTCAAATCGGCAAATACTCTAAAATCGTCTCTTTGTCGGACCTCATCAAATATAGTATAATCAGGTCGTACTAACAAGAGTATATCTGCAGAATTCTCAAAGCTTCCTTCCAGTTTGGTGTATTGAGTGACGTTTTTTCCTACTTGAAGATCTCTTGGAGATTCAAATGTTTTCACTACTTTACCTTTTGCCGCATAAAAATTTGCTATACTTGATGCAAGTGTACTTTTTCCAGAACCAGGCCGGCCAGATATGATTATGCCTTCTGCCTGCTCGCCTAGTCTTCCCATGAGTTTTGGAGATAACCCGTATTGATCTAGAGTCATTTTTGTCGTAGGGTGAACTATTGTGATCTCATGTGATTCAGAGAAAGGAGGTCTAGTTATTGCAATTCTGTAATCCGCATACTGTATAACTAGAGCCCCAGATTTTGATATCTCTATCGTACCTGCATTTGATATCTTGCTAGCTTCTAGTATTTGCGTTGTTATTAGTTCCAAATATTGCTCATCCAAGATTTTTTCTTCTAGTCTTACTAGTTCTAGCATTCCCGGTCTTCCCTTTTTTGCAAAAGGAGGATTGTTTTCTTTAAGATGAACACTCATAGTAGTATGATCAAAAAAACGTAAAAATTCAAGACTGGAAGGAACTTGTTCTGTTTTTTGATAAAAAACTGGAATTCCTTCTGCCTCAGCAGTTAATCCTTGAACATAGTCTGCAGTGTATAATGTCGCAGATAGTTGTTTAGCTAAATCCTTGATTATTGCATCAATTCTACCATGTTTAGCAAGGCGTATGTCATCAAGACTTGGTCGTTGTCCTACAAATTGGATGGCAATATTGTTTTGTTGGCACAGTTTTTGAATTTTTTTTATTTCCTCTAATCCAACAAACCCCTGTTCTTTTCCTTGTGAGGCCTGTGCTTGAAGTTCATCCAGTGCAGCTACTGGTATTACCAGTTCATCACGAATTAATCGAGATTCTAGTTGTTTTGTTATATACCCATTAATTATTACGCTAGTATCAGCAACGATTTTTGCCACAAATCATCATATCAATTTGACACTATTAATCATAACTACGCAAATTCCAAATTTTGAAATCTGGTGTAATCAATAAATCAAATCTTTTCAACAATGCCCAAAATAACCATGATTTTCAATTCCAACTATGGAAAAAAATAGTGAGTTTTACGCCACATGTAATGAATACTTTGCCGCATTACGAAAATCAGGTAGAAATGACGATGCCTTTGAAGATGAGTATTTTTACACGATGCCAGTAATTTCAGGCAACAATTAACAATAAGCAATACAACAAACAAATTGTGGGAGACTCTAGGAAAGCAATTAAAATTGCACTCGAAAGTGGTGCTACGTACTGCGACATTAGAACAGAATGGAGTCAAAAACGAGGAATACTTGTAGAAAACGGACTAATCGAACAATCAAATTCTAGATTTATCAGTGGAATAGGCATCAGAGTTCTATATGATGGTGCATGGGGGTTTTTTTCCACATCGGAAAATGATAAAATCACTGATGGGGTACTAGCTGCAATTAAAGCAGCAAAAAACAGTTTTAAAAAAAACAAGGTAAAACTGGCAGAATCTCCTGCAAACATCAAGACCATAGGTCATACAAATAGTGAAAAACCAGACATAGAAGAATTATCAAAAATTGCATTAGAATGCGATAGCATAATGAAAGAAAACCGCAATATCACTCGACGACACATATTTGCCCAAACAAATCAATCTGAAAAAAAATTTGAAAACAGCGAGGGTGCAGAAATAATACAGAGTTTTATCGATTGCACTATGGATCTAACCGCAACTGCCAGATACGGGATTACACAATCAGTAAATATGACTGAGGGGGGACGTGGAGGAATTCATAGTTTGGATACGGCGCCCAAGTCTGCAAAGGAAATATCAGAGAAAGCATGTGAATTACTGAATGCAAAACCTCCCAAAGAGGAAATAGCGACATTAGTGATGAATCCAGATTTTGTTTCATTATTGACGCATGAGATTGTAGGACATCCATCAGAGGCGGACAGAGTTCTCGGAAAAGAAATGGCTTGGGCAGGAGGTGCATGGTGGGCAGGAAAATTAGGACAGAAGATTGCTTCTGAATCACTTAATGTAATTGATGATCCTACAATACCTGGAAGTCTTGGTGAATTCGAGTTTGACGATGAGGGTGTCAAGACCAAAAATGTAAAACTCGTACAAGATGGTGTCCTCATAAACCATATGCATAGTAGAGAGACTGCAAAAATCTTTGATGTAGAGCCTACTGGTTCTATGAGGGCTAGCTCTTATCAGTTCATGCCGCTAATCAGAATGTCTTGCACTTGTATAGAGCCGGGTGATTGGGAACCTCAAGAAATAATCAGTGAAGTAAAGCATGGATATCTAGTATCAAACATGAAAGTACCATCAATAGATATGAGACGCCATAATTGGAGTATTTCTGCTCAATATGCCAATAGAATCGAAAATGGACAAATTAAAGAATTACTGCGAGATGTAATCATAGTAGGAACTGCACCAGAGTTTTTTTCTTCAATTGATGCTTGCGGTACTGATTTTACAGTTCGTCCCATCACAAATTGCGGTAAAGGAGATCCAATGCAGCAGATGAAAATGGGTAATGGAGGACCAACAATTCGAGGAGTTGCAACAATTAGGAGTACGCTATGAAAGTAGAAGACATAAAACAAAGAGTTGAGACATGTACAAAATGCGATTTGTGTAAAACTAGGACAAATGCAGTTCCAGGAAAGGGAGACTCTAATGCCAGAATCATTTTCATCGGAGAGGCCCCAGGTAGAAAAGAGGATGAAAAAGGTGAACCATTCGTTGGGGCTGCAGGTAAAAAGTTGGAAAATGCACTCGCAAAAAGTGGAATTTCACGCCAATCCATATACATAACAAATGTTGTCAAATGTAGGCCGCCCAACAACAGGGTTCCAACAGAATCTGAGCGAGAATCATGTAGACAATTTCTGTTTGAAGAAATTGATGCAATCAATCCAGACATAATCTGCGTTTTAGGGAATACCGCAAGCAACTCGGTTCTAGGTCAAGGCGAAATTACAAAGAATAGGGGCAAAATCATAGAAAAAAATGGTAAGAAGTATTTCCTTACTTTTCATCCTGCTGCAGTAATATACAATCAAGAGCTTGCAAGAACATTCGAGTCAGATATTTCAACTCTGGCCAAGATAATACAAAAATGAGACTTCCACGAAAATTTTACAAACAGGACACAGTAAAAGTTGCTCAAGATCTTTTAGGGAAAATTTTGGTAAGAAGAATTGGCAGAGTTTCACTAGCAGGAATCATAGCAGAGACTGAAGCATATCGTTATGATGATGACCCTGCTAGTCATGCATGCTCTGGAATAACACCTAGAAACAAAGCAATGTTTGAAGATGTTGGACGTGCCTATGTGTATTTCACATATGGAATGCACCATTGTGTTAACGTTGTAGCCCGAGATGACAAATTTCTAGCAGGTGCGGTTTTGATTCGAGCACTAGAGCCAAAATCAGGAATATCCATAATGAAAAAAAATAGAAAGACCGAAGATGTAGAAAATTTAACCAGTGGTCCTGGCAAACTTACAATGGCACTAGATATTACCAAAAATCAATACGGAGAGGATCTAGTCAAATCTAAATCACTATACATTATTGATGGCATTAAACCAAAGAAAATAATTTCTTCATCAAGAATCGGCATTAGAAGTGGACTGGACAAGAAGTGGAATTTTAGATTCTAATCATCATCTTTTTGTATGGTCCATGGTGCAAATTTTCCTAAAATTTTCTCCCAATTCATGCGTAATACTAAAAAAACTGAACCAGTTGTTATTCCTACAAAAACTACAAATCCGATATACAGAATGTTAGGATTATCAACATTTTCTAGGAATGGTTCAACATAATTCATTCCAAAATAATGAGATATTAAGACAATGACATAGCAAAGGACAATTTTACCAACCAACGTAGATATGAAAAATCTAACAGGATTGTATCTTGCAAGTCCCAGTGGTATGTAGATTAGATCATCGGGAATTGGTGTAGCCGCTGCTACAAATGCTGCTGCTGCACCATATTTTTTTACCAGTCTTTCAAAAGGGCGTAATCGCTTTCTGGTTTTCTCATTTATAATTTTTCTTCCCTCAAAAGAGATAAGAAAAATTATTTGTTTAGCAACAGTGGATGTGACTGCGGCAATTATTACCAAATAATGAATGTTGAATTTTTCTCCTGCAGACATGGTAGCTAGTAGAATGAATGATGGTAAAGGAACAAAAGGAATAAGTGAAGCAAAAAAACTTATCAGTGCTAGTCCAAAATATCCAATTTCACTAGCAAATGGAAAAATCGCAGATAAATCCACGACCTTGAAAATATCTAATGATTATTAAGCCATTATTTACCACGAGATTAAAATAGAATGTTCTAATATCAACAGAAAATGGCTAAAAAAAACTTTGAAGAAATATGCATGAGAATTTTAAAGATCAGTCCATTTATCAGATTTGTTGGCATTATTAGCACCAATGGAGAATTACTAGAATACAAAAGAAGAGAAGGTATGATTCCTCTTTTAGACGCTACAGCGACAAAGAACCAATTTGCACATATTGCAATCAAAACAGACATGGAGGCAAAATTCGATAAAACCCTAGGAGAGGTACAATTTGTCTGGGAAGAACGAAAAAAGGTTCAGACAATCTCATTTGCAGTTGGCAAAAATCGCATTTGGGTCTCTATTGACAAAAAAGTAATTCGCTCTGAGATGCTGCGAATTATTGATTCATGCTTGCCGATTGTGAAAAGCTATTCGTAAAGCCAGCACCTAACATAACCGGATTCATTTTTAGTGTAATTTGGATCCATTTCACACTTTTTCATCACATCAGGACATCTTGGGGCAAACCTACATCCTACTTTTGGCTCTATAAGACTAGGTGGTTCGCCTGCAATGAAATTTGGTTTTTCGGATAGTCCTAGTTTTGGAATGGATCTGAGTAAAGCTTTGGTGTATGGATGTTTTGGATTTTTTAGAATTTGTTCAGATGTTCCAAATTCAATCATTTCTCCCGCATACATTATTCCTATTTTTTCACAAATTTCAGATATTACGCCTAAATCATGAGAAATCACAACAAATGATACGCCTTGCTTTTTGAGAGACTTGAAAAGATTTAGGATTTGAGATTGAACTAACACGTCAAGCGCAGTTGTTGGCTCGTCGGCAATAATTAATTTTGGTTTGAGCAACAAAGCCATTGCAATTACTACTCGTTGCTTCATTCCACCAGATAATTCGTGAGGATATTTTGCCAACACTGATTCATCTAGACCCACCTTGGAGAGCAACGTTCTGATAAGATCATCATCGTTTGAAGCATGTTCTTTGAGAATTCCTGACAGTTGGTCATATACGGTATAAACTGGATCCAAAGAATTCATTGCGCCTTGAAATATCATAGAGATTATCTTCCAGCGGAATTTAGAGTCAAATTCCAGATCGGTTAGATCTAAAATAGACTTGTCCCCAATTGAAATGTCGCCAGATTCTATTTTCCCCCCAGATATTGTTCTAATGATCGACAATCCAAGTGTGGTTTTACCGCAACCACTCTCCCCTACTATGCCTACAGATTCACCATTTTCGATATTAAAGGAGAGATTCTGAACTGCTCTAACGAGCCCTTTTTCAGTCGGATAAACAACGTTAAGATTCGCAATAGATAGTAAAGTCATTGATTGTTGATCCAATCCAAAGGCAACATTTAACTTTGTTTTAATTTTGATTTTAAATATTGCAAATTCCAATTTGTGTATTTGATGCAAAAAACGCTGTTCTCTGTCCTCATTGTGAATCAAAGCTCGAGTCAGGTTTGCTTACAAGAGCAGATGTGGATGCATCATTGAAACTAGCAAAACTTGCCAAAACAGTTCCTGAAATAGAAAAATTCTCCATGAATTCATGCCGACAGGTTGGCCTCAATCATGTCTTGTATTTATCAAAGTTTGATATCGATGTGACTAGAAAAAGTCGTACCATTTACAGAGCATTGTCTAATGAATTCACAGGTAAGGTTTGGCTAGTCGAATCAGAAGCGTCTGATAAGAAATTTATCGAAGATTTGTTCTTTCCTGCCAAATTATTATCCATAAATGCAGTATGGGTACCTGGAGGGTTGCAAAAAACCAAGGTCATAGTTTCAGGTAAGCGAACCTCCCGATTCCCAATTGATACTGATCAAGTTGCAAAGATTGCAAAAGACCAACGTCAGCTTGAAATCGTAATTGACTTTGAGGAAAAGAAATGAAATTAAAAAAAACACACGATATTGAATCCATATCGATTTCCCTAGAAGGAAATCAAATAGTAATTGGTGGCTGGGTTGAGGATTTACGAAAGCTTGGAAAAATGGCATTTCTAACAGTAAGAGATGTCACCGGAATTGCTCAAGTCATAGTAAAAGACATTACATTGCCTGAAGATTTAACACGTCAAACAGTAGTAATGGTTCAAGGAATTGTGCAGGCAACAAAAGCACGTGATTTTACCTATGAAATCAAAGCAGTTTCAATTGACATTCTAACAAAAGCAATACATCCACTTCCTATTGACCCAATTGGAAGACTGGAATCAAACATCGATAACCGACTTAATGCACGAGCACTCGATATGCGCAATCAGCGAGTTGCTGCAATATTCAAGATTCGCTCAGCAGTATTGGCCTCACTTCGTAAAACATTTTTGGAAAAAAAATTCATTGAGATAACCACTCCAAAAATAATTGGCAGTGCTAGTGAGGGTGGAGCAAATTTGTTTTCCTTAGAATATTTTGGTAAAAAGGCATACCTTGCACAATCTCCGCAACTATACAAAGAGCAAATGACCATAGGTCTTGAGCGAGTCTTCGAGATTGCTTCATTTTATAGAGCAGAGAAATCACACACAGGTAGACATCTATCAGAATTTACATCAATTGATCTAGAGGCTGCATTTATGGATTATACTGACGTCATACAGATTCTAGAAGATTTAGTTGTTCAAGTTTTTCGCGACGTTTTAACAAATTGCCAAAAAGAGCTAGCGATACTTGAGAGGCAAATTGAAATCCCAAATGTTCCATTTGAAAGAGTCACATATTCTCAGTTAATCAACGAATTATCAAAAAAGGGTGTTGAATTAAAATTCGGAGACGACTTGCTTGACTCTCATCTCAGGATGGTAGGCGAGTCACATCCAGGATTATTCTTTTTGCTTGATTGGCCCATGAGTCTAAAGCCATTTTACATACATCCCAAAGATGATGATCTATTGATTTCACGCTCATTTGATTTGCAATATGGACACTTGGAGCTCTCTTCAGGGGGTCGAAGACTACATGATCCTAAAATTCTAAGGGCTAGAATCTCTGAACAAGGTCTTGACCCAGAAAGCTTTGAGGAGCATTTGCGGACTTTTGACTGGGGCATGCCACCGCATTCAGGTTGGGGAATGGGATTAGATAGGTTGATGACAGTCATCGTAGGCACAGATAATGTTCGTGAGGTAGTACTGTATCCTAGAGACCCTGAACGTCTATCGCCCTAGAAAGGATAAATTTTGCATTTGTTTTATAATAATACAATTGGGAACTTGTGAGTTTTGCAGTTCTGCATTTGGCGATAGAAAGTGTTACTTTTGTCGTAAAAAAGTGTGCACATCATGCATGACAGATGACCGAACTAGGTGTAAAAAGTGCTACATCAACAAAGCGCGACTAGGTTGGAAAGACATCATAAAGAGAAACAAGATAATTTGGGGGTTTGTGGCATTCATTTGGTTTTATGCAGTATTTCCCGGACCTCTAGTTCCAGGATTGCATTCAGGATATTATCAGATATTTGTAATAGCTGCAATCATTTGCATCATTCCGCTAGGTTTGATGATGTTTTTTTGGTCAATTAATCCTCCCGCATCAGATGTAAAATAATCAAGATGAGATAATTGATGGTAATTTTTATGTTTCGATTTTAGAATAATTAGCACTAGCAAAATAATTTGATGCTAGTATTTTAGTTCAATTCAACATAATATGTATGGAGGATAAAACATGCAAGTACAAAAAATCATGACGCCACGATTTGTCTTCACAAGTCTTGGTGTAGCAGTCTTTGCAGCGTTGGTTCTAACTACAATAGTTCCAATAATGCATTGGATTCCAGTCAGTGTGACAGAGACTGCCACAGTAATAGCAATTACTGAGAAAGGCTGTGTTGTCGACAGTAGTTATGGATATCCAATTACAGTTGCAGGTTGTGGTGCAATGCCTGGTGAAGAAATCACTTTCAAATACATGAGACCAGCAATTGTGGACAGCCAATACATGCAAAGAGTTCATGCTAAAGCGGATTACGTAATACCATGAACTCATTTTTTTATAATAAAATATTTTATTGACAGATAATATTTTCCATAAATAACAACCAATTTTAGAAATTATTTAGTCTTACAAAAGTGAAATAATTTCTTTGGTAAAATCGAGAGTTGTTTTGGTCCCACCTATATCTTGCGTCTTGATTCCCTTATTTACGACTCCATAAACTGCAGATTCTAGTTTTTGCGCAACCTCAAAACATTTCCTATCATTGTGCGTCTTACCAAGCCATTCAAGCATCATTTTTGCTGATAAAATAAAGGAAGACGGATTTGCTATTCCTTTGCCAGCTATATCAAATGCAGCGCCATGAACTGGTTCGAATAGTGCAAAATTATCACCTATGTTAGCTGCAGGCGCCATACCAAGACCGCCAACAACCTCAGATGATTCATCTGATAGGATATCCCCAAATAGATTAGTTGTGACTATAACATCAAAAGATTCTGGACGCCTGATCAAATTCATGGCACATGCATCTACATACATTTCATCATATTTTATTTCAGGATAGGATTTTGCTACGCTAGCGCAGACTCGGGAAAATAAACCATCTGTTTTTCTCATTACATTGGATTTATGTACGCAAGTGACGCGTTTTTTTCCATTTCTAATTTTTGCAGTTTCAAATGCATATTTGGCAATTTTTTCAGAAGCTTTTTCAGTAATTATCCTAAATGCTACCGCTGCTCCATTTAACTCAAATTCTTGTCCGGTGTATAGGTCCTCTGTATTCTCTCTAACTATTACCATATCAATATCATTTTTGAGGGAATTCATTCCAGGATAGGATTTTGCAGGACGGATATTTGCATACAAGTTAAGCAATCGGCGCAATACCACAATAACATCGGCAGCTGATTCACCTACCGGTGCCTTCATACAAACATCAGAGTTTTTAATTGCGGCAAGAGTCGGATCAGGTAAGGCTTTTCCATGTTGTTTGAGTGCGATATCGCCTGCAAGCAATTTCTGAATTTCAAATTTAAGATCGCATCTATCATGAATTGTGTTCAATACAGAGACTACTGATTCTGATAATTCAGGACCAATTCCATCTCCAGTAATTAATGAAATTTTATACATGGTCGGCACCTAACTGCCGATTTTTTTATGCTTGAGGGTATTTTTGAACATGATTCTGTTGATTCCTTCTATTACTGCCTGAACGCTAGTTGTTACAATATCCTCACCTATTGATTTTGCAGAAGCGATATTGCCAATAGCATCTTCGACTTTTATTGTAACTTCACATAGGGCATCTGCACCACCTGAAATAGAATCTAACTTGTACTCTTTGACTCGAACTTTTGCTATCTCACCAGTTGTTTTCTGGATTGCGTTTATTGCTGCATCAACTGGTCCGACACCAAAATCAGTTCCACTATAATCAGTTCCATCGATATTTAGTTTTACAAATGCATATGGCATTGTACCAATGCCGGTAGATACTGAAAAACCAGCAAGCTGAACAATTCTCTTAATCGGATGTTCTGATAAGATCTCATTTGCTATTGATACTAATTCTACTTCTGTCACTTGTTTTCCTTGGTCTCCCATGGCCTTGACCTTGTCAAGAATTTGCTTTAGTTGATCTTCGTTTGGTTTGACACCATATTCTTCCAACATAGCAGAAACACCATGAATTCCAGCATGCTTTCCTACCTGAAGCCAACGTGTTCTTCCA
Source organism: Nitrosopumilales archaeon (assembly GCA_900299125.1). GTDB lineage: Archaea > Thermoproteota > Nitrososphaeria > Nitrososphaerales > Nitrosopumilaceae > Nitrosotenuis. The sequence continues at coordinate 6,229 of OMIR01000063.1, read as the reverse complement.
ACTAATTCTGGACTAATTGGCTCGTATGTTAATGGATTATTCAAAATTCCATGAGTGTGAATTCCAGATTCATGTCCAAATGCATTCTCACCAACTATTGCCTTGTTAGGCTGAACTCGAATGCCCACTAGATTTGAGACGAATTTGGATGTATCATACAATAATTTTGTGTTAATGCCAGTCTCCCATTTTTGATTTCCAAACTGCAAACACTGTAAAGCCATAACAAATTCTTCTAGTGATGCGTTTCCTGCTCTCTCGCCAATTCCGTTAATTGTTACATGTGCACATGCTGCACCGGCTTGAATGCCAGATATTGCATTTGCAACTGCAAGTCCAAAATCATTATGACAGTGAACTGAAACAGGCAATTTAGTTGCGGCAATTGCATCCTTGGTAATTTCTCCAATATATTGTGGAGTTGAATAACCTACAGTATCCGGGATGTCTATTCTGTCAGCTCCGGCCTTGGCAACTTGGGCGAAGACATGTTTGAGAAAATCCCTATCAGTTCTTGTGGCATCCTCTGCAGAGAATTCAACTTGTAGTCCATGTGATTTTCCATATTCTACTGCTTCGATTGCCTTTTCAAGAGCTTGTTCTCTAGTCATCTTTAGTTTGTATTGTAAATGAATATCAGATGTTGCAATAAATGTGTGAATATATTTTAGACCACAATCAATTGCAGCATCAATATCTTTTTTGTTGGTTCTAGCAAGCCCGCAAATCTCTGCTTTTAATCCTGCTTTAGCAATTAGTTTTATTCCCTGTTGTTCTCCTTCAGATATTACTGGGAATCCTGCTTCAATTGCATCAACGCCCAGCTCATCTAGTCTTTTTGCTATGGCTAATTTTTTTTCTGGAGATAGTGCTACTCCAGGAGTTTGTTCCCCATCTCTTAGTGTTGTATCAAATATTCTAACTCGCACTAGTCTCCACCTCTTTGTAATGCGGCAACACCTGTTCTGGCAACATCTAGTATACCATATGGCAATAGTAACTCTTGAAGATTGTTAATCTGCTCAGGCGTGGCAGTAAGTTCAACCATTATAGAATCTCGTCTAGCATCATGCACTTTGGCGCCAAACGAGTTGGCAATATTATTGATATCCATTGAATCAGATGGTTTTGAAACTCTTACTCTAAACAACGACAATTCCCTGAATAGAGTTTTTTTATCATCTAATCGCTTTACCTCTATTGTATCAATCATTTTGTCTAATTGCTTTACAATTTGTTCAATTTGCTTTTCATCACCAATTGTAGTAATTGTCATCTTTGAAATTTCAGGATTCTCAGTAACCCCTACAGATATAGAATCAATATTGAAATTTCTAGAGCGAAACAAGTGAGTTACCTTGAAGAGAATTCCGGGTTTATTTTCTACTAGAATTGATAAAATTGCCCAAACCATGACTTACACCTAGGAAGGTAAGATCATATCCTTAAGCGAAGTTCCTGGCGCCACAAAAGGCAACACATCTTCTTCTGGGTCAATTGGAATGTCAATTACTGTTGCAACATCTGAATTTAATCCGGCCTTGATTGCTTGCCCTAATTCGTTTAGATTTCCTACTCTGATACCTTGTGCTCCATATGATTCTGCAAGCTTGCAATAATCAGGGCATCGTTTTTGATCTACGCCGATCATCCTTCTATCATAAAACGTTCTCTGCCATTGTGCTACCATTCCCAAAGTGTAGTTGTTAACTAGGAAAACAATAACTGGTAAATTATCCAAAACCGAAGTTGCCAAAGAATTTTCTGTCATGTTAAAGCTACCATCTCCAGCAATGTCAACTACTGGCAAGTCTGGTCTGGCGGCCTTGGCACCAATTGCTGCAGGGAATCCCCAACCCATTGTTCCTAATCCAGTTGAACTAAAGAATGTGCCAGGGGATATTACATCATAAAATAATGAGGCCCACATTTGATGTTGACCTACTTCTGTAGTAACAATTGATTGTGCTGGCATTACTTCTCGTAATTTACGCATAATTTTTGCCGCAGTCAATTCACCTGAAGGTGTTTTGAGATTGTCTCGCCAATATTGTTTTACTTCGGTCATGTGTTTGAGCCATTCATTATCATCTGTTTTTTTGAATGCTTTTTGCATCAATAATTTAACAAATATTCTCAAAGATGCCTTGACATCACCTACTATTGCAACACTTGTTGTTTGATTTTTACCAATTTCAGCTGGATCTACATCAAGATGAATAATTTTGAGATTTTTCTCAAATTCATCAAATCGTCCAACTGATCTATCAGAGAATCTAGTACCAATAGCAAGAACACAATCAGCCTCAGACATTATCTTATTTGCTTCTGCATGACCATGCATTCCTATTGGTCCTAATGACAATGTATGATTTTCAGGAAATGCGCCCTTACCCTTGAATGTCGAAACAACTGGAATCATGAGCATTTCTGCTAATGATTGCAACTCGGCAAATGCTGAAGAAATTATGACTCCGCCGCCAGCTAAAATCACAGGTTTAGTTGACGATAGTAATAACTTGATTGCTTTTTCAATAGCTACAATGTCAGGATCAGTCCATGGGTGATACCCTTTGATTTTAACTTCTTCAGGAAATGAAATTTCTGCTTCATTAGTCTGTACATCTTTAGGAATATCAATTAGAACTGCACCGGGTCTACCAGTTTCAGCAATGTAAAACCCTTTTTTTACAACTTCTGGAATATCAGTAGCCTTTGTTGGTTGAAATGAGTATTTTACAACAGGGTTTGCTATTCCTATTATGTCACTTTCTTGAAAAGCATCTCTTCCTATCATGGCAGTTGGCACTTGACCAGTGATAGCAACCATTGGTGCAGAGTCAGCATTTGCAGTTGCCAATCCTGTTACAATATTAGTTGCGCCAGGTCCAGATGTTGCAAAACAAACACCTGCTCGTCTTGAAACTCTACCAAATCCGTCGGCCATATGTGCGGCGGATTGCTCATGCCTAACTAGAATATGTCTAATATTGCTCTTGTAGAGCTCATCATACATTGGAAGGTTGGCACCTCCCGGTAGGCCAAAGATTTCTTTTACTCCTTGTTTTTCTAATGCTTTGATTAACGACCTTGCGCCTGAAATTTTTTCCATGATTTATTCACCACAAAAACGCGCTGTTGTATAAATTTACAGCACCAGCTCGACGAGCAGTCCTAGAAATGGTGCTGTCAAGCTTTTCAACATATTCAATATGTACAACGAAATTATTCTTATAAATATTGCTTGTCATAACTAGGCAAAACTCAAGGCTTAAACTCTGATTCCACCTGCAAAAATCATTTGACAGATAGAGAAGAGATTATCAAAATAATAGAGACGTTCTTTGAGGCTGGAAAAACAAAAGACCTAGAACCGCTCAAAGACATACAGCTAAATGACTCATCTTTTTCATCATTTTCAGATTTGCCACCCTATGATCTTAAAGACTTTAAGACTTCAATTGAGTTAGAAGAACTTAGATTTGTATCCATATCAGATTACGATTATGCAATTAAAAATCCAAAGTTGAGCATATTTGGAGATTTTGCAATCGTAGCATTTGAACTAACACAAAAAGGAATGCTAGTTGATACCAAGGCATACACTGGCGAGTTTATGGAAATTGAAGGCAGGGCAACATTTGTGCTAATTAGAAAAGACAGTTGGAAGATAGTTCACATACACCTATCAAAAATTTCTTAGAATAGAAAATTTATTGTGTTTTCTGATTTTGTTGTGCTGGTACAGTAGGTTGAGAGGCTGGTTTTGGTTGTTGTGCAGCCGGTGATGGTTGTACTGCTGGTTTTGGTTGATTTGGTCTTGGCTGATTTGGTTTTTGACCTTGTTTTTGTGGTGGTCGTTGCTTGTTTTGATTTTGTGGTTTACCTTGATTTGGCCTGTTTCCAAATGGTCGATTCTGGTTAAAGTTTCCCTTGTTTAGATTTTGGGGCTGTCCTTTTGCTAATTGTTGGAATAGTTTGTAGGCCTGATCCAAATTATAGTTAGAGTGAACTATTGCACGAACTGCTCTAATCATAGCTACTGGATATTGAGATTGCCAGATGTTTCTTCCCATATCGACACCTGCTGCACCTGCTTTGATTGAATTGTAGGTTAGTGCTAATGCATCACGCTCTGGGATTTTTGGTCCGCCTGCAACAATAATTGGAACTGGGCAAGAATTGACTACTTTTTGGAAGTTATCACAATAGTAAGTTTTGACCATATGTGCTCCAAATTCTGCTGCAATTCTGCATGATAGTGATAGATATCTTGCATCACGTTTTGCAAGTTCTTTACCAACGGCAGTTACTGCTAAAACTGGCAATCCATATTCTTCAGCCTCATTTACTAGATGTCCGAGGCTAACGAGTGATTTATGCTCGTATTTGGCACCTACAAAAATTGACATTGTTACTGCAGTTGCGTTAATTCTAATTGCGTCTTTGATACTAGTTGTAATTTCCTCATTAGATAGATCTTCTCCAATAATACTTGCTCCGCCTGAAACTCTAAGAACTATAGGTACTGGAAAATTTGGATCAACTGAACTTCTAACTACACCTCTAGTTACCATGAGTGAATCACAGTACCTAACTATTGGTGAGATTGTCTTTTTTGGAATCTCTAGTTTTTCTGTTGGTCCTAAAAAATATCCATGATCAACTGCAAGCATGACGCCTCGACCATTATTTGGCTTGAGTATGCTAGCAATTCTGCTTTTTAATCCATAATCCATATCTGTAAAAAACGACCTAATCAGACCCTTCTTATTCTTTTGCTCATCCGTTTATTACTATCTTCATCGCATTATGTCCACTGTGTGCATGCTCAAAGGCCTTTTGTGACTCTGCTAGTGCATATCTATGTGTAATGAGTTTCTTGACCTGAACTTTGCCGGAGGAAATCATATCCAGTGATTGTTTTGTATCATTATCAGATGCTGCGTAGCTAGTAACTAGTGTTAATTCCTTAGAATAGATTACGCTCATATCAATATTCAATGAAGCTCCCTTGGAGGGAACACCGAACATGACAATAGTGCCGCCCTTTCTAGTAAGTGCAATTGAATCATTTAGAGCACCCAGTGCACCTGTAGCAACAATTGATACATCAACTCCTTGATTTTGAGTATCCTCAAGAATTCTTTGAATTGAATCTACAGCGCCAGATTTTAGCGGTATTGCACCTAAAGATTTGGCATAATCTAGTCGGAAATCATTAATGTCAAGAGCAAAGATTTTTGAAAATTCGTGTGCTTGAGCCAACATCACATGCATCATTCCCGTAGGCCCAGCACCGAATATCGCTACAGAGTCACCTTTTTGGGATTTGAATTTATTCCATGATCTAATACAGCAGGCCAACGGCTCAATCATTGCTGCCTCATCAAAAGACATCGAGTCTGGGATTTTGAGTACACCGCCATGCAAAACATTCCATTCTGGAACAACATATTCTTCAGATAATCCACATGGTGAGAGATTTGTCTCATAATATTTTGGACACATGGTTTCATTGCCATGATTGCAAAGATGGCATGAATAACAGGGAACGTGATGATGAGTAAATACTCGATCTCCATTTTTCAAGTTTTTTACCATCGAGCCAACTTCAATGATTACTCCCGCAGGTTCGTGTCCAAGTTTCATAGATGGTTGTCCATATTTTCCAAATACTTTTTCCACGTCCGAGCCACAAATTCCACATGATTGCATTTTAACTAAAATTTCTCCAGGGCCAAGAGATGGCTTTGATATTTCTCTAACTTCAACAAATGATGGTTCTTTAACCGCTGCTGCTTTCATTTGAAAAAAACTAGACTTTGAGAGTATATGTAGTCTTTTAGATAATTAACTTGGTTGAAAAATTGTCCAATATTTATGACCATGGAACATGCTAAATCAAATGGTACCAATTTAGAAAAATCACTATTAACGCAGTAATTCTTGGAAACTCTATCGATTCAAAAACGTTTTCTTAATAATGAATAGAGATTAGTAAAATAATAGAAGATATGATCAACGAGTTGAATTTTGATACATTTTTGTTATCAATTGGTGTTGGACTATGCGCGACCATGGTTATGACCATCATAGAAATTCCCACATGGAGAAAGTTTGGACTACGAGGGGTGCTAGAGTGGCATGAGAATCAAGTTTTATCAACCAAGTTTTTTAGACTTTCAGAATCTGACTTGCACACTAAAGGAATATTTTTACTTCATTT
>OMIR01000062.1 GCA_900299125.1 Nitrosopumilales archaeon | reverse complement strand
GGATTGAGATGGCAAAAGAAAAGGCCAAAGAAAGAGCCCTGAAGGCAAAGGCCAAATCCAAGTAATTTCGAGCCACTCTTCAAAACTTTAGCGTCAAGTTTGTTGACTAAATCAGTGGTTCTCATAGAATTTCTTTAACAAAATTTCTATTTTCTAATTTCATGAATGTGATTTTTTTGATATTGAAAATAATAAATCAATCATGAAAAAAATATTAGAATTAGCTCTTAGAAAAAAAATTAGCTTGTGGCATCACAAAAACATATAAGCAATTATTGGACGATTACACGGAACGTGAAAACAGATCATCAGATGATGAAAAACGAAAAGATACGAGTGGCAGTTTCCTCAATTATAGCCTCGGCATCTCTTGTAATAATAAAACTCGTAATCGGATTCTCTACTAACAGTCTTGGAATTCTCTCAGAGGCGTTACATTCCGGACTGGATGTAATTGCAGCTGTCATGACATTTTATGCTGTACGAATTGCGTTGAGGCCAAAGGATGTAACTCATACTTATGGCTATGCAAAATACGAAAGCCTAACCAGTCTTACAGAGATAATTCTGCTTTTTGCGGTGGCAGGTTGGGTGTTTTATGAAGCAATACAGAGACTCTTAGAACCAGTAAAACCAGAGATTACAATTTTCTCATTTGGAGTTATGATCGCATCCATTGTAATTGATTTTGGCAGATCACGTGCACTGTATCGGGTTGCAAGAAAATATGGAAGTCAGGCACTAGAAGCAGATGCACTACACTTCAAGGCAGACATGATTACATCTGCCATAGTTCTTGCGGGATTATCCGCAGTATTTTTCTTTAATATTCCAAATGCAGACACGTACGCGGCAATTGTAATTGCAGTTCTGATAGTCTATACCACATTAGGGCTAGGTAGAAGAACCATGGATGTATTATTGGACAAAGCTCCAAAGGGAATTTCTGCGCAAATTACAGAATTAACTAGTGGACTGGAGGGAATAACACGAGTCTACAATGTCCGTGTTAGGCAGGTAGGTCAGGAGACTTTTGTGGATTTACGAATAGAGGTTCCAAGAACATATACTCACGAAAAGGCACATGCAGTAGCTACTATGGTGGAAGAAAAAATACGTGGAGTAATTCCACAATCAGATGTAATGGTTCACGTTGATGCCATACAGGGAACCAATGAGACCATCATGGATGTAGTAAGACTAGTAGCAGCGGAAACAGGCGGAATTAGAAACGTGCATTCAACATATCTGTCTGCAAATACCCCACAAAGCGATGATTTACACTTGTATTTGGACGTGCAGATGGATGGCAATCTTGATTTCAAAGAGGCACATCAAATTGTGGATGGTTTTGAAGAGCAGATAAAGCAAAAGATTCCAAAAATCAAGAATATCACTACACACATAGAGACAGAAACGGATCAGGATTCCCCCACAGGAATCAAAAAACCAGTTGACGAGTCATTTTTAGAAAAGATAAGAAAACTCGCATTATCCGTTGAAAATGTCAAAGGCTGTCAGGACATCGAGATGATTTCAACTGGTAATGAGTTACATGTCACTTTGAAAATCCAAATTTCAGCAGAGAGCAAGAAAATGAGCCTAGATGACGCGCATAGAATAGCAACTATAGTGCAGAACTTGATAATTAGTGAATTAGGGATTTCAAGAGCCATAGTTCATGCAGAGCCGATCTAAATTCCAAGTTTTGGTGCGTTTTGTGATTGTAACAATTGTGAAGTAATATTTTTTAATGATGTCTAAAAATTCAATTCATGAAAAGATTGTTTGCCCTAGCAGCAATAACAATGCTGCTTGCGTCAGTTACCATATCGGGGGAAGTTTTTGCCCAAAAGTCAGGCTAGCAGCAAGTCCAAGACATAATGACTGCATACAAAAAGGCAATCTTCAAAGCCCAATCAGATTTTAACGCAGCAGTCAAAAAGGCTAACGAAAGTGCCCGAGCAGCAATTGAAAAAGGAATACCAATAGACAAGATTAACGCAGATTCCAAAGCTGCAATTTCCAAGGCACGTGAAGACCTCAAGGTCGCAAAAAAGACAGCTCAAAAGGAAGCAAAGGCAAGCCTTGACAAGCTAAAGGATAAAATCAAGAGACTAGATTAAAAATCTCAATCAAGTATTCCGGCATTTTTCAAAGTCTTGATGTGATTGCATTCCTTACCGTATCGAAATGCCACGCAGTCGGATTTGTGCGCGTTAATATCATTAATATCAATAATGTAAGATTTGTTCGGGTCGGATTTGGAGAGGATTTGATACAAGCCATCACCGATTTCAGCAAAATTCTCAGTCTTGGGCATTGGTTTTGTTTTAAATTATTCATCATAAAATGATTTTCTAGCTAGAAAAACTATAGCTGCGGATTTGCTTTTGGAGCTCATCAAAGGCACTCTGAATCTCTGATACTGCAGCCCCGTCTTCAAGTGTGCTAACATCGCCAATTTTTTCATTGGATGCAATTGCTTTTAGCAGTCTTCTCATGATTTTGCCGCTCCTAGTTTTTGGAAGCTTGGATACAAAATACAGAGATTGCGGAGTAGCAATTGCTCCAATATCCTTTCTAACAATATCCATGATTTGTCCCCTAAGTTCATCAGAGATACTAACGCCCTCCTTTGCGACCAAGAATGCTATAATGACCTCTCCTTTGATTTGATCTGGAATTCCGCATACGGCAGCTTCAGAAATCAAATTATGAGATACCAGACTGGATTCTAGTTCTGCAGTTCCTATTCTATGTCCTGCAATCTTTAGTACATCGTCTGCTCTTCCCAAAAGCCAAAAGTATCCGTCCTTGTCGCAGATTGCATAATCTCCAGTATAGTAAGTGTCCTTGTATTTTGACCAATACACTGACTTGTATTTTGCATCATCACCCCACAGTGTGGTGAGCATTCCAGGCCAGGGTTTTCTAATTACCAGATACCCTTTGGTTTCCGCAGGTACCGTGTCACCAGACTCGTCAAGAATTGCTAAATCAACTCCAGGTATGGCATGAGCGCCAGAGCCAGGCTTGAGTGGAATTGTCTCCAGCCCAGGTAATGGTGAGATCATCATTGCGCCAGTCTCTGTTTGCCACCATGTATCGATAATTGGACATTTTGTTTTGCCAATTATGTTATAGTACCATTTCCAAACCTCAGGGTTGATTGGCTCACCTACAGAACCCAACAGTCTAAGACTGGACAAATCAAATGAATTTGGAATTTCATCACCGAATTTCATGAACATGCGCAGTGCAGTAGGTGTCGTATAGAATATGGTAATTTTGTATCTCTGGATCAAATCCCACATTCTAGCAGAATTTGGATAGTCCGGCGCCCCCTCATACATTACCTGAGTTGCGCCGCAAAGCAATGGACCGTATGCAACATAACTGTGTCCAGTAACCCAACCAATATCAGCAGTACAAAAATACACATCAGAGTCTTTGATATCAAATGCCCAGCGAAATGTTGCAGATACATGAGTCAGATATCCGCCAGTATCGTGCAGTACTCCTTTGGGCTTGCCAGTTGTTCCAGAGGTGTACAAGATATAGAGAGGATGCGTAGATTCTAGTTTCTCAGGCGGACAGATATTGGAATTTTTTTCCAGTAAAACATTCCAGAAAATATCCTTGCTAGTCATTGTTATTGGATGATTGGTTCTTTGAAAGACTATGACATTAGAGACAAAATCCAAATCAGAGATTGCAGTATCTACTACATCTTTTAGCTTGACAATTTTTCCTCTTCTATATCCACCATCAGCAGTTATGACAAGCTTGGATTGAGAGTCAACTATTCTGTCTTTGATTGACTGGGCGGAAAATCCAGAAAAGATGACAGTATGAATTGCTCCGATTCTAGCACAGGCCAAAATAGAGACAATTAGTTCGGGAACCATTGGAAGGTAAATTGTGATACGGTCGCCTTTTTTGACTCCAAGGGACTTTAATCCATTAGCTAGTCTTTGAACAGAGTCCAGTAATTGAGCATAGGTGACGATTTGTCGTTCCTCGTTTTCCCCCTCCCAAAATATGGCTATTTTGTCTGGTTTTTGTACATCCAACGCATTGTATGACGCGTTGATTTTGCCTCCAACAAACCACTTGGCAAATGGAGGATTCCATTCCAAGGGCGTGTTCCAGGATTCAAACCAGTCTAGTTTTTTTGCCTGAGATTCCCAGAATTTTACAAAATCTTGAGAGGCCTCTTGGCGGGTCTTTGTATCATTATTTCCAAGGCCAATAAGATAGGAATCCATTATTTTGCATCAAATTGAGGTATTTCTAAATTTTTATAAAAAAAGGGTAAAGTGCCCTTACTGTGCTTCCATGCCTGCAAACCAATCTGATCTCTCAGTTTGTTTGACAGTATTCGTCGGTGGCTGAGGCAGATTTGCACTCACTACTTCTTCTCTATTTTCGGCCGGAGAAGGTGCAGTGTTGGCAAATATTGGCTGAGCCGATACGGTTGCCGGTACTGAAGGCTTTGCTTCATTTGAATAGGAAGGTGCACTTGGAGCTTGTGTGACGGTTTGTCCATTGTTTTGCACTAGGTATGATACTGCAGATGTCTGTATTTGCTCTTGTTGATTCACATCACTGCCAATTCCATCCAAGGCCATATCCGTAATTCTGCGCTGAATTTTGAGGATTTCGGCCTTTTCATGGTCGATGTGTTGGATTATTTTTCCGGTATGTGTTCTGATTAGTTCATACTTTGTGTCAGAGATTTCGTTACTCTTGAATTGGACTTTGGCATCAAACAACAATGTCTTTACAGTCTTTAGCTGTGCACCTAGCTCTTCGAGACGTGAGCTTAGCGCTGATGAAATTTGCTTTTCAGCTTCTTCCAATGTCAGCAGCTTGGACTTGTATTTTTCATGGATGATTTCTGCGTCCTCTTTCATTTCATCATTTTCTGAGACAATATCAATTAGCGCCTTTAGACGTCTAATTGTTAGTCCTTTTTCTCTGAGGAATCGTTGTGCGTCTAGTCTCCACTTTGGTATGTAGATTACGACTTCGCCTTGAACTACGAGTTGTTCAAATGGGATTTGTTTTAGTCCTTGCAGACCACAATCAATTCCCACAGTCTGTATGGAGCCATCAATATCTGTTATAGTACCGATGACGGTGCCCATTTGGGTGCCATACATGTCTTGGACTTGCTTGCCGATAATCTCTACTTCGTCCTTGTTCATTGACTAAAATTGAGCGTTGCATATAACCGACAAAATGTGAACAAGTGTTCCATTTTTGGTAAGAAGAAATTAACAAACTACTTTTGATTCGTAATTTTAAAATTTGAACGCCTTCTTACCTAATTTTATGATAGACAAAAGTGGCTTGGACCAGATTCTGAACTTTGTGGCAAAGCGTTGGATGGATATGACACATGATGCAGACAATAAAGCCCTCAAAAGTCTACCCTCGGATTTTTGGATGAATTCCATTGGTGGAAAAGCTGGCGAGAAAGGTCATTGGATGACAATGTTGCTATATACTGAAAATGAAGCTGATGCAGCTGCTCTAAAAGAAGTCTTGCTTAGATGGCAAGCTAAAGGTTCAACTCCAAAAGTAGATCTGATCCAAATAAAGCGAAAATAGTTTAATTAGATTTATCTAATCTTGGATTTTGTTGAGTGAGTTTACCGAGGAGGAAAAATCAAAGCTTGTAGGACATTTTTCAAATTCTGATGATTCAGTTTTTGCAATTACAACACCCAGACAGGTAGATCGTGGGGCGTTAATGTCCAGATATTCTAGAACCGATAAAAGTATGCGGAGAATATTTCTTGATGAGTTTTTATCGAATGAAAATCGTGGTGAGGAGTTTTACAACAAGGTCTTAATCGAATATGGAGATGACTCTGTTGCAGAGCTTGGAATCGCTCAAGTCGCAATAGAAGGTATATCAAATATTGCCGTAAAAAAAATTGAAGATCGTAGAATAGGCCTTTCCTATTTAGAAAAATCTTCACGCTACGTTTCATGGGATAAAAAAATTAATGGAGAATACAAGTTTCTTCGAGAAAAATCAATACTAGAATCTAATTTTGCGGATTCGTATTTGCAGGCCTGCAATTTGGATTTTGAGATTTATTCCAAAAATATCGAACACATGCTAAAATTTATCCGAGAAAAAGAGCCAATTGATAGACTAAAATTCAAAGATTCTAACACAAATAACGAAATAGAATTTTCAAAGCTCAAATCAGAATCAGATATCAAATCTGCCACTTTCATCTATAATGCCAGCACAAAGGCAAAGGCCCTTGATATTTTGCGCGGACTGCTGCCAGCATCTACACTGACAAATGTCGGACTATCAGGAAATGGTAGAGCGTTTGAATATTTGCTAACCATACTATACAGTTCAGAATTGGAAGAAGAGCGAGAAATTGCGCGCAAGATCAAGGACGAATTAGACACCACTGTGAAATCATTTGTTAGACGCTCTACTGACAAATATGGAATTGCCATGCAAGAGTATCTAAAATCATTGCAAAAAAACGCCAGATTATTATCAAAAAGACAAAAAATCAAGCCTAAAAATTTCGGACCGCTAGTCAGGATGGTGGATTATGAAGTAGAGAGTGCCGCACAAGACAAGATAATTGCGGCAATTATTTATGAATCACAAAATGTGCCATATGGTGAAATTCTTGCCAGAGTCAAAAAAATTTCCAAGACTGCCAAATCAAAGATAATTTCAGATTTTGCAAAGATGAGACAGAATAGGAGACAGCGACCATCCAGGGCATTTGAGATGACAAGCTACACTTTTGACATCATTGGGAACTTTGGAATGTTTCGAGATTTACACAGACACCGAATTCTAACACTAGAGCGCCAATTGCTAACAACTGATCACGGATACAGCACTCCAAAAGAGATCACCGAATTAGGAATTAAATCTGATTATGATTCATGTATGAAAAATACAAAACAAGTCTTTGATTCAATTAGAAAAAAAATGCCCCAGCAGGCCCAGTATGTGGTAAATTTTGCATACAACTATCCATTTTTTATTAATATGAATCTCAGAGAGGCAGTTCACCTAATAGAACTAAGAACTATTCCTCAAGGGCATGTTGACTATCGTCAAGTTGCACAAAAAATGTTCTCAGAGATAAAGAAAAAACAGCCAAATCTCTCCAGAGTTATCAAATTTGTAGATCTAAATTCCTATGAGCTTGAAAGATTTGAATCCGAAAAAAGAATAGAAGAAAAAAGAAAATCATCCAAATAAGAACAATCCTATAATATTGCGAATAATTCTTTGAAATTATGGACAAAGTTGACAAGCCAAACTCTCAGTGGAAGCAAGAGCTCTCTGATGAAGAATTTGATGTATGCAGAATGAAATCAACAGAGCCGCCATTTACTGGAAAATACACGTATTGCAAGGATGATGGGATTTACAGGTGCAAGTGTTGCGGCAATGAATTGTTTAGCTCAAAGACAAAATACGATTCCGGTTCTGGATGGCCAAGTTTTTGGGAACCAATACACAAAGACAGTGTGAAATATGAAAAAGATCAAAGTTACGGGATGCTTCGAGTGGAAGTCATGTGCGCAAAGTGTGATGCTCATTTAGGACATGTTTTTGAGGATGGTCCCAAGCCTACAGGGAATAGATTTTGCATCAATTCCATATCTCTTAATTTAGAAAAATCCTAGTCGAACTAATATAAACAAGAGTCAGACAAAGTTTGAAGTAGAAAATGAGAATAATAGTTTGCGGATTTGGTACCGTTGCGCAAAGCCTGGCAAAACTTCTAGTATCTCGCTCAGATGATCTGTATGCAAAATATGGCATCATGCCAAGAATTGTCGGCGCATTTGACACGCATGGTGGTGCAGTTGATCAATCCGGCTTGGATTTGAGCAGACTAGTAGATGTCAAAAAAAAATACGGTTCAATTAAAAATTATGACAAATCAAAAAAATTGGACGGTCTTGACATAATAAAAAATATTGATGCAGATGTTCTAATCGAGACGACAGCAAGCAATTACAAGGATGCAGAACCCGGCATGTCACACATTACAAACGCAATGAAACTTGGAATGCACGTAATATCAGTAAACAAAGGACCTCTTGCAATTGCATTTCCTTCTCTAATGGAGTTAGCTGTGTATAATCAGGTCCAGTTCAGATTCTCAGGTACTGTAGGAGGTGGAACGCCAATTCTTAACTATGCCAAGAGTAGTTTACAGGGCGAGCAGATCACATCATTTGCAGGCATACTTAATGGCACAACAAATTACATTCTAACCAATATGGCTCGAGGTATGAGCTTTTCTCAGGCGCTTAAAGATGCCAAGTCTCGCGGATATGTAGAAGCTGATGAATCACTTGACCTTGACGGATTTGATGCAGCTGCCAAGCTAGTTATTTTGGCAAACTGGATTATGGGAATGAAAGTCACAATGCCAGATATCAAAAGAACAGGAATTCGTAAAGTTACCTTGGATGATGTCAAAAAGGCAGCCAAAAAGAAAATGGCAATAAAGCTGATTGCGTCTTGTAACAAAGATTTGGAGGTATCGCCAAAAGAGATCCCACTAGAAGATCCATTGTGCGTAAACGGAACCCTCAATGCAATATCTTTTACATCAGAACATTCTGGGACTCAGACCATAATTGGCAAGGGCGCAGGGGGAACAGAGACAGCCAGTGCAATATTGAGAGATTTACTTGATATTAGAAAGGAAATTTTACGGGCTTGAAGTCAAACCTAATATCAAAATCAGAAACTGCTGAGGTTCTATCCAAAATAGCCGAACAGTGGAAAATCGAAAGACCAAAGATCAAAAATCTAAAAATCTACGAGTTGGAGGAAGGTCAGATAATTATTGGTGAGGGTTTAACAGCAATTAAAATCGGAGAAAATTATTTACCATTTTTATCCGATGCCCAAACACTATCCATGTTTCCCAGTATAATTGTAGACATGGGCGCTGTAAAGTTCATGTGCAATGGTGCAAATGTAATGCGCCCTGGAATTCGAAGTTTTGGAGATTTTGAAAAGGGTCAAATCGTATGCATACAGGAAGAATCTCAGAAAAAATCACTAGCCGTTGGACGTACCTTGGTTTCAAGTGAGGAAATGAAACAGATGGACAAGGGAATTGTCATTGAGAATCTGCATTACATATCGGACAAATATTGGGAAGCCAAGAAATCAATTAAAGAATAGAATTTTTCAGTAAACTCATTATCAATTCTTAAAGCTTTGAGAAGGTTTTCTTTTTACCACATCAGTTCTTAGTTGCCCGCATGCGGCAGATATCTCGGAGCCCTTTTCCACTCTAACGGTACAGTTTACACCACTATCAAGTAAAATATCCTCAAACTCAAGGACGTTTCTTTTCGATGGGCGTTCAAAATCCCCCGCCGTTGGATTCACCGGAATTAGATTAACATGAGAACCGTTACCCCGCAAAAGCCAGGCCAATTCTTCAGCAGTTTCTGGTGAATCATTCACACCATCAATTAAAGCATATTCGAATGTTACACGCCGTCCTGTTATTCTAAAATATCGTTTTCCAGCAGAGATTATGTCTTGTACTGAATTAGGGGATGCGGTTGGGACTAGCCATTTGCGCATTTCATTGTTTGGAGCATGTAATGATATTGCTAATCCAATCTGCAAGTCTTCTTCAGCAAGCCTGTCAATTCCTGCAATCAAGCCTATAGTAGATATGGTAATGCTTCGCTGACCTAGTCCAAACGCTTTTGGATGTGTAAGTAGTCTGACTGCACGAATTGTCTCATCGTAATTTGCAAGTGGTTCACCCATTCCCATGAATACAATATTTGTAATGTGTTGACCCCTACTCCTCAAAATATTAGCAAAGTGCATCACCTGAGCTACGATTTCCTCTGCTCGTATGTTTCTCTGAAAACCCATCTGTCCTGTTGCACAGAAAACGCATTTCATTGCACATCCTACCTGAGTCGATACACAAATGGTTGAACGCGGATGCCCATTTGGTTTTTCGGATTGATATTGTATCAAAACTGCTTCAATGAGTGTACCATCATTTAATGATAGTAAAATTTTGGTAGTATCTCCATCTTCACTTACAACACGATGTGTCTCAACAGCAGCGCCAACAGTATATCCCATTTCGACTAGTTCTGCTCTCATCACTGTAGGAAGCTGCTTTAGTTCAGCCATGTTTTTTGGATATTCATGGTATAACGCATGTAGAATCTGGTCCGCGCGGTATCTGGGCTGATTCATCTCCAAAACTAGCTTTTCCATTTCTTCTGGGAGTAATCGATAAAGATCAATCATGATATAGTTTATCACAACACATGTTTCTTTTATTCTTCTGCAAATCCACTAGCTTTTTGGAACCAAAAACAAGAAAAAACAAATCAAAACATCATCTAAAAATTAGTAAACGATCAAGGTCTAGTAGTTTTATGAATCCAGGTCTATCTTTTAGTTTAAAGTTTTTCAGTGAACTCTTTAGTTCCTTGTTTTGTAATAACTAGAACATCAATTCCGTCACCAGAAAATGAATCCCTCATTGTGGCTGCCTTGACAGACTTGATTGCAAGATCAGTTGCCTCTTTTTCAGACATGTTGGCCTTGTACTGGTGATCCAAAACGCCTAGAGCCATTTCAGCCCCAGTTCCTACTGCAGCATAATCATCAGGCAATACAGAACCAAGTGGGTCCAATGTGAATATAGATGGTTTTCCAACTACTCCCCCAACAATAACCTGAGTCAATAGTGGGAAGAAGCGTCTCTCATACATCATATTTGACATCATTTTTGCAATAGAGTTTTGCGGTACATCACGTTTTAGTTCCATTTTTCTAATTTTTGCAAGTGCCTTGATTTGCAAAACTAGGATTTGCATGTCTGCAACTAGACCTGCTACGCTGGTGCCAACTTTGTCAGTTAGTGAGTATGTTTTTTTAGTATTTTTTGAAACCAAGAAATTTCCATATGCGATTCTTTTTTCGCTGGCAAAAACAACTCCGCTATCAAAAGTTATACCGACTGCGGTTGCACCAGGCATGTACATTGACATATTTTTGAATGATTCAGATGCACTTTAAAGTCTTTTGCGATAAAAACAGGCTCAGAATCTATTAAGAATATGGCACATACATTTGGTTGTCTTTTTTAAAAGATCGATCCTTGCAAATTCATTTGGAGAGTGAATTCTTGCAAACATGTAAGTCGATCCAATCAATATGCATGGAGCCCTCAGTATGCTGGCAAAAGAGTGCATAGGTCCAGTTCCAGCATTAGAGACATTAACAATATATTTTCCAAATGATTCCTTTGCTGCCTCTCTAACAATTCTAACAAAAGGACTAGAAGGATCAGTTCTCGAAGCTGCCTCGCCATGAAAAATTTTTACAGAAACATCTGAGAATCCATTCTTTTTTAGGTGATCTTTTAATCTAGCAATTTGTTTTTTTGGATTCATTTTTGGAACCAGCCTAAAATCAATTTTTACACTAGCATATGACGGCAGAACGGTTTTGGCACCTTGTAGAGTGTATCCTGAAATCATCCCCGCAATATTACATGTTGGATTGCCGGCCAGTGCTTTTTTTACTTCGAGTCCTTTCATCTTATTAAGAAATTCAGAAATTCCATATTCTCTCTTAAATCCAAATTCATCAAATGGTTCGCTGTCAAGTAAATCCAAATCAGCTTTGTTAAATGGAGTAACTTCCTTGTACCAATCTTTGATGAGAATTTTTCCTTTAGCATCACGTATGGTGTTTAATGCTTCAACTAGTCTCCATGCGGGATTTTTGATTATTACTGCAAGACTAGAGTGAGCATCACGTATTGATTCCTGAGCAGTTAGTTCCACATACAAAAGACCTTTCATTCCAAGTCCTATTATCGGTCTAGATTTGGTATCAACATAACCAAATTCCCAGATTACTCCATCGCAAGCAAATTTTTTTCTGAATTTTTTTAGATATAACTCGACATGTGTACTTCCAATTTCCTCTTCACCTTCTATTACAAATTTGACATTACATGGAACATCTCCAGTTTCTTTCAAGAACGCCTCAACTGCCTTTATCCTAGTGATTAGCTCACCCTTGTCATCAGCTGAGCCGCGACCAAAAATTTTGTTTCCCTTTAACTTTCCACTAAATGGCAGGTCATCCCAGAGCTCAAACGGTTCTGCAGGCTGAACGTCATAATGATTGTAAAATAATATAGTCTTGTTGGGGTTTTTCTTTGATTTTATTTCACCATACACAAGTGGTGCGGCTCCTTTTATTTTGAGAATTTCTGATTTTATTCCAGATTTTTTTAGCATTCTAGCAACAAGTGTTGCACATTCTTTGATTCCTTGATTTTTTGCAGAGACACTAGGCTGACGAATAAGGGTTTGTAAATCAGAGATGAGGCCTGGCATGTTTTTATCAACATGAGAGATTATTTTGTTCATCTAATCACTTTGTCAAAAGGTTTGATAGCACTAGAAATATTCTCCACAAGGTCTGTTGCCACAATGTGAAATCCGTGCTTTTTTTGTGCCATTTTACCTGCAATTCCATTGACAAATGAAGCAGCAGATGCAGATTCCAGAGTATTTCGGTTCTTGGAGAGCATGGCTGCTACCAATCCAGATAAAACATCACCAGTACCACCAACTGTCATTGACGGCAAGTTCTTTTGATTAAGATATGTCTTATTACCATCAGAGATAATATCTGTGGGACCTTTGAGCAAAATTGTAATCGAGTACTCATGGGCATATTTTTCCACGAGTTTGATTCTATCTAGGATCTTATTAGAAGGTAAAACTCCAAACAATCTCTGAAATTCGCCAGCATGTGGTGTTAGAACGATATTTTTCTGACTGAGAATTGGCAGAATTGAGCTTACCAGTGCACTGGCATCAAGGGATAGTCGAATATCCTGTGCGGATAATTCTCGTATGAGAGTTTTTAGACCTTCTTCATCAGCAATAGCTAGACCCATTCCAATTGTTGCAGAATCAAGTCCTGATTGGACTTGTCCCAAGAGTTTGTTAGCTGAGCCACGAGTGAGCTTGGCATCAACCATTGGAATCACTATAAGATTTGGAGAAATTGCCCTAGTTGCAGAGGCGTTAATTTTTGGCACCGCAGTATAGACAAGATCACTTCCTGCCCTGAGTGCTGCAAGTGATGCAAGAATTGGTGCGCCATGATACATGTAGCTTCCACCCACGACGAGAACCTTGCCATTTTGACCTTTACGAGAATCTGTTTTTCTTCCTGGAATGAATTTTCTAATTATTGCAGAGCTTAGTTTTAGAGCCACCAGACCCCTACAATCAGTTTGGATAAATTTTCTTCGTTCAGTCTTGTTCTTCACTAGGGGTGGCGTCGGATTTTTCAAGAGATTCAGCAGATTTCTGCTCTTTTAGCAGTTTTTTAGACTTGGCATCATAGAATACCTTTCTTGCAAATGCAACATATGTTGTATGACCTATTCCATAAAATGAGTGTCTGGTTTTTCCCTCTCTAGCCTCTATTGTTCGCAAGATGTGTTCAGAGCACTCTATGTCTGCAAATTCGTTTTCAATTAGGGATGCAGACAGCTTTTCTAGCTGATTCATAGTTGGACAAATCGCTATGAATGCGCCAGAGCCTTTTAGCATCTTTCGTACAATTGGAACTACAGTCCATGGGTCACCCAGATCTACTACTGCGATATCAACATCTGATAATGGTGCCTTCTTGGCAGTCTTAAGATCTAGCTCATGCATTGTTACATGTTTTATCATGCCTGCTCGAGTGATGTTCTTTTTTGCAATCTCCATAAAATCAGGCGCAACATCAAAAGTGTAAACATGTCCTCGGGGTTTAACAATGCTTGCTAAAAATGTCGTTAGTGCACCACTTCCAGTACCAATTTCTAAAACTGTTTGTCCAGATTGTACACCTGCACGTGCAGCTATGTATCCAAGGTCTTTAGGATAAACAATTTGTGTGCCGTGCTGACTTTTCATTACAAAGTCATGGATTGTGGGATCTAGCATGTAGACATACTTGTCTTTGTTGGTTCTCAGTCTACTGCCAAATTCTTTGCCTATAGCATCCTTGTGTTTGATAACACCAACATGAGTATGAAGAGACTGCTTTTTGTCGATTTTTTGAAGCCATTTTTTGGAATCATTATAGAAAAACAAAACATAAGAATTATTTTTTATCTTCATGATCTCGGACTTGACGGTTCGAATAATAAGCTATCTAGGACTCGTTCGCAAAAAAGATGGTTTCTTTGTACGAGTCGCATTTTTGCCAAGTAAAACAGATTGAAAAATACTAAAAACATAAAATCAATCAAACTATGATAAAATCATTGAACTTAGGAATTTTGATTTCCGGCAAAGGTAGCAATATGGAGGCCATACTAAAAGCGATAAGAAAGAAAAGAATTCCAATCAAGCCAGCAGTTGTAATATCTAACAATCCAGACGCCAAAGGACTAGAAGTCGCAAAAAAACTAGGCGTGCCTACAGAGATAATTCCAAGCAAGGGATTCACCGGAACAAGATGGGAGTATGACCAGCTCATAATAAAATGCCTAGAAAAATACAGTGTCACTCCAAAAACAGGATTGATTTGTTTGGCTGGATTTATGAGAATAATTAGTCCTGAATTCATTGAAAAATACAAAAACAAGATTCTAAATATTCATCCAGCATTATTGCCTTCATTTCCCGGATTGCATGCACAAAAACAGGCACTTGATTATGGCGTAAAATATTCCGGATGCACTGTTCACTTTGTGGATTCTGGGGTCGATACCGGTCCCATAATTTTGCAAGAAATAGTTCCAGTTAAGGACGGTGATACTGAAGAGACATTATCAAAAAGAATTTTGGCCAAAGAACACATAGCTTATGCCAAGGCAGTAAAGCTAGTCGCAGAAGGTAAAGTCAAAGCAATTAACATGGCTTCTAAGAATCAGGGCCACTAAAAAAATACAAGGCAATTAACTGCTTTTTATTTCCATGAAACTTGTGAGGTATGTTTTTTTGGACATAGTAGGCCAACCCATCTGAAATAGCATATTCTTTTTTGTTAATGTGTAAAAATCCATCCCCTTTGATAATATAGTACAATTCGTCTGCATCATGAGGTGTCTGAGTGTCCTCTTCTCCAGGTTCTAAAACCAATACTCCGGCGGCGATATTTTCACGGTTGATAAATGTGTGAAAGTATTCATCCGAGTTTTTTATCTCCTTAATGTGTTTTCTTACGTCAAATTCTATTTTCATTTTTTCCTCTTGATCTTTTTCTTTTTTTGCAATCTTTTAATCATTAGTGAAAATAGTGTGCCTGCAGGAATTCCTATTAATGTACCCATACTCAGATAAGGAGCAAGAAAGAAACTTCCAATCCATACTCCACCCTCTGTTGTAAATTCCATGATAGTCCTAGGTCTTAGTAAAATCTGAACAGTCTGCGATACAGTCTTGGATTCTCCGGAATCATCCACATAATTTACTTGAATCTCAAATGGAAGCTTGTGCTCAAGGCTAACCTGAGTTGGAGGAGTGATTATCTGGGTTTTAATTAAAACTGGATTATTTTTCTCTATAACAGAATATGCAAATGATGTCTGTCCCCTCACTGTAATTTCTAGCGGAGGCGTGATTTTCACATTTACATCATGAATTGAGATGTCTTTGGATACAATTTCTACGTCAAAAGGAAATTCAGCATTTTCAAATATGCTATTTGGAGTGATTGTCTTGAGCAAAACTTCTGGCTCGCCTTTGATCACTAGAGGAATCGCAATATTTTTTTCGATTTTGGGTTGTGGGGTTTCGTTATTACTCAAAAGAACCTGTGAATAAATCGCATTAAGATAATGGCTTCCAAGCTCCGCATTAGGTGCAATATGAAATTCCATAGTTCCCCCAAATGAGCCTCCCTTTGATAGTCGCTGCGCCTGAATTGTCTGATTTGTTGAAAGAATGTCCCTATTTTGTGATTCTACAAGAAATTTAACATCTTGTTTGTCCTCCCAACCATTGTTTTGAAAAAATGCAGATATTGTAAAATCACGATCCACAATTACAGAGTCAGGATATTCTATAGTCAGTTCCATAGCACCGTCCATGGTTTGCTTTATTGTAGCAGCATCAGCATAGGATAATCCAGATACTGCTAAAATTCCAACGATAACGATATAGTAATTCAAGATTATTTTAGTCCGGACTGGGTGTGTTTTTGCTTTAGTTTTTTCTGACGGTCCGCAAACTCGGATATTTTATCATGTTCTTTTTCGAGTTCTTCGAAGAACTTGTTTGAAAAACCGTTTTTATCAATAGGTAGGACATCTTTTTTCATTATACAAAAACAGCAACTGTAGAATTTAAGTTATTTTGAAGGTCTAGCGGCAAGTTCTGCAGTTAACTCGATTATCTGGCCATCTCTATTAACTTTGAGCATTACACTATCTCCGACGGATTTGTTTTGTGCCAAATACAGTATCAGATCATCAATGTCACGCATTTCTTTTCCGTCAAGCTGAATAATCACATCTGCTCCGCGAAGTTCCTTTTCGGCATTATAAACGGCCTCTTTTAGTCCAGCCTTTTGAGCAGGCCCGTCCTTGACTACAGCAGTCACCATAA
This sequence comes from Nitrosopumilales archaeon, assembly GCA_900299125.1. Taxonomy (GTDB): domain Archaea; phylum Thermoproteota; class Nitrososphaeria; order Nitrososphaerales; family Nitrosopumilaceae; genus Nitrosotenuis. The sequence continues at coordinate 13,214 of OMIR01000062.1, read as the reverse complement.
CACCATGATAGTTTTTTTCCAATCCAAGTTGTTTGGATATGTCTGGGGTTAAGCTTGTTCCAGAGACGCCCAACCATGGGTTTTCATAGTGTCCTTTTTCGATTAGAGACGGAACAATTCTTTTAATTGTATTAGATGGAACAGCAAAGCCGATTCCAGAGAATTCGCCAGTGGTAGACTGGATTGCAGTATTAATTCCGATGACTTGGCCATTCAAGTTCAACATTGGTCCACCTGAATTACCAGGATTGATTGCTGCGTCTGTTTGAATAACCCCAGCAATAGAATAGCCAGCTTCACGGTTTGGCAATAAACGGCCAACCTGACTAATTATACCAGTAGTCATAGTATCAGATAACCCAAATGGGTTTCCAATTGCCACTATTTGCTGACCTACTTCCAAATCGTCAGAATTTGCCAATGGTAATGGAATTACGGACTCGTCGGTGAAATCATCCGTTATTTGCAAAACCGCAATGTCATTGTAGGGATCAGTTCCCACGACTTTGGCCGAATAGATGTTTCCGTCCACAAATCTCACATCTACAGTCTGTGCACCGTCAACTACATGATTATTTGTGATGATTCTCCCATTGGTATCGTAAACAAATCCAGAACCCAGTCTTGATGATTCACTCTCTAGAGGAGAACCGTTGATTATGATGTTATGATTTACTACAGAAACTTTGCTTGTTATCTGGACTACAGAATTTTCCACGTTTTTGAAAAGAATTGTAAGTGGGCTTTTTTGGTTTGGATTGTCAGAAATTGCAGCATATTCTAATTTTGGCACAGTAGGACTAGATTCGTCAACAATTTTTGGTTTCAAAACATCAGGTTGCTCGCTGATTTTTGTAATTTCTCGTGTTTGAGTTGTGATTTTATCTGTAAATCCAAAGTTGGTAGCAAATCCAGCGGCAACTACTAGAGTCAGTGCAGCAATTATTCCAACAAGAATTTTTTCGCGTGAGTTCATAATATCACTAATTTATGCGAATTTGTCTCTATAATACCTATAACTATTACGTATGATTCATCATAATTATCCATCAATAGAAATAATTGAATTCAAACTAATAATTCTGAGTTAACATAGTTAATCTGAGCATAAATATTCCCAAAAGCAAGTTATGTTGACGAGAACGAAGCCTTGCTGCTAATACCTTTTACTTTTCATTTTCTCGTTCTCGTCAATTTTTTGATAGGTTAAATTAGAATTATTATCAAAGACATGTGTATTGGTCGGCACAAAGATAGACGGACTAGTTGTTTCATCTGCAGTCAGAGAACAGGTCAAAAAGGAAGTGGAGCATCTCAAGTCAAAAGGAATTCAACCATGTTTGGCAACGGTTCTGGTAGGTGAGAATCCTGCTTCCGCCACGTATGTTAGAAACAAGCAAAAGGCATGCGCTGAAGTTGGAATAAAGACAAAGGATCACAAGCTTCCATCGACGATTACCCAGTCAGAATTGAACTCTCTAGTCGATACTCTAAACAAGGATTCCGAAGTACATGGAATACTAGTACAGTTGCCATTACCTCCACAGTGTAACGAATTTGAAACTACATCCAGAATTTTACCTGCAAAGGACGTGGACGGACTAACACCTCAAAATGCAGGATTGCTTACGATGAGAAAGGCTGCGCTAAAAGCATGCACTCCGTCGGGAGTAATAGAGTTATTGCAATATTATTCAATTCCAGTGGAAGGAAAAAACGCGTTAATTATCAATCGAAGTAATTTAGTTGGCAAGCCACTAATTCATTTACTATTAGAAAAAAATGCCACTGTCACTATTGCACATTCAAAGACAAAAAATTTATCAGATGTTTGTAAGAGTGCGGACATTATCATTACTGGAGTAGGTGACAGAACAAAGTTCAAGCTTACAAAAGAAATGATTCGCGAGGGCGCGGTGGTGATCGATGTGGCAACTACCAGACTAGATGGCAAACTAGTCGGGGATTGCGATTTTGAAGATATAATTCAAAAGGCATCCTTTGCATCGCCAGTTCCAGGCGGTGTAGGCCCCATGACAATAGCAATGCTTCTAAAGAACACAATCACTGCAGCAGGATATGGCAGAAACTAAGGAAAATCTTCGCAGACAGTTCCTTGAAAAAAGGGATTGGTTGTCAGCAGATCTCATAGAAATTGCAAGTAAGCAGATTAGAAAAAATCTTGGCAAAGTTGAATCATACCGAAAGGCGCAAACAGTAGCCTGCTATCACTCGGCAGGAAGCGAGGTCAGAACGCATGAAATAATGCAAGAGATCATCAGCCATGGAAAAATACTTGCACTGCCGCGTGTTGATGGTGAAAAACTAGTATTCTACGAGGTAAAAAAATTTGAAGATCTTGAAAGAGGAGAGTTCGGCATAATGGAACCAAAACAATATTGCCCGATGAAAAATGATTTTGATATTATCATAGTTCCTGCAGTTTCAATGACAAGAACTGGCGATAGATTAGGATATGGTATGGGTTATTATGACAAGTTTCTTGCAGGCAAAAAAAACACTACCATTGCTTTAGCATATTCCAAATCAATTGCAAAAAATATACCACGCGATGACTTGGATGTCAAAATCGACATAATAATTACCGAAGACGAAATAATTTACTCACAGAAAAGCTAGTCCTTTTTTACCAATATCCATTCTACAGTATTTGTTTTTCCACTTGATTTTTCCTACGGACTCGTATGCATTAGAAATTGCAGATTCCAGTGTAGTACCCAAGGCAGTAACACCCAGAACTCGTCCGCCATTTGTAAGAACATCATCACCCTCTTGTTTTGTGCCAGCATGGAAAACCATAGTGTTAGCATCATCTATGTTTTCAAGTCCAGAAATCTTTTCATTTTTAGGATAAGAATCAGGATAACCGTTTGAGGCAAGAACCACACAGACAGCGGTTTCTTTTTTCCATGAAATTTTAGGCAGAGATTCAAGTTTTCCTTGAGATGATGCTAGCAAATACTCATAGAGATCAGAATCCATTCTCATCATAATTGGTTGACATTCAGGGTCGCCCATTCTAGCATTATATTCCAGAACAAAAGGCTCTCCATCTTTTACCATTATTCCAGCGTATAGAAATCCCTTGAACGGAATTCCTTCCCTTTTCATAGAGGAGATTGTTTTTTCAATAATTTCTTTTTGGATTTTTTGAGCAAGAACATCAGTGATTACTCCAGTTGGCGAATACGCACCCATTCCGCCCGTGTTAGGACCTTTATCATTATCAAAAATTCTTTTGTGATCCTGGCTTGTGGCCATAGGAATTGCAGTCTGTCCATCACATAGCGCTATATAGGAAGCCTCTATCCCATCAATTCTTTTTTCAATTACTATACTAGAGCCAGCAGAACCAAATGAATTTTTGACTAGCATCTCATCAATAGCAGAAAGTGCATCTTTTTTATCATCACATACAATCACTCCTTTACCTGCAGCTAGACCATCTGCTTTGATTACGACGGGATAATTCAGTGATTGGACGTATTCTTTTGCCTTGTTTGCATCATCGAATATTCCAAACGGCGCTGTAGGTATACCGTTTCTTTGCATGAATTGTTTTGCCCAAATTTTGCTAGATTCCAATTGTGAGGCCTTTTGAGTTGGACCAAATATTGCAAGTTTATTTTCAGTAAATTTATCAACAATTCCCTTAGAGAGTGGTGCTTCTGGACCTACTACAGTAAAACAATCATGTTTAATTGCAAATTGCATTAGCTTGTCAATTTCTTCTGGATTAATTGGAATGTTTTCTATGGTTCCTCCGTTTCCAGGTGCATGGAAAACCTTGTCGACTAAACATGATTGTGCCATTTTCCAACCAAGCGCATGCTCCCTGCCTCCGGAGCCGACAACTAAAACATTGACCAACGAACACAACCTCGCATTCTCGTATATAATCGCAATTTCTGAACAAAACCTAGCTTGCTTTATAAAATCAGATCACAGTTTCTACGATATTGCAATTAGACAAGGAGTTTAATTCTAAAAAAATCGAAGAGCAAGTTCGTCAACACTTATCACAGTTTGATTTGCAAAGATCACTAGATACTGTAAAGACAGGTCAGAAACTTGTCTTCATAGAAGGACCTCCAACAATGAATGGAATTCCTCATGCCGGACACCTTCGTGGGAGGATAATCAAGGATCTCTGGTATCGCTATAACACATTATGCGGACACAGAATTACATTCAATGCGGGCTGGGATACTCAGGGACTTCCAGTTGAATTACAGGCTGAAAAAGAGCTCGGAATTACTGGCGGAAAAACTGAAATTCTAAAATCCTTTGGAATTGAAAAAATAGTTGCCGAATGCAAAAAACTTGTCCACAAATATAATGAAAAATGGATTGAAGTAGACAAGCTTCTCGGCATGTCATTTAATCAAAATGATGCTTACTGGACATACAAAGACGAATTCATTGAGCGAGAATGGCAAATTCTAAAAAAAGCTCATGAAATAGGTGTTCTAACAGAGGGCTACAGAATTGTAGCTTATTGTCCTAGCTGCCAAACTGCGCTTTCTAGTCAAGAAGTTAACCAAGGATACGAGCTAGTTCAAGACCCATCACTGTATTACAAAGTCAAATTAGAGTCAGAAGATGTATTTTTGATCGTATGGACTACAATGCCATTCACTCTGGTTACAGACGCAATGGTAGGTCTGAATCCAGATGAGAACTATCACTATGTTAAAGTCGAAAATGAAATCTGGATTATCGGAGAGAAAAGACTGGATGAATTTGCCAAGGAAGTTAAACTTGAAAGATATGAAATTGTAAAAACTGTGAGGGGTCACACATTTGAGGGAAGAAAATACATTCATCCATTATTAAGAGAAATTCCAAAGCTAGCAGAGCTTGCAAAGACGCCCAATTACCACATTGCCGTATCTGAAGAATTTGTTGACCCTAGCACAGGCAGCGGACTGGTTCATCTTGCACCAGCAAACGGTGAAGAGGACTATAACATTGCGCAGAAAAGAAGGGTGCAGGTGTTTTCACCCATTGATGATGAGGTAAAATTCACACAAGATGCCGGAAAATATGCTTCATTATTTGTTCGAGATGCAGACAGGCCTATTGTAGAAGACATCAAGACTAATGGCGCTCTAGTCAGAATTGGTAGGATTAAACACAAGTATCCATTGTGCTGGCGCTCGCATCATCCAATAGTATGGCTTGCAAGACGCGAATTCTTTTACATGCTTGATAGATTAGGCGACAAGGCAATAGATGCGGCTGAGAAGGTTGAATATTTTTTTGATCAGCCAAAGAACAGATTTCTTGGAATCATAAAAGAAAAACACCCATGGTGCATTTCACGTGAAAGATTTTGGGGTTGTCCTTTACCAATATGGAACTGTAAATGTGGAAACATTGAGAGATTGTTTTCAAGAAACGAAATCACAGATGCCGCATCCGATCTCCCAGACGGTCCAAATTTTGAGCTTCACAGACCATGGATTGACAGAGTAGTAATCAAATGTAAAAAATGCGGCGCTCAGATGGAAAGGGAGAAATTTGTCCTAGACACATGGCATAATAGCGGGTCTGCGCCATATTCTTCGCTATCAGATAAAGATTATTCAGATGGAATTCCTGCTCCATTTCTAACAGAGGGAATTGATCAGACAAGAGGGTGGGCATACACATTGTTAATTGAAAATGTAATCTTGAATAACAAATCCACGCCTCCATATTCAGCATTTTTGTTCCAAGGTCACGTCTTGGACAAAAACGGAAACAAGATGAGTAAAAGTCTGGGAAATGTAATGGATGGAAAAGAATTATTAACAAAATATCCAGTCGACTTGATTCGCTTTTATTTTATCTGGAAATCTAGTCCAATAGAGCCTATCAATTTCAGCACAGACGAAATGATGTCAAGACCATATCAAATTCTCAACACATTATATCACATTCATCTGTATTACAAACAAAATAGCGAGTATGATAATTTCGACTATAACACACATACAGTATCTCAGGCAATGCAAAAAAATCTTTTAGGTTCACCAGATATTTGGATTTTATCAAAATTACAAAAACTAGTGACGCTAGTCAAAGAAAATAATGATGTGTGTAAGTTTCATGAATCAGCGCGTGCTCTAGAAGATTTCATAATTAACTCTCTTAGCCAAGTCTACATTCCAATCACAAAGGCAGAATTATGGGATGAGGATAATTCCAAGACAGAAAGAAGATTTGCAATTTACGCCATATTACACAAAATTCTCCAAACACTAGACATTCTGATACACCCACTTTGCCCATACACTAGTGAATACCTCCATCTTTGTGTTTTTGGCAAAGAAAGCATTTTGCTTCAAAGGTGGCCCTCTCCAGAATCAGAGCTTATCAATGAGACTATCGAGGAATCATTTGATTTGATGAAAGAATCAGTATCAGTATCATCTGCAGCCAGAATGAAGGCCAAACTAAAGCGAAGATGGCCACTAACTGATGCAGTCATCTGTGTTAAGCCTGGAGAGAAATCCAAACTAGAGTCATTATTAGATCTATTATTAACACAAATGAACGTAGAGTCATCTAGAATATTTGAGCTTCAAAACAAGTCAGGCCTAGAGTTAATTGCAGAGATGCAAAGTCTTGGAATCCCAATAAAACCCCTAGTAGAATTGGACCGAAAAAAAATAGGACCCAAGGCTAAACAACATATGGGTGGACTATTATCGGCATTTTCTGGCACTAAACCTGAAGAAATTGTTTCAAATCTTCTAAAAATCAAATCACATACGTTTGATGTTGGTTCTGAAAAGATCACTCTGGACTTGGAAGATTTTATTGTCTCTTTTGATGCCCAAGATGGATATGCCTACTCACAACGCGAATCTTTAATCGTAATCATATCCACTACTAGAAACCGAGAAATGATGGCCAGAGGATTAGTAAAAGATTTGGCTAGAAGACTGCAAACATTACGCAAAGAAAGAGGTTACAACCCCACAGATATTTTGAATTGTGCACACGTATTAGATCTAGACCAAGAATCACTTGAAATGCTAAAGGAAAAGTCAAAGGATTTGGCATTTCTAGTCAGAGTAAAAGCAGTCGATTTTGATTCAGCACCTCAAACCAAAGACGATGACATTGATGGTCAAAAAATTCGTATCTGGATAGAGTAGCAAGCTAGCTTTTGACAAATATCTGGGGTTAAATAGCAAAATATCCATTATACTGTAATGGTAAAGCAGATCAGCCTTGATGCATGGCAAGTGCAACATCTCGGAGAATTACTAAAGAAAGGAGCAGGAGTTGTCACAAAAACAGGAACGCCTATTATTTTGTACAGACAGACCTTGGAAGAGGAAAGTGATTCATATGAAGAAATTGTTTGTTCGCTGACTGACAAGCACGTAATAGAACAAGTGGTAATATCAGGAGGAGTAATTCCCCCAACATTTAGACAACAAATGATTTATGGTTTGGATGAATTTCCACAAAGGTTGATCAGAAAAAGCAAAGATCTATTTTTACAGACAATAGAGCTCTTAGAAGAGCAGATGAACTAACAAATTATAAAGACCCCTAAAAAAATTCTTCCATGCGACTTTTGGAATTCCAAGCAAAGGAGCTTTTTGGTCAGTATGGAATCAAGACACCTAAGGGAAGATATTCAAATACAATTGAAGAGGCTAGAAAGCATGCTGCTGAACTAGGATATCCATTTGTAATAAAATTCCAAGCTCCAGTCGGAGGACGTGGAAAGGCCGGAGGAATTCAAATTGTAAAAAATCAAGATGAATTCGAGCTAAAATATCCTCAAGTTGCCGGAATGACCATCAAAGGTGAAAAAGCACGTGCCATCCTACTAGAAAAAATGGCTGAATATGAAAAAGAAATCTATCTATCATTGTTTTTGAATCGCTCCAAGAGATGCTACACGATCATTGCATCAGGTGAAGGCGGAGTTGAAATCGAATCTGTAAAGAATCAAACTATTCGCGAAGTCGGGTTAGGTGATGTCAGTATGCAGGTGGCTCAAGAAGTTGCAAGCTCAATTGGACTATCGGGAAAATCAGTGACAGATTTTGTCGACATGCTACAGAGACTCTCCAAATTAACAATTGAAAAAGAAGCCGAGCTTGCAGAGATAAATCCAGTTGCATTACAAAAAGATGGTTCACTATTAGCACTTGATGGCAAGGTAATCACTGATGATAATTCCAACTTTAGACATGTTGAAATGGACAAGTATCAAGAAAAGACGGAACTTGAGGAGCGAGCAGAAAAATCAGGATTTACTCTGGTAGAATTAGAGGGAAATATTGCAGTAGTAGGCAATGGAGCAGGTCTTGTCATGTCAACACTAGACATGTTAATTGATAACGGCGGTAAAGCCGCATGCTTTTTGGATGTTGGTGGAGGAGCAACTACTGAATCCGTTTATGAAGCACTAACATTAATTTCAAAAATGAAAAAAGTGAAAGCAATTCTGGTTAATCTGTATGGAGGAATTGTAAAAACTACTACCGTCGCATCTGCATTTATCAAAGCGTATGATGATAAACTAATTGATCTTCCAGTATATGCAAGACTCATGGGTTCAGAATCTGAAAAATCTAAAGAGATGCTCAAACCAACTAAAACAAAAATGTTTGATTCTGTTGAAGAGGCAATTTCTGGTGCGGTAATGGGAGTGGCAAAAAATGGCTAACATCTATGAATTATTGAGAGGAGATAAAAATTCGGCCGGAAGTTATCAGAGAATGCCTGTAATAGTTCAGGGCATAACTGGTACTTTTGGCTCCCTCCATGCTAAAATGATGATAGAATATGGAACCAATATTGCGGCAGGAGTGACTCCTGGAAAAGGCGGACAAAAATTTGAAGATAGAGTGCCAATTTTTAATACAGTAAAAGAAGCAGTTGATGCAACAGGTGCAAAAATATCAATTGTCTTTGTGCCAGCCAAGTTCTTTTTAGGTGCTGCAAAAGAGGCCCTAGATGCAGGTATTAAGCTGCTAGTAGCAATACCAGAACACGTACCAATTCGTGACACAATGCAAGTTTTAGATTTAGCCAAACAAAAAGACGCAATCATCATAGGTCCAAACACGCCTGGAATTATGATTCCTGGCTTGATCAAAATAGGCATCATGCCAGCAAGTCCATTCAAACATGGCAATATTGCAGTTTTATCAAAAAGCGGAACCCTACTTTATGAAATATCAAATGCTTTGACCAAGGCAGGATATGGTCAGTCAATTACAATTGGAATAGGCGGAGATCCAGTAAATGGAACTAGGCTGATTGATGCTTTTGAAATGGTCAAAGATGATCCAGATCTTAAAGGAATGGTCGTAGTAGGCGAAATTGGCGGAGATTCGGAAGAAATACTGGCACAGCATATTATTGATACTAATTTCAAAAAACCCATTGTCGCATACATTGCTGGACGTAATGCGCCAAAGGAAAAGAGAATGGGTCATGCTGGAGCAATAGTCATGGGAACATATGGTTCAGCAGAATCCAAAGTTTCAATGTTCAACAAGGCAAATATCCCTGTCGGCAAACGACCAAACGAAGTTGCCATGCTACTAGCAGGTAAGATGGGATCCAAAGACTAAAAAGGACACAGGGTAGGATTTTATCAAATGCCAATTACAGATCCAGAAAAGAAACGAATTGCTCAGGCAGCAAGACTACACATGAAAATTTGTCTTAATTGCGGAGTACGTAATTCCATGGCAGCCTCCAGATGCAGAAAATGCAGAGGAAATTTCCTTAGGCTAAAGAATAGAACTCTGGGCGCAAAGAAGTAGAATTTCTAATATTATTCTGTAATTCTTCGTGTTCTAACAAACGACATTAGTATGGCAATTCCAAGTATTCCCATTACTACACTCAGGGACATTTCTGTAGGAATGTCAATTATCTCAGAAACAAGCATCTTTATTCCTATGAATAACAAAATTGCAATTAGACCGGGTTTGAGATAATGGAATTTTTCCATCACACCGGCTAACAAAAAGTAAAGACTTCTCAGACCCAAAATCGCAAATATGTTAGAAGTAATCACAATGAACGGATCTGTTGTGATAGCCAAAATGGCAGGAATTGAATCCAATGCAAATAACAGATCTGTGAATTCTATTATGACCAAGGCAACAAGAAGAGGTGTAGCATACTTGATTCCATCCTTAATCAAAAAGAATTTGGGGCTATCAATGTTAATTTCTACTGGAATGATTTTTTTTAGCAATCTGACAGCAAAGTTTTTTTCAACTTCAATTTTCTTTTCTCCTTTTTGTGCAAGCATTCTAAGTGCTGTGAATATCAAAAATGCCCCAAAAAGATAGATCATCCAGTGGAATTCTTCCAAGAGATGAGCCCCTGCAATAATTAGAGGCACCCTCATTGCAATTGCCCCAAGAATACCCATCGATAAGACTCTGTGCTGGAATTTGTAGGGAATTTTCAATGAAGTAAAGATAAGTAAGAACACAAACATGTTATCAACGGAAAGTGATTTTTCAAGAGCATATCCCGTGATGAATTCAGCTAGTTTGTCATGACCCATATCCACATAGATAATTCCGGCAAATATTCCGGCAAGGGATATCCAGACTATGGTCCAACGTAGGGCTGTCTTGAATGGAGGAACATCTTTGTGAGCGTTTTTTTTGAGAAGTTTTGAGAATACACCCAAGTCAATTGCAAGTGAAATTCCGACAAATATGGAAAAAATTGTCCATAACAAGTAGACGTCGTTCATCTATCAAGAATGCTTCAGAGAATGCGCATAATATACCTGAGCCCTTAGAGTGCCTTCATTGATTTTTGGAACAACATAGATGTTTTAAAATTGGATTCCATCTCATCGTGCTTTTTTGCAGGCTCCATTTGGATTCGTCCGCGCCTAAATGGGTCGTTGAGATCCCTAACACACATCAATACTAGGTGGTAAAATCACTATAAGAATTAGATCCCTCACGAGATGATTTTCCGAGAATACAGACTTATGGATACTGTTCACTTAGGCTCAAAAATACTCATCGACTCGTTCAGACCCCGTACGGTCAACGATTTTTCTAGGAGATGCAAATTGTGCACCAGATTAACGGTATTCAGAGCCACAATCCCCAATATGCTCATACAAATCATTTGATTGTTTTATAATTTCCTGAATCCCTTTTTTCTCATCGGCATTTAATTTCAAAGAAAATGTCTTGAGATTATCAGAAATGTGTTGGGATAAACCAAGACGTGCGCCAATTATTACTCCCGACACACATGGCTGGTCCAGTATAAACCGGGTAGCGACATTGACTATCGAAACATTATGATTTTTTGCAATACTGGCTAATGCTTCTAGTAATTTTTGGAATAATTTCCAACCACCCCATGCATTGATCATGTTGTGATATTTTTGTAATGAGTGTGTATTTAGCTCGATTCGTGTAGGTTCTGGCTGATTTAGAAACCTCTCTGAAATTAGCCCACCTCCAACTGTTCCGTATGCTAAAAGTTTGATATTGTGTTTTTTGCAAAAATCTTCCATTTCCACTTGAGGTCTTTGATCAATTATTGAATACTGGACTTGGTTAGATACAATACGGAACCCCTTTTCCAAGATTATTTGCATACGTTTAGTATCAAAATTAGTAAGACCTATGTGTCGAATTTTTCCCTCATCCTGCAGATTAGTCAGGTGTTCTAACGCATCCAAATAACTGAGATCCTCATAGTCCCACCAGTGAAATTGAACAAGATCCAAACTTTCCACACACATTCTAAGAATAGAGTTTTTGATTGCCCTGTTAACGAAATTTTTATTCATCGAACCAGAATTGGGAACAAATTTAGTCATTCCAGTAATTTTATCACCAGATTTGGATTTCTGATAAAACTTGCCAAAGAATTCTTCAGCAGGCCCATAAATATCTGCCATATCCCACGTGTTAAGACCGGAATACCGATACTGTTGCATTTCAGATATCGCTTTTGAGGGATCAATGTAACCATGGCCTCCGGCAACTTGCCACATTCCATTAATTATTCTGGAAATTTTCAGATCAGTCGTCAGATTATCAGTTTCTATCATGGCTTGATTATTATTTTGCCAAAGAGATTCCCTTTGAGCATTTTTGTGTGAGCTTCAACTGCTTGTTCAAGAGAATATACTGAATCAATTACAGGTTTTATTTTTCCTTGCGACACCCAATACAGTGCTTCCTCTAGCTCTGCCTTGGTAGCCAGTGTAGAGCCAAGAATATTTGTCCCCTTGAAAAAAATATGTCGTAAATCAGATACGACGTCATATCCGGTTGTGGCGCCAGTAGTGACTAGGGTCGCACCGTATTTGAGCAATCCTAGTTCCTTATTCCAATTAGCACCACCAATGTGCTCAAAAATTACATCAATTCCCGGAATTCCATCTTTTGATATTGAAAAATCTTTTGATATTGCAAATACTTTTTTATTCCAATTTTCTTCGCGGTGATCTACTGCATAGTCAGCTCCTAGTTCTATGCATTTTTGCAGTTTATCTCCTGAACCAGTTGCAATTACTGTGCAACCAAATAATTTTGAGATTTGAATTCCAAAAATTCCCATGCCTGAACCCCCACCCATTATCAAAACCAGCTGTCCGGGTTTGATTCGTGCGCGTCCCACTAGCATATGCCAAGCAGTCATCAGTGTCATCGATGATGCTGCAGCTTGTTCATAGCTGACACCGTCTGGAATTTTCACAGCATTTACTTCTGGTAGATGAGTTATCTCACAGTATCCACCCCAAAGCGGCCCTGTCTCAAATCCCCAGACTTTGCGTTTTTTGCAGTCAAACTCCTTACCAGAAGTACAATTTTTACAAATTCGGCACGACATGTTACCGTGAGATACTATTCTATCTCCGACCTTAATACTGGAAACGTCATCACCTACTGCAATTACATCTCCTGCCACATCAGAGCCAGAGATATGTGGTAGTGGTACTTTTAGAGGAGCCCCCCTCATTCCCCAGATATCATCATAATTCAAAGCTGCTGCTCTAACTCGGAAAATAACTTCGTTGGATTTTGGTGTCGGTTCAGGAACATCTCTGATTTTTAGAATTGATGCAAAATCATTATCAACACAATACTCATCATAGACCAGTGCTTTCAACATTATTTTTAAAAATACTCGGTATGTATTTTTTTTGAAAGCCTAATTGCGTGATTTCC
>OMIR01000061.1 GCA_900299125.1 Nitrosopumilales archaeon | reverse complement strand
TACCAATGGTAATGGCAATTGCCGGTGCCATACTGATCACAGGTGGTGTATTCCCAATTGATATGGGATTCAAATTCGAGCCAACCGTACCTCCAGGAATCACAGTCCCAGAGTGGTATCTTACAGGACTGTATGCATTCTTGAGAAGTCAATATGACAAGTTCGTGACAGGGGTTTTGTGGCCTGGAATATTCATAGCTGCTCTCGCTCTAGTACCCTTCATAGACAGATACAAGAAATTCTCTTGGAAGGACAGACCAATGATTACTGCCTTTGGTATTACCGGACTAGCACAAATAATGGTCACCACATACTGGGGATTCTACATTCCATCAGATACAACAATACCTCTAGTGCAGAGGCTGGTAATTGATCCGATATTCTTCTATTTGGTCATGATTTTGCTCGTACCATTAGGATTTGGATTTAGCTACATGATGATTAAAATGGCTCAGGAAGCTGAACGCAAAGCCAAGCTCAACAAGGAAAAAGGACCAAAGAAAGTGGCAGAAATCAATCTATCACAAAAATGGATCAACTGGGTCATTGTTGGATTATTACTATTCCAAGTATACCTTAACATTGCAGCATACAATGCAGCAATTACTGGAATGAACAATCTCTCATTGTTCTTTACAGGATTGATTCTGATGGTATTTGCGGGAATGTTCCATGTCTATAGATATGGATTATCAGAGGCAAAGAGACCCCCACCACCGCCACCAGTAATAGAGCCAAAACTAGAAGAAATTGAACCACCAACAATTGTTAAAGAATTACCTGCTGAAAAATCAGCCAGTCAACACTAGGCTTATAAGACTTTTACAATAACTAGAATCGTTGAGTACAAAGCCAACATCTAGTCATGCATATGGGATTGGACTCATTACAATAATTGTTGGCGTGTCTATAGGAATTGGTTACTATCAATTGTATTATCTTCCTGAATCAATGGCAAAGCCAAAGGTATCTGAAGAAATTCTAAATCCTCCAGACAAAATCGAAGTTAGTATAATTGAAGGCTCTAGCAGTCCTGAACAAAAGGACAACTATACTCCAAAATTAATCAACGTTCAGCTTGGCGTTGATAATCGAGTAATTTGGATAAATCACGATGTTACTCCGCATACAGTATCACCGGATAAGGAATTTGAAGACTCTTACAGCGGTCCATTTGGTTCTGCAGGAGTCATCAAGCCAGGTGAGAAATACGAATTTATCTTTACCGAAGATGCTGAATTTGGATATCACTGCATGCCACATCCATGGATGAAAGGCGAAGTAAAGGTAACAAAGCAGAGATTCTAGGAAAAACTAGCAAAAACAACGTCATTTTCAATTTCTTTGTGCTGTTCTATTATTGAAGCTCGAAACTTGACATCGTGTTTTTCTGTTGGCTCGAAGGTAATCTGGGCTGTAAAGTCTACTTTGTTATTTGGAATGGATTCCTTGCTTACAAAAAGCCGTGAGCTACGCTGAGAGATTTTCTTGCCATTATATGACGTGAATAGCATTAATTCATTAGAGCCTAGAATCTCCGTATTTACTACGATGCTGTCGTATTTACCTGAATAATTAACCTGAATTGTTACTACGATATCCTGATTTGGCTTGATGTTCCTGTCTTGCAGTATTATCTCAATGTCTTTCATGAGATGGCGCAAGTCATGATGCTAAATAATTTTATGGTGGCGGGCCAGAAGGGCTTCGATCCCTTGACCACTGGATTAGAAGTCCAGCACTCTATCCATGCTGAGCTACCGGCCCAAACACCTCAAATGGCGTTGGCATTTTAAGGGTTTTTACAACCACTTTTTCTGATTTGATTCTCTGATTAGCTTGAAAAGAAATTGTTGACAATATCCTGCATATGGGCCAAAATATTGAACGATTTCTTGGTGGAGTGTTTGGTATTTGTTTTTAGTGATCGTTTTTCCTTCAAATGAAAATCTACCAGGATAATATTGTTGTAGACTGCGAATTATCCATCTATCTAGTGGAAATGCTTCTAGCTTTTCTAGTGAAAAAAGCAAAATACAGTCAGCAACCTTGTCTCCAATTCCAAATACTTGTAGCAAAGATTCTTTTGCAGTCAAATAATCTGCCTTTTTCAGATAGTCAAAATCAATATGAGATGTACTAACTAGATTTGATGCCTTCATGACAAAAGGTACTCTGTAACCCAAACCGCACGACAACAATTCTTGCTTTGTTGCTTTGGCCAGTTTTTTTGGTTCTGGAAATGTGTAAAATTCTTTATTGTTAAATTTGACTTTATCTCCAAATTTCTTTGTAATGTTTTTTAGACTAGACTTGATGTTTTGCAAATTGGAATTAGAGGATGCAATAAATGAAATATAGCACTGGAATGGGTCTTGACGCATTAATCGAAGACCGGAAAATTTCCTAGTTGCATCTTTGATGGTTTTGTCTTTGGATATTGATTTTATTACATGATTGAATTCATCATTATCTCTAAACAAATCATAGTCTGATTTTACAAAAGAGCTAACTAATTTGGGATTATCCGCGTCAACTGCTAAAACATCACCACCGTTAATTCCGTACCAAACCGAATCAAATTTTTCCCATAAAAACACTTGGCCGCTATTAATTGTATGATCTAAATTTATTTGCATTATATCGATATGACATCGCCCATTTTTGGCGCATGTGCATCAAAGCCAAATCTTTCATTGATTTCCTGTGCAAATTTTGTGCAGGAATTTCCATCACCATGAACAGTTAATACCTTGGGGTTGCCCTGAATTTTTTTAATTAAATCAAATAGCGCATTCCTGTCTGAATGCCCAGAGAACTCGAATTGTCTAACTTGGGCTTCAGCTTTTCTGTCTTTGCCTTGAATTGATACCTTGCCTGAATCTAGTAGTTTTCTACCGGGGGTTCCTTCTCCCTGATATGAAACAAGGGCAATTCCGTTTTTCTTATTCAGGGCAAGCTCTTGTAGATAAAAAACCGCATTTCCACCAACTAGCATTCCGGCAGGTGATATGATTACACATGGCTCTGATAGCTCACGTTTTCTCTCCGAGTGCGTTCTAACCCATACTGTATTTTCTATTGCATCTACAAAGACTTCATAATCTCGTAAATATTCTGGATATCGCAATAAAACTTCGTTAACACTGAGTGCCATTCCGTCCATGATTATTTTGTGTTTGAATTTTGCATTTTTTAGTACACATGCAATCTCTTGGGATCTTTCCACTGAAAATGCTGGAACAAACAATGTTCCCTTTTGGTCTAGGACCTCATTTGCAAACTCGATGAACTTTTCCTCCGAATCCTTTCTTGGCATTTGCGCTGTCTGCGAATAAGTGCTCTCTGTAATCAGCAAATCAATATCGCCAATATCAAGATCCGCCTCACGCAGCATTCTAGACCCGTGCACGTTAATATCGCCTGTATAGAATAGCTTTTTTCCCTCTGATTCTAATAGAACGGTCCCACCGCCAACCACATGACCAGAGTTTCGCAATTCAAATGAAGATTCTCCATGTTTGATTTTTTCATTAAAACCAATTTGTTTTGCGTGAGAATACATCTTGTGAACTTCGGGCAAACCAAATGGATGTGCTTCTTTTTCTAATCTGAGCATGTCTTCAATTAGAATTCTGCTTAGATCAAATGTTGGTGGAGTAGCATAAACTGGACATGTTCCACTAACATACATCATTGGCACATATCCGGAATGATCCAAGTGAGCATGGGTAACTATGATGGAATCTACTTCTTTTGGCATCACATGCATTGGTGCCTGCAAATTTCTTCCCAAATTTACTCCGTAGTCTAGGAGATAATTGGTATCTTGACAATTAACCAAAAATCCCGATCTTCCAACTTCTAGTCCTGCGCCCAAAACTTTTACTTTCAAGAGATTGGGATGGTTTCTAGTCTATGTTAAAAGGTTATTACGAGATCGCCCGATCGTTGCGCCAACAATGGAATCTTCAAAAGCTTTAATTAGTCAGACCTAAGATCCTCTTTCATGGGTAGAACTTTTGACCAATGGTGGAATTCAATTCCAGCAGACCTACGCAACAAAGTTCGCGCAGGCGATGAAGGAAACAAACCACTGTTAAACCAAATTAATTGGGTTTGGGTAAAAAATCTGATGGACAAAAGAGCTGACTTGAATCCAAGCGCAGCTGAATTGCTAGATTGGGTAACAAGCGGCCAAATCGACGCAATGCGAAAGTAAAAACCATCTGTATACCTTTTTTATATTTTGAATTTTCTGTTTGTGGATCTGATCTCGACATCGATCAAAAAATAACGCTGTTGAATATTTCGATCATGGTTTAAATAGTTAGCAAAGGGCAACATGTTAAGTGAAATAAATGCCAATAGCAATACTTCCAGACGTTGACGAACAAAGATGTATTGGATGCGCACTATGCGTAGAAATCTGTACATCTCTTGGCCCAGACGTACTCCGAGTAAAGCCTGTAGAAGGCTGGAAGAGAGGTAAAGCATTTGTCTTTTATCCAGAAAGATGCATCTCTGATGGTGCATGCATCGGCGTTTGCCCGACAAAATCAATCTTTTGGATGAGACCAATGAACTACACTGCTGGACAACCAGTTCCTCTTCACAAGAACGGAGTTTTCATAAAGGGCTGGGCAGAAGACGCAGGTCTTTAGACCGCAATCTTTCTTTTTACTTTTTTATTTGTCTAGTTTTAACTGACTTGGGTATTTTTTGCTGTTTTAGAAAATCGTTTTTCTGAAAATGAATTTTTTTGAATTTGTTGTTTTCAAGGAAAATTTTCCAAGTCTTGGCAAACTCTGTATAATCATCTGGCTTGGGATTTGATTTTGCCATGACATAATGAGCTGCTGGATACATGTCTGAAATCTCTAGCGGTATTATTCCTAGATATGGATTGAATTGGCAAAACTGAACTTGGTCTGTTTTGTATTTTTTCTTAATTCTCATATAGTCTCCAGAGAGATAAAATGGCTTATCATGAGTATCTTGTAGTATCACTAACTCTTTTTTTTCTGTCTTGAAATTTCTAACTAGTTTGTGATAAGCTAGGATCTCTGGTCTGAACTGGTCTTCTGGAGTATACAAAAACAGAGCTCTTTCTTTGAATTTTGGCGTGGTTTTAGAGAGGTACTCTGTGTTTGTAGCAAATACATCCAAGGTTTCATAGAGTTTTGGATGTGCCTTTATTTTTTTGATAATATACTCCCAGAGTCTTCCCTCATGAATTGCTTCTTTGGTTCTATCCACTTCGGCCTTGATTGCATAGAGATTATGTAGTGCAATGTGAGTAATTCTCTCATTTGGCGGAAGCTCAGATAATGATTTTGGTGTGAATTTAGTGCAGACCTCACAGTTGCATGCAAAATATTGCATTTCTGAGAGATGGTTTGTCCTATCATCAGATATGTATCTATCATGTTTTGCGTATAGCATGTATGATGCTGAATCAAATGTGTCATATCCCAAGGCTATAGCAATTGGTATTGTTAGTGGATGACCTGCGCCAAACAAATGCAGAGGTATTGAATCGGGGGTCAGTTTTTTTGCCTCTAGAATTATTTTTGCCAATAATCCGTATTCATAAGACTCCATTACCTCTACTGGACTACCAAATGCAAGCATTTGGTATCCCTGGTCTAATAGTGTGCTAGTTGACTTTCTTACAAGCTCTAAATGTTCTGCGCCTTGGATTGGACCAATCCATATCTGACCATTTTCTTTTTTTTCCTTGATTGTCTTTTCTGTTACACGTAATGTGTGATTCACATAGTCAGTTGCTTTTCTCTTTGGCAGTCCATATCCTGTAGGTTTGTCCAGTGGTATGGCAATGTCTGTCATTATTTTTTGTTCATATTCTGCCATTGCTTCAGGTGTCACATCGACTTGGCCATATTCTAGCACTTGATATCCACCAGAGTCTGTCATTATGCTGCCATCAAATTTTATAATGTCGTGGATTCCACGCTTTGCAGCTTCGTCTCCCCATCTTTTCATTGTAATGTATGCATTAGTGATTACTAGATCAAAGCCCATCTGTCTTAGCTTTGAAGGTGGAATACTTTGTTTTACTGGATGAATGACAGGGACAAATGCTGGAGTTTCTACCTTTCCATGGTTTGTCTCCAATATTGCAATTCTAGCTGCTAGATCTGTCTTTAGAATTTCAAACATAAAATCACTTTTTGTTAGGGAAAAACTTTCCCAGATCTCCTTTTTTTGCAACCATCTCTAGCCAGTCAATTTTATCTCCTTTGAATTTGCGTTTTCTTATCAAGCCTATCTTGGATATGATTTGGCTTGGAGATAAATTAGTGGCATTAATTTGAAATGTCTTTTTCATACCAAAACTTGAAATTGCATCATATTCTATAATGCCTAAAATTTCACTGCCTACATTTTCGATGATCTTTTTTTGCGAATATTTTCTTTTTTTGTAAATTGGGATTAATTTGTAAGGATTCTTGCGCAGAATTATGGCAGTACTAATATCATTTTTATTCAAAACATATGGCGCCAAGTGTCCTACTATGATGCTATTCTTTTTTGCTAGTTTTTTTACCAGATTTGCTAGCTTTTTCACGTCTACATCTAGAGTAGAGCCTGATTTTTTGTAGATCTTGTTTTGGATAGCAATTTTGTTTAGGTCCAATACCGGCAAGTTCATTTTTTTCGATAATTTTTCCGTGATGGTATGTTTACCCACACCGGGATTTCCTGTAATTACTAACATGTATGGGCTAATTTTGCTCCACATTAAACAATTTCTGCAATCCTAATAAGAAGTGGCGATTTTTTTATTTTTGATGTTTATTGGTCTATTGGGCAAGGCAAATGTGGGCAAATCCACATTCTTTTCAGCTGCTACTGAGACAGCGGTGGCAATTGGCAATTATCCTTTTACCACAATAGAGCCAAACGTTGGAGTAACCCATGTCAAGACAAAATGCGCATGCAAACACTTTGGAATTTCACACCAAAACCCAGCATGTCTGGATGGAATTCGTCTTGTACCTGTCAAAATTATTGATGTTGCAGGACTAGTCCCAGGGGCACATGAGGGAAAAGGACTGGGAAATAGATTCCTCGATGATGCAAGACAGGCAGATGTTTTAATTCACGTAATTGATGTTGCAGGTACTACGGACATTCAGGGTCAACCAGTTCCAGCCGGAACGCACAATCCAATGGAAGATGTGGAATTTGTTGAAAACGAATTCAATCAGTGGTTCAAGCAAATTCTGATGCGAGAGTGGCAAAAGCTAATCAAAGAAATATTACAAAAAACGGCAACACTAGTAGAAGGAATTACTAGACGATTTTCTGGATTAGGAATCAAGGATTATCAGGTATCTGATTTGCTCAAAGAGACTGGCCTTGCCCTAAAGAAACCAACAGACTGGACTGAAGATGATATTTTATTATTTGTAACAAAGCTTAGAAAAAAAACAAAACCCGTCCTCATAGCTGCTAACAAGGCTGATTTGTGCAAAGATCTATCCATAATTGAGAAAATCAAAAAAGAAAACCATGTAGTTACATGCAGTGCAGAGTCAGAGCTGTTACTTAGAAAAGCAAGCAAGGCAAATCTGATAAAATACATTCCAGGTGAGGCATCCTTTGTCATATCCAATGAATCCACAATAAATCCTCAGCAAAAACAAGCACTTGATCTGGTAAAATCTGTTATGACAAAAATCCAAACTACGGGGGTCCAGTCTGCAATTAATTATGCTGTATTTGATGTTCTCAAGTACATCACAGTATATCCAGTAGAAGATGAGACAAAACTATCCAACAAAGATGGGGTCGTCCTACCAGATGCTAGATTACTACCTGAAGGTTCTACTGCTAAAGAGCTAGCTTTTACAATACATGCTGATTTAGCAAAGGGATTTTTGCATGCAATTGATGCTAAAACAAAGCAAAGAATCAGCGGTGATCATGTCCTCAAAGATGGAGATGTCATAAAAATCATTTCTAGTATGAGTCGTGGTTAGAATGCTTTGTTTGGGAATTGAAAGCACTGCACACACATTTTCATGTGCCATAGTGGAGAAAAAAAATGGCAAGGGAAAAATTTTATCTGATGTACGCAAGATATATCGTCCACCTGATGGACAGGGAATCCATCCACGGGAAGCATCGCGTCACCACATTGAGCACAGTACTAGTGTTCTATCAGAATGCATGCAAAAGGCAAATCTATCAATTAAAGACATTGGTATCATATCATATTCTGCAGGCCCAGGACTAGGACCGTGTCTTAGAGTATCGGGAGTAATTGCCAGGACGATCTCATCGTATCACAAAATACCAATCTATCCAGTCAATCACGCAATTGGCCACATCGAGCTAGGGAAAATGCTCACGGGGGCAAAAGATCCTCTCGTGTTACTTGTATCTGGTGGTCACACTATGCTAGCTGCTTTCAAGCACAAAAAGTGGAGAATATTTGGCGAGACTCTAGATATTACTCTGGGACAGCTATTAGACCAATTTGGACGCTCACTTGGATTTGCATCTCCTTGTGGGAAAAAAATTGAAGAGCTTGCTCTAGAATCTAAAAAATATGTAGAGCTACCATATGTAGTAAAGGGAAATGACGTATCATTTTCTGGACTAATGTCTGCTGCAAAAAGAATATCCAAGAACAAGCAGGATGCCTGTTATTCCTTGCAAGAAACAGCATTTGCAATGATTGGAGAAGCAGCAGAACGTGCATTATCCTTTACTGAAAAAAAAGAACTGCTAGTCGTTGGTGGAGTTGCAGCAAACAAAAGACTATCGCAAATGTTCAAGCAAATTTGTTCCAGACAAAAGGCAAAATTCTTTGTCTCACCATTAGAATATTCTGGGGACTGTGGCTCACAAATTGCGTGGACTGGATTATTAGAAGCAGGTGTAAAAAAGGGTTCAAAAATTTCGGATACTTTTGTTAGACAGTCATGGAGACTGGATACTGTGCAAATTGATTACTGAGATTTTGCTTGTTCGATTGCCTTTTTGATGTCTTTTTCCCAGCTACCTGTACTAAACACACCAAACTTGAAGGTTTTTTCTCCATCTGCCGTTTTGGCAGCAAAGCAGATCTTTTTTATGAACAGTCCTTCCTTCCAGACTTTTTGAATCTCACCTAGAGGAACATCAACTATTGTCTCTCCTATGCGCTTTGTAAAATCTGCAATTCTTCCACGAGTCTTGTCAAATGCAAGACGTTTGTTAGTAAGTGTAAGAATACCCGGACCCAAAATGTCTTCACTACAGTCTTCTTGCTTTAATCGCTTTTCAGATTCGTCCATACTGGAATGCCTTTGGGTGATTATATAAGAATTAAAGTAAACTCACTATGTAATTTCTCTGAATTTGTGAATCTATAATACATTTTATTATTGCAAATCTATTTTTTATTTGTCTAGTTTTAGTTGTTTTATTACTTCTGCCAAAATTTTCTTGTTTGCAGCTGCAATAAATGAAAGCCTAGTCTCATAGGAGAGATCAGAGTCTAGTGGCTTTAGATCTGAATCAAGCAAAGTACCGCCAGCCTCTTTTGATATAATGTATCCAGCCGCCATGTCAGTGACACGAATTTTATCTCTCAAATCAATATAGACATCCATCAAACCGCGCGCAAATATTGCTAACTCTAGAGCATTAGCCCCTAGATGTCTAGAGTGATTTGAATTCTCAAAAATTGGCTGGATTTTTTTTACTAATTTTGGTTTTGCACCAGAGATATTAATGCCAACAATTTTGTAGACTGGTAATTGCTTGTGAACGGAGATTTTCTTTTTATCAAGATAGGCTCCTTTACCTTTTGTCGCCCAATACATTTCTCCATTTGATAGATCAGTTACAACGCCATCGGTAATTGAGCTGAGTTTGTTTTTTGGTGCAAATGCTAATGAGCAGCAAAAAAATGGAATTCCTCTCACTGCATTAGCAGAACCGTCAATAGCATCCATTATCACAAAACCTTTGGGGTTTTTAGATAACTCGACTCGCCCACATTCTTCGCCTAGGACAATACAGTCAAATTTTATTTTTTTTAGGTAACTCAGTACAGTCTTTTCTGCAACAATGTCAATTTTTCTAGAAATATCTCCTCCCTTGCCTCTGCCGTAGCCTTTAGCGGCGGCTTTTGTACCTGCTAGATCTTTGACATTTTCATAGACTAGCTTGGATGCATTTCGTAGTACTTCTATTGTTTGCATGATACGGGGGGAATTTTTTTGGTAATTTAAGTCAAGAAATTTTGAAAGGCTAAATAACTAGACTTTAAGCTAACAGCTATTGAGCAGTAAAGACCAGTCAGTTGTATCCAAGGAAGCGCTAATGTCCACAAAATCAGGCAAGCAAATAATCAAACAAGGACTATTCAAATCAAAGGGATTCAAACTATTCAATCAATACAAAGAAGAAGCAGAATCTGAATTTCCAAAATTTGCACAAAGATTCACAGATGATCTGCTTCGTGAAATAAAAAATGATTCTTCACCAGAATCAACACAAAAGGTATTTGCTCAGGAGGTTGGCTCTGAAGAGCTCACACTTGAAGGTTCTCAGATTCCTGCCATAAAATCAAAACTAGAAAATCCTGAAATCCTCAAAGATAGAGTATTGCGCATATTAAATTCGAATTTTGTAAAAATGACATTACCTGTATTCTGTGCTCTATATGACGCCGGTGCAGAATACACTCATACCAAGTCCGCTCAAATGAGACAAGACCTAGTTGATGGTCATATCATAGCAATAGACCTATCAGAGCCCATGGATAGAATTATGGACAAAGACGAGGATTTGGATTATCTAGATGATTACAAGCTCATGAATCCCTATATTTTGAAGCTAGCAAGAGATAAAATTGCTAGGGGTGGTGAAGAGGTACTGCGGGAATTCGAAGAGGGATTTCGTGAAGCAAGATTAGGTCAGTACATTGATACCAAACTCAAGAGTACGCCTACAAAAATAACAGAAGAACAGATGAATCAATGCTACAAAAAATATCGCGCCGTTATGGGCACTGCTGGTCGCAATATGGTACTATCAAAGAATCCGTTAGGTGAGATATTTTATTTAGGAATGGCACGAGCTGCAGAAGGAGTTGGATGTGGAAACGAGATCGAGGATTCTATTAAAAATAAATTCATCAAGGTTCCATCCTGGCCACTTTATTATTCATTATTGACAAATGATGTCAGAAAGGGATTTGAATATACCATGAAAAAAAGTGAATTGTATTTATCTGATGCAAGACTGGCACTGGAATTGCTACCTAAAGAATTCTCTCATAAAGAATTCCTCGAGTTTCTGTTTTTGACTGTGGAGCATTACAATCAATATTGGTATAATCAATTAGACAAGGCAAATCTCTGGTCGGAATTCTCCGCAAAATTACCGCGGTGAGCTAATAATGATGTGGTCTGAAAAGCATAGGCCAAAGAAAATCATCGATATGGTGGGCAATGAGGAATCGCGCAAATCCTTTATTGAATGGCTAACCAAATGGAAGATTGGTGTTAAACCAATTTTACTAGTAGGACCACCAGGAATTGGAAAAACCACTCTGGCGCATTTGGCTGCAAAGGAATTTGGCTATGATTTGATAGGAATGAATGCAAGCGATGTTAGAAACAAATCTAACACTGAGGAATTATTATCCCCACTTCTTGGAAACACCAGCTTGCTTGGCAAGCCGATGATCTTTGTTGACGAAGTAGATGGCATTCATGGTAGATCTGACTTTGGAGGAGTCGAGGCACTATTAAAAATTCTCAAAGAACCAACCATCCCAATAATTCTTGCAGCAAACTCTGATGATTCTGATAAAATGAAAAATATCAAAAAAACGGCAAAGACAGTATATCTCAAGCCAGTTCCGCCCCGACTACTTCAATTGTACCTAAACAAAGTACTCAAAGAAGAAGGGGCAAAACTCTCACCGGGAACCACAATAAAAATAATCATGGATTGCAAAGGTGATATTCGTTCTTTATTGAACATGGCCCAGGCAAATCTGGGAGGATTTGATGTTATGACTGAAAAATCTTTTGAAGCACTAGATGTTGAATCTGGAATCAATGCTTTCTTTAAAGCAAAAACACCACAAGAGGCGCAAAGTGTTTTGTATTCTCTAAGAATTGATCCGCGAGAAAAAATTAACGCATTTTATTCCAGTATAATTACTAGCAATTTATCAAACAATGAGGTGATTCAGCTATTGCAAATTATCTCTGAAGCCGATATGCTTTATGGAAAAATCATGAAAACCCAGGAATGGAGATTATTGCGTTATCTAGATAATATTTTATTAAAATTATATTCTCCGGAGACATCCGTGCAATATTCTCAATACAACTTGTCGTGGCCACTTCTCAATAAAATACGATGGGATGGAAAAATTATAAAATCAATTGGTAAACTTTTGGCACAACGATTCCATGTTTCTAGCAGTACAATTGCAACACATTATTTGCCATACATTTTGCTCTGTATTAAAAATAAAAAGCTAGAACTAGAGATCAATGAGGAATATCGCGAGGTAATCCAAAAGGAGATTGAGCTAATAAAATGAGCTGGCGAAAAATACCAATGAAGTTTCCAGGTACTTGTATTGTTTGTAATCAAAAAATTGAGGTTAATGAAATTGGATTGTGGGCAAAAGGACTGGGAGTCAAACATGAAAAGTGCGCTGAAAAGGAAGTAAAGGAGCTCAAATGTATCATATGTGGTGGACCTGCTGGATGTGCAAAATGTGAATTTGCAGATGACTGTGATCGAAGTTTGGTATCTGAATTATGTGTTTGTAAAAAATGCGGCGAATCCAAGGAATCGTTTTTAGATTATCAGAACGCAGTAAAAAAGAATTATTCATTACTAAATCTTAAAATCTAAGACAAAAACAAGTCATACATTGACTGAAAGCACAGAAATTGAAACTAAAAAAGACAAAATCAAGTACCAAGTCCCAGAGTATAATCCCCAGCATATTCTGAGTCCTGAATTTCAGGGGACTTCAAACTATGAGGTGGGAGTTGCAGATATGGTCAAACAAAAGGCTGAGGAGCTAGAAAAATTACAACAAAACCCAGAGGCAAAGTCATTTCAAATCAAACAGGCACAAGAAGATCTCAAAAAATTAGAAACCTTGTATGAAAATTACAATATGGGCATGAATGTGTTTAGAACTGCCAAGGGTGGAAGAGACAAAATTCATGACTAGATTTTTTCAATAAAGCGATCAGATATTTTCTTACAAATCTAATCTAAAATTAATATAGAGTTTAGATGGGTTAGATTTTGCGGGGTCTGGCATGCATAC
Organism: Nitrosopumilales archaeon; assembly: GCA_900299125.1. Lineage (GTDB taxonomy): Archaea > Thermoproteota > Nitrososphaeria > Nitrososphaerales > Nitrosopumilaceae > Nitrosotenuis. The sequence continues at coordinate 23,767 of OMIR01000061.1, read as the reverse complement.
TGACAAGATTGAAAAATTTCTAGAAAAGCAAAAAACAGCACTTGGAAGTGGCGGACAGGACAAAATTCTAGCTCAACATGAAAAAGGAAAACTAACTGCTAGAGAGAGAATTCATCTCTTATTAGATGAAGGAAGCTTTACAGAAATTGATTCACTGGTCACTCATCATTATTACGAATATGACATGCAGAAAAAGAAATTCTTCACCGACGGTGTTGTCACCGGATATGGTACTATTAACGCAAGACAGGTCTTTGTCTTTGCATATGATTTCACAGTATTGGGAGGCACACTATCTCAGATGGGTGCCAAAAAAATAACTAAACTAATGGATCATGCAGTTAGAACAGGATGCCCAATAATTGGAATTGCTGACTCGGGTGGAGCAAGAATCCAAGAAGGAATTCTAAGTCTGGATGGATTTGCAGATATCTTTTATCATAATGAATTAGCATCAGGTGTAGTCCCACAAATTACTGCAAGTATTGGACCATCTGCAGGAGGGGCAGTATATTCACCTGCCATGACAGATTTTGTTATAATGGTAGAAAAGGCCGGAACAATGTATGTGACAGGACCTGAGGTTGTCAAAACAGTTCTTGGCGAAGAAGTATCATTTGAGGATCTTGGTGGAGCAATGGCACATGGAACAAAATCCGGTGTCGCTCATTTTGTTGCAAAAAATGAATACGATTGTTTTGATAAAATCAGAACTTTACTATCCTACATTCCCTCAAATAACACTGAGGAAGCTCCTCATGTTACCACTGATGATGATCCAAACAGAATGGATCATAATCTAATTAACAAAATTCCTGAAAACTCACTACAGCCTTATGATATGAAAGAAATCTTACTTTCAGTTGTAGATAATAATCAACTCTTTGAGGTTCATGAATTATTTGCACAAAATGTAATTGTCGGTTTTGCAAGAATGAATGGCAGAACTGTAGGAATTGTGGCAAATCAGCCAATGTACTTGGCTGGAGCACTGGACATTGATACATCAAGCAAGGCCTCACGATTCATTCGATACTGTGATGCATTTAACATTCCAATTATCACATTTGTCGATACCCCTGGATATATGCCAGGAACTCATCAGGAGCATAATGGAATTATTCGACATGGCAGCAAACTACTCTATGCATATTGCGAAGCTACCGTGCCAAAAATAACTCTGGTAATTGGTAAAGCGTATGGAGGAGCATACATTGCTATGGGAAGTAAGAATTTACGAACTGATATTAACTATGCATGGCCTACAGCACAAATTGCTGTCTTGGGTTCAGAAGCAGCAGTCAAAATCATGAACAAAAAAGATCTAGACAATGCAAAAAATCCCGATGAGCTCAAAAAACAACTAACTGCTGAATTTAATGACAAGTTTGCAAATCCATATGTTGCCGCATCAACAGGTTCTGTGGATGCAGTAATTGACCCAGCCCAGACTAGACCAATGTTGATTAAAGCACTTGAAATGCTTGCAAATAAACGAGACAAACAACTTCCAAGAAAACATGGAAACATAAACCTGTGATATTATGATAAAAAAAGTTCTAATCGCTAATAGAGGAGAAATCGCTTTGCGTGTAATTCGAACATGTAAGGCATTGGGACTAGGAACAGTAGCTGTTTATTCCGATGAGGACTACAATTCTCTTCATGTCAAGAAAGCTGATGAGGCATATCATATTGGCAAGGCAGCTCCAAAAGAGAGTTACCTGAATCAGGAAAAAATTCTTGATGCCATTCTAAAATCTGGCTCTGATGCAGTTCATCCTGGATATGGATTTCTATCAGAGAATTCTGATTTTGCGCACTTATGTGAGGATAACAAGATCAATTTCATTGGACCGTCTGCAGCATCGATGGACTTGTGTGGTGATAAGATGCGTTGCAAGGCAGCAATGCTCAAGGCCAAAGTACCCACAGTTCCTGGAAGCCCAGATCTTGTCAAGGATGTAAAAGAGGCACTAGATATTGCAAATAAAATTGGCTATCCTGTCTTACTCAAATCAGTTTATGGTGGCGGAGGAAGAGGAATCAGACTAGTTAACAATGACAAAGAGCTCACAGAAGCATATGAAACAGTAACTGGAGAATCTATAGCAGCTTTTGGAAAATCCGCAATCCTAGTTGAAAAATTCCTAGAAAAAATCAGACACATTGAGTATCAGATTGCTAGAGACAAGCATGGAAATGCAGTTCATATCTTTGAGAGAGAATGCTCTATTCAGAGACGTAATCAAAAGCTAATCGAGCAAACACCCTCTCCAGCAGTTGATCAAAAAACTCGCGATAAAATTGGTGAGCTAGTGGTAAAGGCAGCAGAAGCAGTTGATTATACAAATCTTGGGACTGCTGAATTTCTCAGAGCAGATAACGGAGATTTTTATTTCATTGAAATTAATGCCCGACTCCAAGTAGAACATCCTATAACCGAACTAGTTTCTGGATTGGACTTGGTAAAACTTCAGCTTGATATTGCAAACGGCGAACCACTCCCATTCAAGCAAAAAGACTTGCAAATGAATGGATACGCAATAGAATGCAGAATAAACGCAGAGGATACATTCTTGGACTTTGCACCCTCAACCGGCCCAGTTCCAGATGTTACAATACCGTCTGGCCCCGGTGTTAGATGTGATACATACTTGTATCCAGGATGTACCGTTTCTCCTTACTATGATTCTTTGATGGCAAAACTAATCACTTGGGGACAAACATTTGAAGAATCACGAGTTAGAATGCTAAATGCATTAAATGACTTTTACATTCAAGGTGTAGAAACATCCATACCACTATACAAGACAATTTTAAAAACAGAGGAATACAAAAAAGGAAATCTCTCTACTGACTTTTTAAAACGATACGGGATTATTGACAAACTAACACAAGATATCAAAGAAGACCAAAAACTAAAACAAGATGCAGCAATTGCAGGCGCAATAATGTATTCTGAATTCTTTAGAAGCAAGGTAAAATCATCTAGTGTTCCTAGTCACCGCTGGAAGAGTCACATGGATAGGCGATAATCATGGAATACAAAATATCTGAAATCGAAGCGGCATTTAACGGCCAAATTATACAAAAAACTGGCGAATCTGATTATACAATTAAAATTAACGACAAACATCACTCTCTTAAAATTCTAAAAATGAATACACGTGGAATTGAATTTGTTTTGGACTCTCATGTTCATACAATCAAGTATTTGGATGCTGGAACTGCACAAATGAAAATGGTCGTTGATGGTACGCCATTTACTGTTAACATGCATCACTCCCTCAATGAAATAGTCTTTAAAAATTCTGGAGGCGGTGATTCTGGCGGAGAACAAATTTCACTCCATAGCCAAATTCCTGGCAAAGTAGTATCAATTAATGTAAGCGAAGGAGATAATGTCAAAAAAGGCGATGTCATCTGTGTTCTTGAATCCATGAAGATGCAGGTATCAATAAAATCTCACAAGGACGGAACTGTCAAGAAAATCAAAGTAAAACAAGCTGGCTCTGTTGCAAAAAATGATGTCTTGGCCGAAATAGAATAAAATAAAAATTATTGAGATTTTTTTAGAACATCAATTATTTCTTGGTAGTTTGGCTCTACTAGAGGATTTTCAGAGACCCACTTGTAAGATACTGTCCCATTCTCGTCCACAATAAAGACAGAACGTTTTGCAGCATCATATCCTTTGACGTGTAAAAGATCTGGCATTAGTATGTCATAGTCTCGAATTGTTTTTGATTTGTAGTCACCCAACACTGGATAGTTAAAGTGGAATTTTTCTGCAAATGCCTTGTTTGCAAATGGTCCGTCATTTGAAATTCCAATTACCTGCGCTCCTAGTTCAGATATTTCGCTCCATCTATCGCGAAATGTACACAGTTCTGTTGTACAGACAGGAGAGCTAGCTGCTACAAAAAATGACAAGATCACTTTTTTCCCCTTAAACTCACTTAGCTTTCTCATTTTCAGATCGGTGTCTACAAGCTCAAATTCGGGAGCCTTTTGTCCTACATTTACCATAAATTAAAAATCTCAATTGCAATATATCAATTATATCAACATTAAATTTTAGATCGCAAAATTTTGCATAATTTTTTGCATAACTTTTTATATAAACAACCGGGTTTGTAGCTGATTTGGTTGGGGAATCTGCAGCTGGGTATAGTCATATTCTTCTAATGTTTGGTTTTGCAATAATTGCTGTAGGTCCTGCACTTTTGATTTCCCGCATGATTTCTCCTAGAAGATTGAGCAACCCTGTCAAATTCCTCCCAATGGAAGCAGGTCAAGTCCCCAAGGGAGAGGGAAGAACTCACTTTATGATGCAGTACTATGCTTATGTTCTGATGTTTGTTGTTTTTGATGTAATGGCAATTTTCCTATATGCTTGGGGTAGCTCACTCTTGAGTTTGCCTAAAACTGCGACATTGCCAATTATTGCATTTTTAGGAATAATGTTTGCAGCCATGTCTTTTGCTTTGTATCAGTCAAAGAGGAGAAACATTTGGTAAATCTTAATACTGCAATTATTTTCAATAAAATAGAGGGTTCGAATTGTTAAAAGACTTACTTACTCCACAAAATGCCAATGTCTTCATAGGAAAGCTAGGAGATGTTCTAGTCAAGGCAGTAGATCAGCCTCTTGGTTATGCCATTAACTGGAGTAGACTCTGGTCATTATGGCCTGTCCACATTGAAACTGCTTGTTGCAGTGTGGAATTTGGAGCAGCATCTAGCCCAAGATACGACGTTGAAAGATTTGGCATCATTGAAGCATTTGGTTCTCTAAGGCAATGTGACTTGGTAGTAGTTCAAGGAACAATTACAAGAAAGATGGCACCAAGACTAAGACTAGTTTATGATCAAATGCCAGAGCCAAAATATGTAGTGGCAATGGGTGCATGCGCAATCACTGGAGGATTGTACTTTGATTCGTATAATGTCTTACCTGGAATTGACGGAATCTTACCAGTTGATGTTTACGTTCCTGGCTGTCCCCCAAGACCTGAAACATTGATTCAAGGTTGTATGTTGCTTCAAGAAAAAATCAAGAGGCTAAAGGCTAGGTAATGATAAATGAGCGCACAAGAGACAAAACCCGTAGCACAACCTGAGCCAGTAAAGGAGCTTCCCAAGTTTGAAAAATCAATTGCAGACAAAATAGAGGGAAAGTTTGGCTCCAAGGCAAAAATCGAATTTGTTAAAGAAAATAGAATAAGAGTCAAAGTATCAAAAGAAGACGTTCTAGAAATCGCAAAATTTCTTCGTGATGAGATGCACTATGATCATGCTGAATCTGTCACAGGCGTTGATTATCCCGAAGACAAAGAAATTGAGGTAGTATATCACTTGGGCTCGTATACTGACCCAGTCCTTGCAAAACAGGTTCTGGCTTTGGCTACAAGAGCACCACGAGAGGAAAACCCAAACCCTGGTTCTGATAATACTAAGCTTCCTAGTTTAAGAGATATTTTTTACAGCGTCGAATTCCATGAGCGAGAATGCTTTGAAATGTTGGGTGTTTTCTTTGAGGGTCATCCAGATAATCGCAGATTATTGCTTCCAGAAGACTGGGCAGATTTACCACCAATGCGCAAAGATTTCAAGCTAAAGGGACGATAAAAAATGAGTACTGCATCACTACCACCAGGCCTTCAATTAGAAAAAGTAGACGAGCGAATCATGACACTAAACGTAGGACCACAACATCCTGGTTCTGGTCACATGAGAATTATTGTAAAAATTGATGGTGACTATATTGTTTCAGCAGATCCTGATCCAGGTTATGTTCACAGAGGAGAAGAGAAAATGGCAGAATATAGAAACTATATCCAAAACATTCCACATCTGGAGAGACCAGTAATTCATGACTCTTGTAATGTTTTGTATCCTTATTGTTTAGGCGTTGAAGAACTTTTAGGAATTGAAGTTCCAGAGAGGGCAAAATATCTGCGAGTAATTGCTTCCGAGCTGAACAGATGTGTGTACACCCAATACTGGCTTGCAATCTATGGTATCTTTTTAGGACACTCTACAATGTTCATGTGGCCTGCAGGAGATAGAGAACTATACATCGACATGCTAGAAAAGATGACAGGTGCACGTGTCACACACGCATACTTTGTACCTGGTGGAATTAGAAATGACGTTCCCGCTAACTTTGAGGACATGTTACTAAAAAGAGTCAATTATTTTGAAAAACGTATCAAAGAATATGCCGCAATATTTTATGATAACCCAATACTGATTTCAAGAACTCGTGATGCGGGAAAGCTATCTCGTGAGGATGCAATTAGATTAGGAACTACTGGTTCAACTCTGCGCGCAAGTGGCGTTGATTATGACCTTAGAGTAAAGGAACCTTATGATGCATACGGCGAGCTTGACATTAATGTTCACACACTAAAAGAAGGTGACGCTTATGCACGCTCCAAGATCCCATGGCTTGACATGTTGGAGTCCTGCAACATTATACGACAAGCATTACAGAAAATGCCAAAATCCGGCTCTGTTCGAGTAAAGCTAAAGCCAAATCCAAAGGGAGCACTCACCGAAGTCTACAAAAGAGTAGAGTCTGGACGTGGTTCTCTGGGTTGCTATATTGTTTCTAAAGGTCAGCAAGAACCCTATCGAGTAAAGATGAGTGTGGGCTCTTTTAGAAATCTCATATGCATGCCGTATTTACTCAAGGGAGAAAAACTAGGCAACATGCCAGCAGTATACTGGAGCTTGAATTATTGGCCAGTGGAGGCTGATAGATAAAATGTCTTCAATTGCGCCAAAATTCAGGTTTAGCTATTTTTTAAAATCTATCACCGATAATGCATTTTGGACAATTACACTACTCACACTAATTGGACTACCGTTTCTTCAAATCATTCTATTTTATTTGAAGCTCCCAGTGATTGGAGACAAGCTTATAGATCCATATCTGATGCTTACAATTCTAGCAGATCCTTCTAGACAAATTCCATTCATAAAATCTCTAATTAATTCAGACCTGTTCAGAATGACTGCATTTCCTGGATTTGGATTTGCGGCATTAATTGCAGCTGGAACTATTTTCATTGAAAGAAAAATGCTTGCAAAATTACAACTCCGTGTTGGTCCATTTTATTGTGGAAAGATTGAGGGAATTTTACAATTAGCCAGTGATGGAATCAAATTATTATCAAAAGAAATTATCATTCCTGCAAAAGCTGACAAGCCGATTTTCTGGGCTGCACCAGTATTGTTTGTAGCCACTGCAGCCGCATTTGTATCATTAATTCCAGCAGCACGTGGGGGATGGGTAGTTGCAGATGTTGATGTCGGATTACTTGCTGTATTTGCAATTGTTGGATTTTTCCCAGTTATCACGGTTTTATCTGCATGGTCTGCTAATAGTAAATTCCCATTCATTGGAGGAATTAGAGCACTACACCAAATGGTATCATTTGAAATTCCTCTGATACTATCTGTTTTAGGCGTAGTAATTCTGACTGGAACTCTAAATCTAACAGAAATCGTCGAATCCCAGTACTCTTACTGGTGGATTATCTTCCTACCAATAGGTGCAATTGTGTTCTTTATTGCAATGCTAGCAGAACTAGAGAGAATTCCATTTGACTTACCAGAAGCAGAAAGTGAAATTGTTGCTGGATGGCTAACCGAATTTTCAGGTATGATGTATGGTCTAGTCCAACTTGGCTCTTATCTCAAACTATATGCATTTGCTGCGCTCTTTGTTGTTTTGTTCTTAGGTGGATGGAGCGGACCAATGATTTGGCCACCATTCCCTGAAGAGATCATCACCCAAGGCATTGTAGTTGGACCAGTTACTGCAAAATTCCCAGGATTACCATTACTAGATCAGCAGATGCTCAATGATGTACTTTGGTTTACACTCAAAGTAGTCGGTGTAATCTTTTTCATACTATTACCTAGAGGCGTCTTCCCGAGAATTAGAATTGACTTGCTACTACACATTGGCTGGTATAGATTAATTGGCTTGGCATTCGTTAACATCTTTATAGCACTCGCCTTGGTTTACGCTGGGGTACTCGGACCGGAGGGAATTTTGTAATGGGAACAGCAACTGGTATTATCAAAGCATTAAACTCTGGAATCAAGCACCTAGCTGTTAAGAGATTCACACTACGATATCCAGAACAAAAACTAAAGATGGTAGGAGATGGATACCAATACGATCCAAACACAGGAGTTGGAATTGCAGGATACAAAGGTCGACACATGCTATTCCATGACCACTGCACCGGTTGCCAACTTTGTTCAATTGCATGTGAAGGAGTAGCCGAGGCAATTGCAATGGTAAAGGTTCAAGAAGATTGGAAGCAAAACAAAAAGGCAATCATGCCTCAAATTGATTATGGCAAGTGTGTTTTCTGTGGATTATGCGTTGATGCGTGTCCTTTCTATGCCTTATACATGACTAATGATTACGAATTATCTTCATTTACCAAAGAAGGACTCATTTACACACCTGCGCAATTACAAGTAAAACCTAACATTGCTCAGGATGTAGAACTGAAATTTGACAACCCAAGAGGCGCAACTCATGGCTGATGCTGTATTTCTTGGATTAGCAGTAATTACAATAGGTTCTGCAATTGCAGCACTCGAACTGCGTTCACTAATCTATGGTTCTATTGCACTAATGGGAACACTGGGAGGAATAGCGGGATTTTTCTTGTTGCTGGATTCACCTTTTATCGCAATGTTCCAAATTGCAGTATACATTGGCTCTATTGCAGTATTGATTCTCTTTACTGTAATGTTGGTAAGACGACAACTAATTTTTATCAAAATTGAAGATAAACGAAGACGATACGCTGGAATTGGATTGATGCTGTCTTTAATGTTGGGACTAGGCGCAATCATTGTTAGTTCTGGAATTAAGACAATTAATACTGACGAGCCACCAGTTGATTTCAGAGCAATTGGTGGTGACTTTTTGACATATTATTGGCCTGCACTAATTCTAATGGCCTTTATTTTGGCTGCATCAGTTATCGGAGCACTTACTTTGGCAAGAAGGGAGGATTTAACAAATGACCAACACAATGCTTGACTTTGTAATTGTCTCAATTGCCTTACTAGCGATTGGAATCTATGGAATATCTGTCAAAAGAAATGCAATCCGAATGCTTTTTGCAATAGAAATGATTGTCAATGCTGCAAATCTCAATCTAGTAGCATTTGGAAGATTTTTACCAAACAGTCAAGGACAAAGTTTTGCACTATTCTCAATTGCAATTGCTGCTGCTGAAGTGGCAGTTGGACTGGCCCTAATTATTGTGGCATATAGAATGTACAAAAATGTCGATATTGCTGAATTTAGGAGCTTGAAAGGGTAATGGAATACGCATTACTACAGGCAGTTTTCCTGCCACTACTATTGTCTCCTATTGCATACATCTTGGGAAGAAAGATGGGACCTACTGTGACAACCTGGTTCACATTTGGAGTATTACTTTACTGCACATTCTTGGTAATCCAAGTCGCATTATCTGGAAGCTATGAGGAACACTATGTCTGGACAAAACTCTTTGGAGAATTTGGATTCAAGCTTGATGGTCTAGCAATACCATTTGCAGTCATAATTTACGTTCTCAGTACAGTGCTTGCACTTTACTCTAAACCGTACATGATGCACAAATTCCATGAACTATACGAAGAACACGTTCACCATTCTCACTCTGGTTCAGGACAAACCACTGCTATAGTGGAATCATCTGAGATGAACTCTTATGTCAAAAATCAATCAGGTCTCTATTTTGCCCTGTATCTTGTCTTTGCAATGGGAATGTTAGGAACAGTACTCTCTACTAATCTAATTGAATTCTATGTCTTTTTCGAAGTGATGTTGATTCCTGGTTTCTTCCTTGTTGCCTTCTATGGTGATGGACCTAGACGAAGAATTTCACTAATGTTTCTATTCTGGACACATGTTGGTGCCGTTGTTTTATTGTTAGGATTTTTGACAATTGGTCTTTCAATAGGAAGCTTTGATTTTACTGCAATATCCGAGGCAAAAATTCCTCAAAATGTTCTAATGTTAGCTGCAGTTGCTATTGTGGTTGGTCTTGGAGTCAAACTGGCCGCTTTCATTTTCCATATTTGGCTGCCATATGTCCACGGTGCAGCACCTACACCAATTAGTGCCTTATTATCACCTGCAATGATCGGAATTGGGGCTTATGGTATTTTCAGATTGATAATAGAATTTTTGCCAAACACCTATGCCGAAATGGCAATTTGGCTTCACATTTGGGGACTAGCCACCATGATTTATGGTGGGGCAATGGCTCTGATGCAAGATGATGTCAAAAGATTATTGGCCTATTCCAGTGTTAGTCAGATGGGATACGTTTTGTTTGGAATTGGAACTTACTCTACTCTGGGTTTAGCTGGAGCAGAATTCATGTATGTCACTCACGGATTGGGCAAGGCTCTGCTTTTCATGACTGCAGGAATTTTGATTGTACAGTGTGGAACTAGGAGCATGACAAAATTAGGTGGACTAGCAAGCAAGATGCCAATTACAGCAGTTTGTGGAGTTATTGGTGCGCTGACTATTGCAGGTGTTCCACCAACAAGTGGATTTATGGGTGAATGGACTTTGTTTGCAGGAGCATTAGATACTGCAGTTAAAGGACATACAACAGGTGGAGATACACTTAGACTTGTAGCATTTGGATTAGGTCTAGTTGCCACTGTGATTACAATGTCTTACATGCTCTGGATGCTAAAGCGTGTCTTCTTTGGAAAACTTCCAGAACATCTATCTCATGTTAAAGAAGCAAGTTGGTACATGACTGCCCCAATGATGGTACTAGCTGGATTTACTATTATAGTTGGTCTTTATCCTGACATCTTCTTTAAGGATATTTTACCATACATGAAAGGAGTACTTGGTGCATAATGGTCGAGGCAAACATTCTGGGATTCTTGCCAAGCTTTGCACCAACTAGTGCGTGGTTAGTTTGGATTTTGCCATTTGTTGGCGCACTCATAATTCCTGGTGTTGGCAAGGCTTCTCATAGAGGAGCTGGCTGGGTTGCAATCGCATTTGGCCTAATGAGTGCAATATCTGCTGCCACCTTGTTACCAGGGGCACTAGAATCTACCGAAGTACATGATCAAGTAGATTGGATTACAACTATAGGAATCAAGGCTGGAGTTCTTGCAGACCCACTGGCTGTTATAATGGCAAACGTAGTAGGCTGGATTGCATTTTTGATTGTAGTGTATAGCACTGGATACATGAAAGGCGACAAAGATATTCCAAGATTCTGGTTCTGGATGATGTTCTTTATTGGTTCAATGCAGATTATAGTTTTATCAGATAACTTGCTAATGATGTTCTTTGGATGGGAGGGTGTAGGACTAGCTTCATACGCTTTAATTTCATTCTGGTACCGAGACAAAGACAAGGATCATGTGGGAGTAAAGGGTAGAACAGTTCTCGGTTTGCAAGATTACTATGCACCGACACATGCTGGAATGAAGGCATTCATCATGACCAAAGTCGGTGACATTATGATGTTATCAGGCATGTTCTTGATCTTTGCATTTGCAGGTACATTTGGATTCAGAGAGTTAATGCATGATACTACTTGGGCAACTCAAATGCAAGCTCAAGGATTTCTAATTCCAGCAGCTGTCTTGTTGTTTGGAGGTGCTATTGGTAAATCTGCTCAATTCCCATTAAATGAGTGGTTGCTAGAAGCAATGACTGGACCTACCGCTGTTTCCGCACTAATTCACGCAGCAACAATGGTCAAGGCGGGTGTATTTCTAGTTGCTAGAATAGGACCACTATTCTTTGCACTAGCAGCAGCTGGATTTGCAATGGATCAGTTCTTTGAAATTATAGCATGGGTTGGCGCAATTACTGCGCTTTTATTGGCAACTCAAGGAATGGTTAACTCTGAAATCAAAAAAGTCCTTGCATATTCTACTGGTTCTCAAATAGGTTACATGATGATGGCCATGGGTGTGGCAGGTCTTTCACATCAGTACGTTGATGGTTATACTGCGGGATTCTTCCATCTGATTTCTCATGCCATGTTCAAGGCATCACTTTTCATGGCAGCAGGTTCATTATTGCATGTTGTAGGTTCCAGATTCATGACAGATATGGGCGGATTACGAAAACACATGAAAAAGACGTATGCATTCATGTGGGCGGCAGGACTTGGACTAATGGGTGCTCCATTTATCACAACTGGATTTTGGAGCAAGGATGCAATCTTTGGGGCTGTATACGAATCAGGTAACACATGGGCAATGCCGTTATTTGTAATAGCAGTACTAACAGCAGTTATCACAACTTTCTATACTACTAGAATGATTGGAATGGTATTTTTCGGTAATAAATCAAAACACATCGAACACATGGAAAAAGAAGGACATCATATTCACGAAGCATCACTTTCTATGTGGGTTCCATATGGAATTTTGGCCGTTCTGACAATAGGAATAGGTATTGTTGGACTAACAGCAGAACATGGAATTCATGAACTATTCACAGAATATCTAGGACACACATTTAACATTGAAACAGAACATGGTCCAACTGAAGATAATGGATTACCTGCATTTTTGGAGGGAATCAATCCAGTAGCATTAATGGCATCACTTGGAGCATTTTCAATTGGAATAATTCTGGGATATGTCTTCTATATTGGAAGATTTGTTGATCCAGTCAAGTTTGTAAATTCAAATATTTTCTTTTACGCAATTCACAAGACTTTGCTAAACAGATGGTACCTAAACGCAATTGTGTATTGGTGCTTTGTAGTTGCGCCTCTCTGGCTAGCTAGAGCAATTTGGCGATACTTTGAGAAGTACACATTTGACTTGGGCATGAACGTCGGATTTGAAAAATCCATTGGTTGGAGTGCCAAAGTTGTACAAAAAGCACAGACCGGCGTTGCACAGTCTTATCTGTATGTATTTGGAGCAGGAATACTATTCATAGTATTTTTCTTGTTCTTGTAGGTGAATAACATGATAGAGATTACTTCAACTCCCATTATCCTGATTGCAATACTTGGAACAGTCGGCATGATTTTGCCGGTAATTAGTGTAGTAAGAAAGGAAAAAGGCTCCAATTCACTTTATGCAGCAATTGCATTTGGTGCTCTAATTGCATCAATTGGTTATGTTGCATATGAGATGGTATCTGGTCAGATTCCACAAGCGGCAATCTTCTCTGCAGATGTTTTATCAAATGATTCCTTTAGCGGATTATTTGCAATTGCAATGCTAATTGTTGCTATACTCACTACTGCGGGTTCGTTTAATTTCATGCGTGGTCAAGCACATCCACCAGTCTACTATTCTCTGATATTATTATCGACTATTGGAATGGTGCTTGTAGCTTACTCTACAGACTTGGTAATGCTATTTGTCGCTTGGGAGCTAATGAGTATTCCAACATATGTCTTGGCAGGATTCATGAAAAAGAATCCAAGCTCAAATGAAGCTGCAATCAAGTATTTCCTATTTGGTGCACTATCTTCTGCAATCATAATTTATGGAATATCTATTGTGTATGGTTTGACTGGTTCAACTAATATCGGTGAAGTCATGACTGGACTTGCAAATATTGATTCATCAATGACACCACTTGCTTTATTGGCAGTTGGTATGTTTATTGCAGGATTTGGATTCAAGATGGGTCTTGTACCATTCCACATGTGGCTTCCAGATGCATATGAAGGCGCGCCTCCTACAATTACAGCATTATTGGCAGCAGGAACAAAAAAGGCTGGATTTGCAGCAGCACTTCGAGTAATAATAATGGGTACAATTGCATTACAATTAGACTGGTCATTTGCACTAGGAGTAATTGCAGTAATGACAATGACTGTAGGAAATATCGCAGCAATAATGCAAAAGAACATCTCTCGCATGTTAGCATATTCCAGTATTGGTCATGCTGGATACATTTTGATTGGTTTGGCAGTGGCACCATTCACATCGCTTGGAATTCATGGTTCACTATTTCATATTCTAAATCACTCTGTGATGAAAGGTGCAGCATTCATTGCAATTGCGGGAATTGTTACTACTATAGGGGTTACAAATATTGAAAAACTCAAAGGTCTTGGCAGAAAGATGCCAATTACTTCATTAGGATTAGTAATTTCGTTATTGGCATTAGCTGGAGTTCCACCTACGGCTGGATTTTGGAGCAAGTTGATGCTATTTGGCTCTGCTCTAGAGCCTGGACTTCCAGCATGGGCAGGATGGCTTGCTATTGCAGGCGTACTTAATTCTGCATTGTCAGTTGCATACTATGGTTGGCTCATCCGTAAAATGTACTTTGAAGGTGAAACTGAAAAGAAGATCAAAGAACCCAAAGCAATCATTGGTGTCATGATATTTTCTATAATATTCCTAGTTGGTATCGGAGTCTATCCAGATCCAATCATAGAATTTACAAATAATGCAGTTCCCGTACTGAATTCAGCACTTACAATTTCAAAGTAGTCAATTTTAATAAAAATTCTAAATGTGACTTGGCGTCATTATCTAGAATTTTTCTAAGACTAGAAGTAGCTTTTTCAGCATAATCTTTTAACATTTTTTCCATATGATTGAAAATGTCTCTAGGATCAACACTTTTCTTCACTAAAAGATTGAATAGCTTGTCTTCATTTTTCCAATCAATCAAGTCATCTCTGATCTGATATGCAATACCAATGTTTCTTCCGTATTCTGATAGCGCAATAATCTGCTCCTCGCTTCCTCCGCCAATTATCGCACCAATTCTAGATGACACCTCAAATGCAGTAGCTGTTTTGTACTCGATTACTTTGAGATAATCATCAAACGTGATATCTTGACTTGTCTCTAGCATAGTCTCTAATACTTCGCCTTCACTCATCAACATTGCAGTATTTGCAATGGCTTTGGTAATTCTTGGATCATTTAATCTAGATGATATGTTAAGAATTAATCCAAGAACGAAATCACCAGTTAGAATACTAGTATTGTATCCGTATTTGATATGGAAAGGATCCTTTTGTCTTCGAGATGTTTCATTATCAATAATATCGTCATGAATAACAGACTCTGTGTGTAGAAACTCTATTGCACAACCTGCCGCAAATGCGCGTTCATCAATTTTACCGACAGACTCGGCTGCCAATAATAGTATTAGTGGCCTGATTCTTTTACCTCCATCTATTGCATACATTAGGGGCTGCATGAATTCAGATTGGGAATATAATGTCAGTTCAGATTCAAGTGCCTTGTCTATTTTTTCGATATAATCTTTGTATTTGTCTAATAACGGATTGATTTTCAGATTTTTACGATCCAAAAAAGATACACTCAGCCGATCTGTTCTCTCAGAGTATTAATAGTTGGTGTGAATAATTTTTCAAATTAACGTACAGCGCTGAAATTCCGAAATGTCTGCATCTTACTCAATTGCTGATTCTCCACTTAGATAATTCGATATTTATCCAAAAAACTGCCTAGTTCTGCATAGTTATAGATCAAAAAAGGTGCTCCCGCCGGGATTTGGACCCGGGATCTCCGCCTTGAAAGGGCGACATGCTTGACCGGACTACACCACAGGAGCCCTTTTGCATCGCCAACTTGAGCGCATAAAATCTTTTGGACAGTAAAGATTTTTTATTGGCAAAAATCCACTAAATGCATGTCTCTAGCAAAAAAAATTGATCAACTAATAGAACAGAAAAGCTTACTCAAACACCCGTTTTATCAAATGTGGTCTGAAGGTAAGTTGTCAAAACAAATGCTTGCAGGTTATTCTAAAGAATACTTTCAAATCGTAAAGGCAGTTCCTGAATTTGTAGCTACAATATCACAATATGCTCCACAATCTATGATAAGAGAAATTAAAGAGAATCAAGAAGAAGAATTTAATCATATTTCTCCATGGGCAAACTTTGCAGTTTCCTTGGGTGTAGAAAATATTGAATCCTATACGGGTATGCAAAAAACAACTACTGCTGTAGCTGAACTAGCACAATTAATGACCTCTTTAGAAACAGGTGCAGCAGCAATGTATGCATTTGAAAAAGAGATTCCGAAAATTAGCCATACAAAATTAGATGGTTTGGCAAAATTCTACAATATTTCCTCTGATGATGCAACTGAATACTTTAGACTCCATATGGAAGCTGATATCAGACATGCAGCAACCTGGGAAAAAATTCTAGATGAAATTCCAGAAGAAACACATGCAGAATTTTTAGATGTTGCAGACAAATCGCTAGATGCCCAAAACCATCTTTTAGATTCTTGCTACGAAAATTACTGCACATCTCTATAACTTTTATACACAACACGAACCTGTTTTTTCAGGGGCCCATAACTCAGCTTGGTAGAGTAACCGGCTCATAACCGGTGAGCCAAGGGATCGAAGCCCTTTGGGCCCACTTTTTAATCCAAAACTTATTGTGTATTTTTAAGTCCAACATGATAAAACCAACTCTTCAATTATTCTAAAAATCTTAAAGATGCCTCTTAGTTGAAATTGACTCTCTTGAATTATTTTCCAATGTGTGGAGATTCGTGAATTAGAGTCTTGTATTAGGAAAATCATAAAAGAAGTTATCATCCCACATGAATTGGCCGCAATGAAGAATCAGAGTTATATCTGAATAATGATGTGAAGGCATTTGACTGAGCTGCCATACATTTGAGTATAAATACGGCTGACTTGCAAAAAGTTTGAAGATGCCACAAACCAAACCAATCATATCAATAGAGAATGTAGTAGCTTCTGCTACCATAGATCAAAGATTAGATTTGACTGAAATCACAGAAAAATTTCCAGAGACAGAATGGAATCCAGAACAGTTCCCTGGTTTAGTATTTAGAATCAAAAGTCCAAAGACTGCAACTCTAATCTTTTCATCTGGCAAAATGGTTTGCACTGGTGGAAAATCAGAAGAAATGGCAGTCAAAGCAGTAAATTCCGTTGTAAGCCAACTAAAAAAAGGAGGAATTAAAATCAAAAACAATGCAGTAGTTACTGTACAAAATATTGTAGCATCTGGTAATCTAGGCGGCAAAATTCATCTAGAACAAGCTGCTAGAGTACTTCCAAGAAGCATGTATGAACCTGAACAATTTCCTGGATTAATTCATAGAATGTTAGATCCAAAAACTGTCATATTGTTATTTGCATCAGGAAAATTAGTTTGTACTGGAGCAAAAAAAGAATCAGACGTGTATCGTTCAGTAAATAATTTGCACAATACATTAGAAGACAAAAAGTTAATGATCTACGACTAGGATTGAACCTGGAATTTTACTTTATTTAAAATCAAATCATCGATCAGTTTTTCTGCATGCAAAATTTTAGCGATTTGCATTATATCTAAAATTTGGTGGAGGACTACTCCTTCTTCTGCTAGGTTCTTCTCAGCTCCTTCCAACCTGTTAATTATTACATAAGCATCTGAAATCTTGGCGCCAGCCTTTTTGAGTTCTTTAATTCCATTAATTACAGAACCGCCAGTAGTTGCAACATCATCTATTAGAATAATTCTATCATCTAATTTTACAACACCCTCGACTAATTTGCTAGTTCCATAATCTTTTGCCTGAGATCTGACATAAACAATTGGCTTTACTAGCTCATATGCCAATGATGATGCAATTACTAGACCTCCTGTAGGTACAGAACCGACAGTATCGAAATTATCAAAGCCGATTTGCTCTGAAATCATATTTTGCAAGTGCTTTATCATACGTCTGAATTGATGAGGATAACTAGGAACTAGCCTCAAATCGACATAATAAGAACTCGATTTACCGCTAGCGAGCTTAAATTCTCCGAATTTGATTATGCCGTTTTGATATAGAAATGTTGCAAACTCTTTTACAAACTCCATACCAAAATTTACTAAACTGGATTTATTTTGGTTTGTTTTGTGGGTATACTATGCCTGAAATTTGGTTAAACTATGGAGGAACTGATGTTGTTCTTGATATAAAGGCAGAAAATTTAGAGCAAAAAATTGAACTAGACCATCCAACATTAGATGATGCACAAATCTTTGAAAGACTGGATGCATTAGAACTAAACAAACCACAAACACTTGTCGTTCTAAACCATACACCAGCAATACAAAAAACACTTTCTATGATTTTTGAAAAAAGTACTCAAAAGGCAACTCCAAGACCAAAGGTGTTTGCAGATAAGCAAATAATGAATCTGGTTAGGTCAAATCTGCCTTCAGAAAGTCAGGTATTTGCTTTTGAAGGAATTGAAAATTTTGATTCAAGTCTTGTATTTTTAGGAGAAATGGAATTTGATGGATTATTTGGATATGATACAATTTCTACAAAACTGTTGCGAAAATTTGGCAAAGATCAAATGCTATCAGCATATGAAAAAAGACAAGGTAATCTACCAAATCCAGGAAAAGATTTGCCATCAATGGAGGTTGCCAAAATATTTGCTAGCTCTTTTGAGATCTCTGCAATCGAAATTGTGGCACATCAAAAAGGAATAGCGGATATTATGATTGGACATCCATCTAGTACAAGTTCAATATCAAAAACAATGTCATCATTTACAAAACAAGTCGAAAAGCATAGATCGTTATTGGTAAGCACCGGTAAGGATGCTAGTAACGACACACTGGGCAAGTCTTTAGGTTCACTTTGGAATTGTTACTCTGCTATTCGTGATGAAGGTCTTGCTATTTTACTAGGAGAATGTAGGGCCGGAATTGGGTCTGAAGCAATTCGACAATATGTTGAAGGTAGAATGAGCATAGAAAGACTGCAAAAACCAGCAAAATATGTAGATGGAATGGAAGACCTGTTATATCTATCTGAGATTGAAAAAAAGATTCAGGTTGGGATTGTATCTGTTTTGCCAGAGTTTTATATCAAAAAATTAAACATGAAAATTTTTGACGGTGTAAAAGAAACACTAGAATACATTCTAAAACAACAAGGCTCTAGACAAAAGATATCAATTGTCCCAGATGGTGCAAGAATTCTTTTAGCGCCAAATTGAGAAAGGCATAGGTGCACACAAGACTGCTAGTATCACTACCATGATGTAGAGTAGTTTTCTATTCTTTGATAAAGGTGAGACATCATCTAGTGGACGTACACTCATGTTTCTCATACTAAATATCAAAATGAAAAATGCCATCATCTCATATCTTAGCAAAAATAAAACTCCTACACTGGCATAGGTAGCAATTCGGTGAATTTTCCTGCCAAAAACTGCGTGAGCCATATGCCCTCCGTCAAGTTGCCATGCTGGAAGTAAATTCAAAAATGTTATCAAAAATCCAATCCATGCAGCAAACATTACTGGTGACATTAAAACTTGAACATTGGAACCCGCCTTTCCAAAAAATCCAAGTGCTATCTGCATGAAAATACTATCATCAAGATTTTGTAATCCGTCCACACCACTCGAAATACTTGGATCCAGAATTGGTGAAGTATAGGCACCATAAAATGAAACCAATACTGCAATAATTAATCCGGCAATAGGTCCTGAAATTCCAATATCAAATATGATATCACGATTTACCATCAGTCCACGTGACTGAATTATTGCACCAAATGTTGGTACTAGGCCAAATACTGGGATTCCTGGAATAAAGTATGGCCAAGTGGTGCGTACTTTATGCCATTTAGCTGCAATGAGGTGACCTGCCTCGTGAATTCCGAGAATACCAATCAGAGATATGGTGTATAATATCGCAAAATCGATTGGCTCTCCGATGTACGCTAATCTGTTAACCCCTAATGTTTTGTAATATCCATCAATCAAAGTAAATGCAATAACTATAGCAAAAAGAATTCTTTGAAGCCAGGCACCTGAAAGAAATCGTTTCTTTTTAAATTCTGGAGCTAGTCTATTTATCTGAATTACTGTACGATTATCATATTTTTGTACAAAGCACACAATTCCAATTTGTTCTAATTTCCTTGCTAGTCCTACAAATTTTTCCTTGATATCGATATCAGATATCTCAAACTCCATTTTTTCTAGTGTTACAGATATTCCTGTAACAGAAAATACTGATGATACAATAGAAATGATCTCTTCTTGTGTAGGCTCACTCAATGAATATTTGATGATAATTGGACATTAATTGATTTGGATAATTCTACTTTAACGTTAAATATTGATTATTCTAGAATATTACAATGCAGATAATAAATCACCAGACCGGTGATTACATAATTCGACATTGTGAACTCGGAGACTTGATACCTGTAATGGAAATTAATCTCAAAACATTACCTGAGCACTATTCAGATTACTTTTATGAAAGTCTTTTAGCGGAACTGCCTGAAGCGTTTATGGTCGCTGAACATCAAGGCAAGCTTGTAGGGTACATCATGTGTAAATCAGAATATGGATTTTCAAATTTCAAAAAGCTGGGATTTGTCAAAAAAGGACATGTAGTTTCTGTGGCAGTACTAGAAGAATACAGAAAGAAAGGATTAGGAAAAGCAATCATAGAGGAATGCATTCAGGGAATCAAATCTAAAAGATGTGACGAACTGTATTTGGAAGTCAGGTGTAGTAATAATGATGCTGTAAGACTGTATGAAAAAATTGGTTTTGTAATAAAGCAGAGACTAAAGGCGTACTATAGAGATGGTGAGGATGCCTTTTTGATGGCAATCGAATTCACATACTAGATTCATATACATACAATCTAGTATTTAGCTAAATGACTAGGCGCAAAATAACCGGAATTCTTATTTTCTGCTCTTGCATAGGCGGATTTTTTGTCTATGCATATTTGTTGATGTTATCCGAGTGGAGCCCAATAGTTTTACAATTATCAATACTCATGATTGCTGGTGGAATACTAGGTGTGATATCGTGGATTGGTTACATGATGGCTACTACAAAACCATCTCCGTCATCCATTTTACCTGATGACAAGTAATTATTTTGTAATCTTGGCATCAACTACAGTTTGATAGTAATGAGGACCTACAGCTCGAACCATTCTACCGCCGATAATCTCTGATTTGACTGGAGATACCTCGAGAAAATGCTGTTTTGATAATTCCACAGAATTTTGTCGTTTGTCAGCATGTTGATGAGAGTAATAGTGTATTACTCCGCCTGTTTTAGTAGCTAGAATCGCAGAGCCCAAAAATTCATCAGATCTTTCAGGTAGTAACATCAATGTTCTATCTCCTATATCAGAAAGCTGGTCTTTGATAACTTGACCTGCATCACCGTTAATTGATATTATTCTGCCTTTCATTTTTTTGTTCATCCTTATGTTCTCCTCACATAATTTGGAAGCATATGGATTCAAGTCAATATTGTAGACTGTGCAGTTTTTGATTTTAGCTGCAACGACTGAAAACATACCGATTCCGCCAAACATATTGATCAATATCTCGCCATCTTTGACTAATTCTGCTATTCTTTTTCTCTCGGTTGATAATCTGGGTGAGAAAAAAGCCTTTTCGACATCTACTTTGAATCTACAGCCATGTTCATGATATTCAGTTTCAGTTTTATCCTCACCTGCGATTATCTCCAGTTTTCTAGTTCTAAAATCTCCAGAAACATCAGAGCTCTGATAAAAGACTGAACGTGCAGGATGAACTTCCTCAAGCAATGTCTGACCGATTATCTTTTTCTTTGAGAGTAATGAATCTGGAATTCTAACCACAATGATATCACCAATTTGATCAAATGCTGAATACAAATCAGCAGCTTCACCAGGACTTAGCACTCCTTCGAGTGCTTTTCTTAGCATTCGAGTCAATGTTTGTAGTAAAATTGACCAGAGTCTTTTTGCTGCTTGTCTAGTCTGCTTCCTGCTTTGTTTACCCGTGGCCTTAGAGTTTGCTCATCCCGTCTAAATGTAATGTCTAGAGAGTTCAGGAATCGATTCATCGCATCTGATTTACCAAGTGGTGAAGTACCATGACCAGATTTTCCAGACTCTCCTTCAAATATTACCATTGTATCTGATATGAGATCCATTAGCTGAATATCGTGGTCAATTATGATAGCTGATTTTGAAAACGATCTTACAAATCTCTGAATAAACTTTGCAATCGCAATTCTGTCTTCCACATCCAGAAAAGCAGATGGCTCATCTAATGCGTATACATCTGCTTTTTTGAGAAGACAGGTTGCAACTGCCACCTTTTGTAATTCTCCTCCGGAGAGATTCTTAATTGATTTGTTGTATAATTTTTTGATCTTTAACGGATCTACTATTTGCTCCTCTTCTATACTTCCAAATATAGGCCCACCATTTGCCTTGTCTAAAACCGACAATACTTCAACATCATAGTCATTTGGTATGTACTGTGGTTTGTAAGATATTGTAATTGATTTGTCTACTGAACCCTCATCTGGTTTTTCTACCCCTGCAATCATTTTCATCATGGTTGTTTTGCCTAGTGCGTTGGCGCCCATTATTCCCATTACCTCTCCTCGTCTTACTTGACCCTCTTCAATTGATACTGAAAATGCAGGATAGTTTCTTTTTAGTGCGGGATATTTTATTAGAACTTCTCCTTTCTCAAAATCTTCAGCAGATGAGGAAACATCAAAGCTGAATTTTTTATCCCTAAAACGAACATTTTCATTTGGAAGATATCCGTCCAAGAAAACGTTGATTCCAACTTTAGTCGACAAAATTCCAGATACTATTCCATATGCTGAAGGCTCTCCATACAAAATTTCGATATAATCTGATAAAAAGTCAAGTAGTGTCAAGTCATGCTCTACTACCATTACTGATTTTCCTATGTTTGCGAGGCTGTGAATTACTCTGGCAACACCTCTTCTCTGAAATACATCGTTGTACGATGATGGTTCGTCAAAAAAGTAAAAGTCTGCATCTCTTGACGCAGCTGCAGCAACTGAAAGTCTCTGTAGCTCTCCACCTGATAGCTCCTTTACATGATGTTCTAAAGAATTTTGAAGGCCTAATTCCTTGATTAATTCTGATGCGACTCCACGTTGGTCATATTTGTCCAATAGTTCTTTTCCAGTACCATCAAAGATCTGAGAGATATTGTAGACTTGTTGAGGTTTTATTGCTGCTTTGATCTCTTGATTTTTTATTCTCTCAAAATGTTCTTTTAGTTCAGTTCCTGCAAATCTCTTTAAAATTTGGTCCCACTCTGGTGGCGAATCATAATTTCCCAAGTTGGGCTTGAGATTTCCTGATAAAATGGAAACAACAGTACTCTTGCCCATTCCATTTCTGCCAAGTAATCCAACAACTTCGCCTTTTTTGGGAGTAGGTAATCTGTATAGTCGAAAAGAATTTTTTCCATATTGATGAATCTTGTCAGTTCCTAATTCAGTTGCAAGATTGACTATGGTTATAGCTTCAAACGGGCAAACTTTAACACAAATTCCACATCCATTACAAATATTCTCGTCAATCTGTGCTTTTTTTATCTCCTCATTTAGTATGATACATTCAGCACCTGACTTGTTCACAGGGCAGTATTTGATGCACTCTAGGCCACACTTTTTTGGCTGGCACAATTCCTTGTCTAGTACCGCAACTCGGTGCGTCATGGAATCTTCCAAGATCTGGTCAATTTATACCTCATTCGAGATTAGTCGTAATCTTAATACAGAACAATTAGACCAAAACATTCAAGCCGGCCACAGCGTTAGGGCGCGACCCAGTCTCTTTCCGAACCTGGAAGTCAAACCTAATGTCGCCACTGTGTTACTAAGGTGCGAGAGCCCTTGGGAAGTAGTGGTGCTGGCATC
>OMIR01000060.1 GCA_900299125.1 Nitrosopumilales archaeon | reverse complement strand
ATTTGTTTTTAATGTAAGTTGAGATATTCTTGGAATGGTAAATTTGTCTGCTTTTTTTATTTTGATTTTTATGTCAAGATCCTTTAGAAAATCATCCAAATTTGTAGCAGTTTTTTCTAGCTCGATTCTTTTCTTATGTTGCAGATACATTTGGCCGCGCATCAGATCCTCTTCCGTCATACTAAGAATGTTAAAGTCATTCATTTGTGCTAAAATTGAAACAAATTGTGACGGGTCTTTTGGTAGATCAACTGTAAGAACTTCAGGTAAATGTTTAATCATGCTTGCCCGATTCACTGGATCATCATCAAAATAAACAAAACTGTCAAGGCCTAGGTTTAATTCTTGTGCAATTTCTTTCATGTTATCAACTTTATTTTCCCAATTGACATGACCATTAGCAAAATTGTCTTCTCGCAAAACCATGTTAGGATGATTCCGAATTGTTTGAATAGCATCATCGTAATTATTTTTGCTATTTATTGCCAACAGTATTCCTTTCTGCCATAATGATAAGAGATATCTTTGAAATTCCACATATGCGTTACCTGGAGAAGTGGATCCTAGTTTAATTCCATCAAAACCATCTTCTCCTACAATTCCTCCCCATAATGTGTTATCCAGATCTAAAACTATGCATTTTTTACTTGTTCCAGTAATTGCTTTCACATAACCCATCAAATCATTAACAAAATATGGGAAATACTTCAGTGCAATTTTTAAATCACCGTAATAATATTGCCTAAAATCAAAAACATGTTCAGCTCCATGATAATTCGTGAACCTATCAAAATCATAAATATAGACGGAATCGAGATTTTTTGCAACATCCAAGAGTTTTTCATTCATATTCTTCACCATTTCATGAAATCCATAGTCGGTTTTGTTTTCTAAAATTCCATATGGAGAATAAGTCGGAATGTTGAAGTTTGTTATTATAAGTTTAGAATCAGAATTTTTTATGAATGCGGTTATCATAGAAGCAGTCTCATCTATCTTTTTTTGAACAAAATTTCTTCTTTCAATAGCAGAAACAGAATATGGGAAATAGTATAGATTGCCAAGCATACTTCGTGTATCTAGAATAAGAAATGTTATTGATGGTTTGAATTGGTACAAATCACTTTTTGGATTTAGAATTTCTTGATTATATTGATTGTAGGGAGCAGAATATGTAATACAGTTAATATTAATTTCACTGCACTTTACTCGAAAAACATCTTCAATTCCATTGATAGTAAAACTGCTCAGTATAGCGATTCGAGTAGTTTTTGCAAAAGATTGAATCGATAATTCCCTATTTTTCGCTACATAATTAGACAGATTTGATTCCTGTGACACATTTATTATCAACTTAAAACTAATTAAATTATTTCCGATTCATAGTTTCCACATCCTCACTAATCATGAGACAAATTTTTTAACTCTTCCAGCCATTCCGAAATACATTGAAAAATCAGGAATACTCTTTCCTACCACTGTGCCTCCTCCTATAAATGACCATTTGCCTATTGTGATGTTTTGTTTTGTTACTGTTCCTGTTCCAATATATACTCCTTCATCTATAAAATTCGAGCCACTTAGATGAACACCGGGTGAAAGAGTCACATATTCACCTAATCTACAATCATGCCCTATTGTTGAGCCATAATTTACATAAGAGTGATTTCCTATTTTAACATCTACTGATATAATTGAGCCAGCTTGAATTACAACACCATGTCCGATTTCAGCAGATTCTGAACATAAGGCTGTTGGATGGATTAGATTAGGGAATTCAAAATTCTTCTTTGATAGCATGTTAGTTAATTTTTTTCTTATTTTACAATCACCAATAGCGATTATACAACCAACATCATCCAATTCTGATACTAGCCAATCAAGATTCCCTAGTACCGGAATTTTATTAAATTTTTTTCCCTTTAATTGTGGATTATCGTCAATAAAACCAAGAACATCAAATTGTTTTGAAATTTTGTTACAATCAGATATTGACCATAATGCTTCTCTACCAGAACCTCCTGCTCCAATAATTACAACTTTGATTTTTTTTGATTTTACCAATATAATATAGATAAACAGTTCATATTCTTAAAAACACATTGTCAATGTTTTTAGCTGACTTTAATTCTAAATTATACATAAAACTCATTTATGAGTAAAATTGTTTGATGTCTCTGAAATCAATCTTCTAGATCATGCCAGTTGATTACTTGATCAGTATCAATGTCACGTTTAAGGCGTTTTGAGATAATTGCGTCTAAATATTTTGGTTCGATTCCGGTGCCGGGTCTCTTGATACCAATCAATGTTCTCTTCAGTGATGTTCCTTTTTTTAACGGTGCTAAAGCAATAATACTTTTTCGTGCTACATTTTTTACATCTGTTTCACATGGCAAACATCGTTTATTTCCATCTCCAACTGATTTTTCTGCTTTTCGTATATCAGAAATAAATTTTACAAGTTCCCGCGGTTCCATTGAGAGGACGTGATCTGGGCCTTGCATTTTTCTGTCCAATGTAATATGTTTTTCAATAATTTTGGCTCCTAATCCGATAGAAACTATAGCTGCTACTGAATCAACAGTATGATCAGAGAATCCAATTGGCACCTGAAATTCTTTTTTTAATAGTGGTATCGTTGCAAGATTGCAATCCGATATTTGTGTAGGATAACTAGATGTACATTGAAGTAAACAATATTGATTGTTATCAGAGTTTTTTATCCATCCAACAGACTCATGGATCTCATTCATCTCGGCCATCCCCGTAGAAAGTATAATGGGTCTTTTTGTTTGTGCTATTTTTTCTATAAATGGTTTGTTGGTAAGATCACCTGAGCTTATCTTAAATGCATCAATTTCTAATTCATCAAGTGTATCAATGCTTTTAAAATCAAATGGAGTAGAAAGAAAAACTAAATTCAAGTTCTCCGAGTATTGTTTTAATTCTTTGAATGAATCTTTTGAAAGTTCAAATTTCTTTACAAGTTCACGCTGGTTTTTTACAGTTGAAGTTATTTTTTGATATTGTGCAAGCGGTGCATTTTCACCAATTACATCTTCAGTGACAAATGTTTGAAATTTAACACAATCAACATT
>OMIR01000059.1 GCA_900299125.1 Nitrosopumilales archaeon | reverse complement strand
TAGGGAACAACAAGATAACTATGATTCCAATAATGGAAAATTCCAGTATTATGATTCGTGTTTTGGCAAAAACTATGAGCGATTCTCTGGCACATGCAATAATGTGGGCAAAAACGCCGGACTGTTAGTTGCAATACCTGACAAGCTAAGCTTGCCAGTAACAAAGATCCAAGTTTGGCTGTATGAAAAATAAATGATTTTAATCTGGGATCATACTAGAATAAATCATGAAGGCGACATTTGGCGCAGGCTGTTTTTGGTGTGTAGAGGATGTCTTTAGAACAACACCTGGTGTAAAATCAACCACAGTAGGATACGGGGGAGGACACACAAAAAATCCCTCATACCAGGACGTATGCACTGATGAGACAGGTCATGCCGAACTAGTCCAGGTAGAGTATGATCCAAATCAAATCTCTTATGAAAAATTACTGGATGTTTTCTGGAATGTTCATGATCCAACCCAGCTAAACAGGCAGGGTCCTGATATTGGAACGCAATACCGCTCTGTGATATTTTATCATGATCTAGAGCAAGAAAAGACAGCCAAAGATTCAATGCAGAAATTGGATTCTTCTGGCAAGCTGGGCAAAAAAATCGTCACCCAGATATTGCCTGCACCGGAATTTTATCGAGCAGAGGAATACCACCAAAAGTATTATGTCAAGTGCGGAATATCGCATTAGCTGTGAGTCATTCACCCAAAGAGCTGGCACCAAAATTTTTCTCTGATACTGCATCTACGTATGATTTGGTGGCAAATTACGCCACACTCGGGCAGGACAAGAAATGGAAATCATTTATTATAGAAAAAATCTCAGGCACAAGCATACTGGATTTGGCATGCGGAACAGGAATCCTGACTAGAATGATTGCAAAAAAATTCCCAAATTCCCAAATTCTGGGAATTGACATGTCGCAAAAATACCTGGAACTGGCAATTAAAAATTCAAAAAATTATCCCAATGTTTCATACCAAATTCAGGATGCTGAAAAGCTAAACCTGGATAGAAAATTTGACTGTATTGTATCATCGTATATTCCAAAATATACGGATGCCAAACTCGTGTCCCAAAAATTACGCCAGCACCTAAATCCAAACGGAGTGGTAATTCTGCATGATTTTTCCTATCCAAAAAATCCGCTAATTCAAAAGCTATGGCATGCATTATTTGCATTATTGAGAATAGCTGGCTTGTTTTTGCCTAGCTGGTCATTTGCATTTGTCCAGCTGCCCAAGCTTATCAAATCAAGTAATTGGATAGAGCAATACCAAAAAGAACTACAATTACAAGGATTTGACGTCCATACACAATATTACACATTTGGCTGCAGCTGTATAATTACTGGAAATTTAAAATCGCAATAAAAATCCCAGTTGATAAAATCACACCAAGACTGATTGCCTTGAGAATTCTTACCTGCACTTTGATTTTTTGCTCATCCCCCTTTCCATACAGCAAGCCCTTGTATTTTTTGGATGTTCTAACTAGTGCTAGTGTGAGTATTGCAGATATTGCCGCAAGAATTATGGTTTGAATTGATATTGAATTTGTCTGGATTGCAGACCCTGCAAATACTGGCAATATTCCCCATGATATGACAGTCCAAAAATTTGTATGAAATCTGCCCTTGAATAATTCCAAATTGTACGCAAATAGGAAAAACCCCTCAGCAATTCCAATTGGAAACAGTAATGGCGAGTCCAAGAATGCAAAATATCCGCCAATTAAAAACGCAATACCTAGCATGGCAATTGCAAGTATGGCAATCTTTAGCTTTGGCAGCTCACCCCACGGCTTGGTCTTGCCGCCTATGGCATCTAGCAAATGCGCACAAATTCCAAGAGCTATAAAGTAAATTACTGCAATTGCTATGGTCCGTTCTGGCAAAAATCCTTCAACTAGAGAACCCCATATTGCAAAACAAGTTACAATTCCAGTGTATGGCAAAAACAGTATTCCTATGGTTATTCTGAATTTGCGTGAACCAAACTTGGGAACAAACCATTCAGATGTTCTGTCTTGCATGAATTGCATTGGAAATTATTGGATATATGCCGTTTTGATCAGACCCATTTTATATCATAAAAATCAATTCTAAACCATTGGCAAAATACAGAAAATACATCACAAAGGGAATCCTAGAGCCAATTCACAAGGTCCCATTTCATGATAAAGCCCCAATAAAGCGCACATTAATGCTAGGAAAAAATCAAAAAACACAATCTAAAATCCACCTGGCAGTTCACGAGGTAAATTCACGGGGAAAAAAAATTGCACCATACACGGAACTGCACCGACACAATGTCGATGAAATTGATTTGATAATATCTGAAACAGGAAAGCTAGTCTATGAAATTCAGCTAGGTGATGAATCCTACAAAATTCGTGCACCATGTACAATATACATTCCAAAGGGATTGCCACACAAGGCAAATGTATTATCTGGCAAGGGAACATTTGTTTGCATTATAATGGCAAAAAAATACAAGACGTTTTAGAGAAATGAACATCAAGACTGGAAAAATTTTAGATGTGCTAGGAAAAAGGGCAAGATACGAGGACAAGCACTATGAAAAAATTCCACATGAAAAAAGAATGCTGGCAATTACGCCAGATACTGGAATCTTTTACAATTCGGTAATTCGGGCAACAAGGGCAAAAAGAATCCTAGAAATTGGACTATCTGTTGGCTATTCCACGATTTGGTTTGCAGAAGCACTGCCAAATAATGGCAAAGTCATATCTATAGAGCAAAATCCCGACAAGGTCAAAAGGGCAAGGCGGAATTTTACCAAGGCAGGAGTAAGTGATAAAATCCAAATCAGAGAGGGCAATGCCAAAAAAGTCTTGCAAGAAATGCTATCTGAATTTAAAAAAGGGCGCACCCTCTTTGACTTTGTATTCATTGATGCAGACAAGGAAAATTATCCATATTATTTTCAGGCAGGACTGGCAATGCTAAAAAAGGGCGGAATTGTCTGCGCAGATAATATCTTGTATCCAACTAGATATCAAAAATCAATTAAAAAATATCTAGCCCTAGTCAAGAAAACCCCAAACACCATTACCACAATAATTCCAATTGGTAATGGACAACAGTTTACAGTCAAGACAAAATAGGTTGGTTTATCAAAGCCGGAATCAAAATTCCCACAATGCACAGGTATGTCATATTTGCAATCATGCTATCTGGAATATTCTCTATTGCCAATGCCGAAGAGCTAAAACTGGGAGCAGCACCTAAATCAAAATCTGTCGTCATCGGCAAACAGGTCCAAATCGAGGCTGACCTGAGAAACGCCCAGGATATCGAACAAGACTTTGCATACATTGTCCAAATTCAAGATGAAAACGGAATTACAGTATCGCTGGGCTGGATTACAGGTAGACTGACTCCTGCACAGACATTTACGCCATCATTATCATGGATTCCATCAGAGGCAGGAAAATTCAAGGCAACAATTTTTGTCTGGGAGAGCATTGATAATCCGTCTGCACTATCTCCCACATTATCACTTGACATAAACGTCGGCGCTGCAGCATAATTTTGTTGCAACTAGAATTTGACAAGCAGAACAGTGATCAGCAAGAAACCACACTGTTTCTAAAATACGAAGATAAAAAAATCAAAATTTTACAAATAAAAAAAGTATCCCCATACAGAAAAGACCATAAAACTCAATATACAACATCCCAAAAAGAACTGGAAAAAATCATTTGACTTGTTCAATCTGGCTAGTGCCAGAAAGCGGGGATGCCAAATATTATGATAAAATCATATCATCACTGGCAAAAAAATACACAGCGCCAAAATTTGCAGCCCATTTGACAATATACAGCAAAATATCCAGTATTTCAGAGGCAAAAAAGGCAGTCTCTGCCATAAAATCAAAGAAAATTCGAGTCAAAACTCTAGGTATTGGAGAATCAGATTATCTCTGGAAGACATTATTTGTGAAAATAAAAAAGGACAGACAGCTAGTCAAAATTCACCAGTCCTTGCATGATTACCTCAAAAATGACTATGAGTTTGCACCACATCTTAGTCTGATTTACAAAAAAATTAACGCCCAAACAAAAAGAGAAATCCGCTCTGGACTGAAAATAAAAAAATCCATACTCTTTGATAGTGTGGTAATTATTCGCTCATCAAGAACGGTAAAAAACTGGAGGGTAGTGTATCGCAAAAAACTCTAGCTTTGCAAATCAAATACGTGCAGAAATATTGTTAATTAAATTATATTTGGCTATTTTAGAATCCTGATAATGGTAAATCACATGGAACTTGTAGAAAAGATAATCGGACTAGATTCCACCATGAGATTTGCAGCAATAATAGACCTCAAGGGGAATATTTTAGAATCAATTATGAAAAGCGGCAAGACCTCACTTAAAACCCAAAAAGAGGAGGAGCACTTCTGCAAGCAGGTGGCACAAAGACGCAAGATGAGACAGCAATTCAACAAGTCTTTGGGCAAAGTAAGATACGTCCAAGTAGAGCGAGAAAAGGTCACACAACTAGTAATTTACCCAAAACGCAAGACAGTCTATTTCACACTAGAGCCGGAGACTAGTCCTGCAAAGAAGATGAGGCTAGTTAGTCGGGTAAAAATGATGACGCGCTCGCTCTAGTCCAAACCAAGCTTATAATACAGATTTTTAGCAATTTCTTCCAATGAAGATACTAATTGATGAAATGGATGATGGTTGGGATGAGAAACTAAAGAGTCTAGGCTATGACGCATATTCAGTCAAAAAGCTAATCATGGAGGGAAAAAAACTGCACACTGATTACTCTGTGATAAATTATGCAAAGGAAAATGGAATGGTCCTAATTACTAGAGATACTGAAAGTGGACAGGCATGCGCCGAGAATAATCTGCCTTGCATTCTAATTGATAATGCTGAAATCTTTAAAATTATTGTAGATAAACTCAAGCAAATCTGATTTTTTATCAACCCAAACACCAGACAAGTAATTAAGTCAGAATGGGCATTATACCATATGAGCAGCTGCGATAGGCGACTCAGGTCGTATAGAAACGGCAAGACATTTGATCAGTGCAAGCAAATCGCAGAAGCACTGAATCCAGATTTTAAAAAAATTATTGCAGCCAATGGAAAAATTCTCTGGTCGGAGATTTTAGAAAAGGTGGACCATGATGAGCTAATCTACAAGCTCACACTAAAGTATCTTAGACGTGACGGGTATGATATTGGAAACTGGAAAATACCCGAAGTAAAGCCTAGTTAATCTTGCAGTTCCAGCCACTGGATTTGATCTTTTTTGCCATGACAAGCGGTGTTGCAACAAGCAGTGGAATCGATACTGCAATTAATAGCGTCTGTAGTTGTGTTACAGTAACAGCAAATGCTAATGCTGTGGATGCTGAAACAAATAATGACAAAAATGTGCCTGCACAGGTAGGACATGCAATGAATAGACCGGTTGCTGCTGCAACACTTCCCATTCCCGCACCTTTGCGCAGAATTGCAAATGCATTGACTGCAATAGAGGCATTTAGTCCCACCAAATAAGAGACTGCAATTTGCAATACCAGATTAATTGGAATTATTTGCATTCCCACGTGTTCAGTAATATACATGAGAATCTTGGGAACATAGCCCACATCCCCACAGCAGGGCTTTATCTGAACGGATGGAACCGTGACGGCATAATCGCGAGAAAATACGACATCTGGCTGATAAACTAGAATTCCAGATGTTAGGGCAAAAAATATTCCATATCCAATTGATGAGGCAATCAAAATCTTGCGCGATTTTGAATTCCATGTTATTTGGGATATTATGGAAAATGTGTCATTTGCGAGATTTTGAATCTTGGATTTTTGGTATTGGTAAAAGCCGTATGCAATTGCACCAAGGGCTAGAACCATCATGACATAAAATGCAATGCTTAGTCTGATTACTGACTGGATGGCACCTGGCGTAATCTCGGAATTGCCAATTCTTGCATAAATTAAAAACAAAATGGCAATAGCTAAAAAACCTATTGCAATTAGTGTCCTTCCGTCCTTTGCCATTACAACACCGCCCTGTTCAGGCAAAATTAAATTTTATCTGGCAATGAATAGGACTGTCACTAGATCTTTGATTTCTCTAGAAATCACGCATTCTTGTGTTTGCTAGTGCAGCTCTCTGGTGTTATTTTTAGGACTAGCTTGTTACCATCTAATTGGATTTTCTCTAGCTTTGCTACATTTTTGGCATAGCGAACAAACATTTGATAGATTATCTTTGATATTGCAATGTTGGTCTTGTGTTCTAGAAAATAGTGATAATGATCCCCCACTTTTTTGCAAGAATACAGGCTTCCTATTTTTTGATTCCAATCCCGGTCAATCATTATCCATGTATCCCAGAGTGTTTGTTCAGGAAATTCTGTATGATTTATCTTGGTTATCTCCTCGTGCAGCAATTCACAATACTGTGAAATCTTTTTTTCATCCATTGAGGAAAAGAGAAATTCGCCCAAGTTTCTTGGAACTGACATCCACTGGTGGTCCTTGTCATATTTTGATTTGAGGTGATCTGTGATGATTTTTTGAGCCTTGGTGGCAATTTTTGCTGCCTGCCCGTCATTTTTTAACTGGTCGTATTCCTGGTCTGATATTCTAATGGATATTACTTTCATAATTTTCAGAACTTTATGCATTCTATAGTTTATAAGAATTTCAAAAAGCTACAAAAGCTACAAAAATTACAAAACCTACTGACGATTTTATCGATTTTCAAAAAAAAAAAAACGGTAAAAATCCCTCAGAACCGGTTTTGCAGTGTGTGCAAAAATCTGGAAAATCTACTGATTTTGCCACATTGAATTCATACTGGGTTTTGATTTTTCTAAAATTCCGGGTCTGCTATGCACAGCAGATTGATCTCTTGAAATCCTCAACGTCTCGGGAAAATTTACAGTTCTTGCAGACATGCCACGTCCTGGGTTTTAGGACTCGCAATGCACCCTCATAATATACTGAAAACATTTTTCCACCGCAAACAGGGCATGGTAAAGGAATGTCTATTTTCATATTCTAGTTTTCTAGGAAATTGCATTTAAGACTGGCGTAGGACTGATGAGTTATCCATACGATCATGTGATTCTTTAAAAGAAAGAGGAATAATTTCTAGTCAGTGGATATTTCACAAAAACAAGAACCAGATTATACTAGTGCCAAAATAACTCATGTTGGATTCATTGACCCATACTCAATAGAGGGAATTGTAATTTTACAATCCGATGATAAAAAAGAATTTCACATGAGGGCTTTTTCTGGCGAGGTGGCTAGACACATCAAATCATTTCTAGAAGATCACCGAGATTCGCTTCCGACAATTTATCGCATGATAGAAGAGATTTGCGAGGAAAATGAAATGCTTCTAGTCAAAGTCAAAGTCTATGAGAGTGGTTCCGTATTGAGGGCAAATCTGTACTTTACTGGCAAAAAAGACATTGTTTTGAGAAACTATCGCGCATCAGATGCAGTGGCTCTGGCAGCATTTTACAACATACCTATTCTGGTAAGAAAGACGCTGCTCAAAGACAAGATGGAAAATCTAAGTTAGGATTTCTGCCAGTCTGCCTTGCTCATGGGCATGCTTTATCTCCATTGCAATTCTTCTGCCAACGCCAAATGTCTGCCCATACTGGTATTTTGTGTATGGTGATGTGGTAGCCACAATCGGGTTTCCAGGAACGCGCAAAGACACGTCATAGACTACTAGTTCCAAGTCCTTGGTAATCACAGATTGGAGTGAGAATGGACCGATTATTCCAGGGGGATAGACTTTATTGACGCCGGATACGAACTTGTCACCCATTGCAATTACTTTTTCAAGCAATGATTCGCGAATGCTGGCAGGTGTGTGTCCTACCTCTATGTTTTGCGTGTCAATGTCAATGTCTAGCTGCTGTTTTGCCGGCAGCGCATTATAATCATGGATATTAGTTTGCAGTCTTCGCTCTATTCCAATAAAGTCAACTTGCTCTGATACTGGAGTATGAAAATAATTAAAATTCATATAAGTTCCTAGCACTAGCTCCTCAATGCTTGCCTTTTTGAGGTCCGCAGCATCAATGATTCCTTTTTTGATTCGCTCCTGGGATTTTACTAGAAAATCCTTGTAATTAGATGCTGTAAAAAACGCCCTCTCTAGTCTTCGCTTTTTTTCTTGAACCTTGACTATGACAGGCCTGTCAATTTTTTTAGGATCAGAAAACAATCGCGGCATACGGATTTTGGATTTTTGCAAAAGATAATACTGGTTTTTTGCAAAACTGCGCTCTTCTGCCTGGAACAAGGTTCTATTGCCAAACATGGGAACCTTGAATTTCTTCTCTATGGTATCATAACCCAAGTATGCAGTCAGTGCGCGGTGCGGAACAATTATGGTATTGGTATCAACGAACATTTTCTGCATTTTAGCAGAAGCCATATCAGAGAACTTGTCCACTACAATTATCTCATCTGCAATTCGCTTGAATCTGCGATATGGAATATCGCGACCTTTCTGGCATATTACAACAGTAGAGATTCCCTCGTCTTTAGCCCCGTCCATTATCTCCAAAGCAGAGTGGCTTCCAAGCACGCCGATTCTAAAATCAGAATAATTCTCTGCGATTTTTGCAATCTCTGCCCGCCTAATTGCCAATATTTACCCCCATTCATACAGGTAATATAACATCTCTAGTGTCAAGACAAAACCGCCAAATCACAGCTTAAAATAATCTAGCCTTGGGAAATTATCATGAAGCTAGTAATTGGAATCACGGGCAGCACCGGTGTTATCTATGGCGTTAGAATTCTCGAAGTGCTAAAAAAATGCAACATACAAACTCATGTGGTAATAACAGAGTGGGCAAAAAAATGCCTTGCAATGGAGACAGATTATACCATAGAGCAACTCAAGTCACTGGCAACAGAATATTCTGATGATACCAATATGGCATCTGGAATTTCATCTGGAACATTCAAGCATGACGGAATGATCGTAATTCCATGTTCAATGAAGACACTTTCTGCAGTTGCTAACGGATATGATGAAACTCTGGTTGCAAGGGCAGCAGGTGTTACAATCAAAGAAATGCGCAAGCTAATCCTAGTTACAAGGGAGACACCACTATCTGCAATTCATTTGGAGAATATGCTCAAGCTTGCAAGACTAGGTGTTGTAATGATGCCGCCAGTTCCTGGATTTTACACAAAACCCAAGTCAATTGACGAGATTGTTGATTTTGCTGTAGGAAAATGCCTTGATATCTTTGATATTGACCACGGTCTGTACAAAAGATGGGGATCCTAGTCTTCTTTGAGATTTGTAATTGAAAAGCTAGTTCGCGCCGACAGGCAGCGTGTCTTTGACATTATGGCAAACTATGAAAATCTGGACAAGGTAATTCCAAAATATTTTCCGTCAATACGAGTCCGCTCTGTTAGGGAAAATATTGCCATTGTAGAAATGCACATGTTTCTAGCAAACAAAGAGCATATCATGACTACAAAACATGTCACAAAATATCCTGAAACACACGATGTGTATGTTTTGGGAGGACATGCAAAGGGTTCACATTTTGCCGAGGTATATCAAAAGGCAGAACAGGGAACTCTGATCAAAATAACTATAGACTATAAGGAAAAATTCTTCTCAAAGTTTTTTAGAAAATCCAATATCGAATCAGAATATGGGAAAATGATTGACGAGTTTGCAAAAATTGCCGAAGCCTAGTCTTTTTTCTCTTTGAGGTCTTTGAGCTCTTTTTCAGCTTCTACCTTGCCTTTTTCATATTCTACGCGTGATCTGCCAAGGGTTTTTGCTAGTTCTGGAATCTTTTTTGCACCAAATAGTATGATGCCTGCAGCAATTGCAATGAAAATCCATTCTTGTCCGGCAATGAGTCCTGCAAAGTTTTGTAGCATTTGATTCTAAAATACGGGTTCTTGAATTTAACTCATTCGTATCAGACGGTGGTCTGTTTTTTGTGCTCACTGTGAGATTCTTCATCAAGCTTGAATTCTTCCTCATCAGCATATGCCTGCTCAGCATGCTCACCAATGTCCAATCCAATGTCTTCAACTTCTTTAGATACGCGAATGCCTGTGATGAAATTCATCACCTTTAGTATGACAAATGTTCCTCCAAATCCTAGTGCTCCTGCAACACCGACACCTATTCCCTGGATTAGTAATTGTCCTGGATTGCCAAAGAGCAGTCCGTTAGGTCCTGACGGGTTGATTGCAGATGATGCAAAGATTCCAATTGCCAAGGATCCAATAATTCCTGCAATTCCGTGAACAGAGCTTACATCTAGTGCATCATCAATTTTTAATCTGTCTTTGATTAACAACACACCACAGTATGATGCTAATCCTATTGCAATTCCAATTACAAATGAATGCTCTACACTGACATAACCTGATGCCGGAGTAATTCCTGCTAGGCCTGCAATTGCACCATTAATTGCAGCTATAACACTTGGCTTGCCAGTTCTCATCCATGATAATCCCACCCAGATTAGTGCAGAAATTGAAGAGGCCATATGGGTGACAATAACTGTATTTCCTGCTACACCACCAGAAGCTAGTGCACTTCCTGCATTAAATCCAAACCAGCCCAACCATAGTAATGAAGAACCTAATACTGCAATTGGAATGCTGTGTGGCACCATTATTGCAGGACCATAGTTTCTTCTTCTGCCCAATACTAGTGCGGCAGCTAGTGCACCCATTCCCACACTAGTATGAATTACTATGCCTCCAGCAAAATCATAGACACCTAGTGCACCTAGCCATCCTCCGCCCCAAATCCAGTGAGTCAATGGATAGTAGATCAAAGCGGACCAGGCCACAATAAAAATGATAAATGAAGAGAATTTCATGCGCTCTGCAATTACACCAGTAAGTAGTAGAGGTGTGATTGCTGCAAACATTAGCTGGAATTTGGCAAATAACACACCTGGAATGGTTGGTGCAAAGTGAAGCGAGTCATTCCATGGAACTCCCTTGAGAAATACATAGTCCATGTTTCCTACTATGCCGCCAGTGTCTGGACCAAATACCAGACTGAATCCAAATACAAACCACATGACACTTAGTAGTGCCAGTCCAAAGAAAATCTGCATAAAAATTGAAACTGTGTTTTTCTTTCGTAGTAATCCGGCTTCGAATAGTCCCAGTGCTGGAATCATCAATAAGACCAAGCTTCCGGCGATCAAAATCCACGCTGTATCACCAGAGTCAATTGGCATTGAGATTGCGCCAAAAAAATCGTTTATAATATTAGCTCATTTTGTATTTTATTTGTAATACATTTGTTATACAAACATTGAAAGTATTATCTATTTGAAATTTTGAAAAATTTTCGATGATAAAAATCGAGGCATTTCTAGGAAATAATGATGTAATGGCAATTAGTGAGGCGCTAAAATCTGTAAATATTGGCGGACTGACCGTTACAAAAATGCGCGGTCGTGGAAAAAACCCAGGACCTGAAATTCATGCTTCCAAAGGCACGGAGGTTTTCATTCCACAATTCTCTGACAAGTACATCATGCAAATGATCGTCCCTGAAACAAAAGAAGAGGAGGTAATTAACATAATAAAACAAAACGCCAAGGTTGCAAAAATCTTTGTCTCGCCAATTCTACGGGCAATTGACGTGCCTTCAGGAAAGGAAGGCGAAGGAGTGATATGATCTTGTATGATTTTGATAAAAACCAGGTATGATTTTTGAGCAAAAAACTCTCCCTTAGCATTAGCTCAAAGCTGATCTTTCTAATTGTCTCAATGTCTTTGCTGACACTTGGCGGAGTCTCTATGTTTAATTTCTACACTTCGGATAAAATCCTAAAGCAAAGAGTCGAGGATCAACTAATTAGCGAATCAACTAGCCGTGGAACTGCCATTGTATCATTAATTGAAACAAGAATTCAGCAGATAACTCTACTATCAACTAATCAAAACATTCGTGAGGCAGTAAAAAATTCCTCAACTAATCTACGCCTTGACATGCTAAAATCCGAGATAATGTCTTTTGATGAGGCAATGGGTGAATCAATCGGACTAGATAGCATCAAAGTGATAGGCAAAGACGGCAAAATAATCTACGACAGTCTTGGTGCAAATGAGCAAAATAATTTTGCCGACCCGAGACTGGAAAGGGGACTGGAGCAAGCATTTTTAGATTTTGACTATATTCAAGGGCAGAGAAAGCTCACAGTACTAGTTCCAATCAAGGCAAGCCAGACTGATTCAACCTCAATTGGAGTCGTTATGGCAGTAATGGACACTGATGTTTTAGATAAAATCCTGCTCAACAGAAAGGGACTGGGCGAAACAGGCGAGGTCTATTTGGTAAATTCGCAAAAACTAATGCTCACTGAATCAAGATTCATAGAAAGTGCCGCATTTGCACAAAAAGTAGATACATTTCCAGTCCAAGAGTGCTTTGAGAAAGGAAAGGACAGCAACAGCGTTTATCCTGATTACAGAAACATTCGCATTGTCGGAATATCTTTTTGTGTGAGAGATTTGGGATTTGTCCTGCTAGCGGAAATTGACGAGGCGGAAATCTTCAAGCCCATAATTAATCTTCGAAACGAGCTTTTAGGAATTGGAATACTGCTTAGCGGCCTAATTATTGCAGTTGCAATCATAGTTTCAATGGGAATTACAAAACCCATTCTAAAGCTACGAGATGCTGCAGACCTAATTGGCAAGGGTAATTTTGATCACAAAATAATTGCAAGATCTAACGATGAGATAGGGGACCTGGCGCGACAGTTCGAGTCAATGCGAAAAAACATTCAGGAAAAAAACACGAATCTAAATGAAATAGTAAAGGAGAGAACCAAGGATTTTACAAATATTATGAATACGCTAAATGCAACTGCCATAGTTGCAATTACTGACAAGGATGGAATCATAAAACATGTCAATCAAAAATTCGTAGAAATCTCCGGCTATGCAAAAGAGGAACTAATCGGACAAAATCACCGCATACTAAAGTCAGGCTATCACAAGCCGGAATTCTTTGATAACATGTGGAAAATAATCTCTGGCGGGAAAACATTTGAGGGAGAAATAAAGAACAAGGCAAAAGACGGCAAATTCTACTGGGTCAAGACTACAATAGTGCCGTTTTTAGACGAGACTGGAAACCCCGAGGAATACATTGCAATTCATGATGATATTACCAAGCTCAAAAACATTGAAGAGGAACTCCAGGATGCGCTGCGAAGAAACGAAAAAGACGCAAGCATAATTCAGCACCAAATGGAAGACCTCAAGATTGCAAATCTGGAACTGCAGCAAAAAGACAAACTAAAGCACGAATTTCTAAGCATGGCATCACACGAACTCAAAACACCGCTAACCCCAATACTTGGCTGGTGTGATGCGCTAAAATCCCCGCAAATTCTTGGAAATCTCAGCCCAAATCAGCTATCTGCAATAGAGACAATTGAGAAAAATGCCGAAAAGCTCGAAAAACTAATCGGGGACATGCTAGACGTGCAAAAATTAGAACTAGACGAGATCAAATTCAACATTTCAGATGTCACCATAGAAAAAATCCTAGATACTCTCAAAAAAGACTTTGAATTTGCAGTCAAGGAGAAAAACATTACACTAGAGATTTCCTCAGATACTGGCATTACAATAAAGTCCGATGAGCGAAGAATAATCCAGGTTTTATCTGCGCTAATTTACAATTCAATTGACTTTGTTCCTGAAAAAAGCGGCAGGATCAATGTAATGGTAAACAAAAAAGATGATGAGGTGTTGTTTTGTGTCCAGGATAACGGCATGGGCATTCCAAAGGAAAAGCAACAATATTTGTTCAAAAAATTCTACCAGGTGGACACCTCCCTTACTAGAAAGCACGGTGGCACAGGACTGGGACTGGTAATTAGCAAGGGCCTAGTTGAGGGACTGGGAGGAAAAATCTGGGTTGATACTGATATTGGCAAGGGAACAAAGTTTTACTTTACAATTCCGGTGGGACTGAAATGAAAATCCTCGTAGTAGATGACAGCAAAGACATTGCAGGACTGCTAAGCCAGGTTCTATCTACTGTGGGACATCAGGTAACTACGGTAAACAATGGCAAAGATAGCATAGAGTTGCTAATGGCGCAAAAATACGATATTGTCTTTTTAGATATTGCAATGCCTGATTTTTCAGGCCTTGATGTAATATCTACTCTGATTGAAAAGCAAAGGATTCACTCCAGTCCAATTGTGCTATTTACTGCAACTCCGATTACTGATGCCCAGGTAGATGAGCTGATTCAAAAGGGCGTTCACTCCATAATTAGAAAACCTGTGAGACTGGAAGCACTGTTTGCCAAAATCGAAGAAATTGCAAAAACCTCTTGAATTCCAATAATGGCCGAAATTAACAACGAAACACACGAGATAAAAGAACACAAGCAAGTAGAGTTTCTGATGCAGTTTTCTGCATCAACTACCGAGTGCTGCGTGTGCCTAGTGGATATTGTAGGCTCTACTGATACAATGATGTCACTGGACCATCCTCAGGCTAGCAGATACTATGAAATCTTTTTGAACAAAATGGCAGACATTGTAAAAAAATTCGGAGGCGTTGTGGTCAAAAACATTGGCGATAGTCTACTGTTTTATTTCCCAAATACATCAAATCCCAAAATCGAGGAATTTGAAAATGCATTATCTTGCTGTTATTCCATGATAGAGACAAACCATGAGCTAAATTTGCAAATGAGTCAGGAGGGACTGCCACAAATCAATTACCGGATTAGCGGCGAATACGGCCCTGTGATAATGGCAAAAATATCTACCTCTTCAACTAATGATATCTTTGGAAACACTGTCAATATTTGCTCAAAGATAAACCGAATGGCACAAAAAAATGCAATGGTAATAGGATATGGGCTGTATCTCAAAGCAAGTAATTCCAAAAATTATGATTTCACACTCATTAACAGTCCTGATAAAAAAGAATACAGCGTTTACTCGCTTACTAAACGATCAAACTAGTATCTGTCTTCGTATGTGATTGCTGGGTGTTTTAGCTGTCGCTCTATTGTTTTTAGATGTGACATTACACAGTGATTTACGAAATCATTAAATGATTTTATTCTGTATTGCGTGGCTAGAACTTCCTGATTCTCTGAATAAATTTTCTCAATTCTTGCAAGTGTGTATTTTTGCAACGAGACAAATCTGTTTCGCCCAGTTTTGTAAGATGAGAATGATGCATTATTTTTTAATTCAAGTTCGGAGCTTTTCAACTCTAGTTCTTTTTCAGATTCAGATGTCTTCATGTCAAGTATTTCTGTCATTTCAGATACAAAGATCTTGCCTACAGTTTTAGATGATTTTTGGACCTCTATTGATATTATCTCTATTACCTCTCTGGCATCCTTGTCAGATGTTACAAGGTCGATTTTTGATAGTGGCACAGAGCTCACACTAGTCGAGCCGACCCGAGAGCCTTTTTTGTTGTATGAAATGGAGCTATCCTCAAGATTGCGCTTGTCTATGATGGTGCAGCCAATTGCGTTTAGCTTTTCTAAAATTATTGGCATGCTGGACCTGAGCAAAATAGCCTCTATTTTCTTCATATTTTCCTAGTTTGTCAAACCTTTTTTAAAATTTTAGCCTCATTTTGCATTCTAGATCTAGGATTATCATGTTTGTTCTATTCTAGTTGGTGGAAAATATGCCAATTACTGAAATCTATTGTGCCACCGTATATTCCATGATTCCACAAAATACTAAATCAAAAAATCAATAATTCATGCAAAAATCTGATTTTAAGATTTCAATGAGCAAGGTTTAAGCATTAAATAATTTTTCATAAAATGAATGAAAAAAATACTATTTGTTGGAATGTTTTTAGCAATTTTATTTACATTTTCTAGCGCATATGGGGCACAGGACCTAGCATTCAAAACTCTCAAGACTGATGATGGCTCTATAAAACTGGTATTTGATCAAAATACCAAGGATGTTTCCGGTAAAACTAGACCTATTCTAAAATCAGCAACTATTTCTCAAGATAATTCAGTGTATGAATTACAAAACCCACAATTGCGTTATTACGCAAATTGGTTTTCAGTTTCTGGATATGCGGACGGAATTTACATCAAGGCAAAGCAGACAGACTCTGGTTATTTCATTAAAACTTGGAATTTTTAC
This sequence comes from Nitrosopumilales archaeon, assembly GCA_900299125.1. Taxonomy (GTDB): domain Archaea; phylum Thermoproteota; class Nitrososphaeria; order Nitrososphaerales; family Nitrosopumilaceae; genus Nitrosotenuis. The sequence goes on along the minus strand of OMIR01000059.1, from coordinate 4,472 downwards.
AAAGATTCTATAGTCAAAAAAAGTTATAATGCAGTTTTTGAGCAAACCCCCAGCGTTCTAACCCCTATAACTCCAAAACCAGTAGCTCCGATATCTGCAACTCCGACTAAATCCAATCTGGTCATAACTTACAAGCAAGATGTTACTAATTATTGGAATGAAAATTACGATATCTACGTCAAGGTTTTTGATAAATCAATCAATACTAATCCAAAATTTGATGACTTTGAAGGCTTGCTCAAAGATGCCATTATCACTGTGAGTGTTACTGATAAAACAGGAAAATTAAAACAAATCACTGGAAATATGGATGCTGGACAGTGGCATGGCCAAAACTATTTTGCTGAAAACATATCGATGCCAGGAACATATCTAGTCACAATTAATTCTGAACTTGCAAACTCAAAGAACTCAATTCAAACTGAAATGAATCTGATTGGTGTTGCAGCTAATCGAGTTACCATTCCAGATTCTATACCGCCTAACACAATTCTAAATACTAAGCCAGCAAATCCTTCAAATGATTCTACATTCACATTTTCAAGTGATGATCAATTTGCAAGATTTGAGTGTAAGATTGATTCTGGTGCATGGACTGCATGCACTAGCCCAAAGACTTACACATTGACTGATGGTGCTCATACATTTTCAGTAAGAGCAGTTGACCCTGCAGGTAACATTGATTCTACTCCGGAATCATATACTTGGACATTGGACATAACACCGCCTAACACAATTCTAAATACTAATCCAACAAATCCTTCAAACGACGTCACTCCAACGTTTGAATTTTCTAGTGATGACTCGACTGCCACATTTGAGTGTAAGATTGATTCTGAGGAATGGACTGCATGCACTAGCCCAAAGGATTACACACTGGCATTAGGAGCGCACACATTTTCAGTAAGAGCACTTGACAGTGTGGGTAACATTGATTCTACTCCGGAATCATATACTTGGACAATAAACTAGCATATTTGCAAAATAAAAATTGCGGAAATTTAGAATATTCTAAAATTTAGTAATTGCGATTACTCTGATTTTTAACTCATTTGATGGCTTTTTTCAATTTTCGCTCGCGGCGCTCTATTACTATCATGCCTGCAAGATAGAGCGCAATCATTGGTCCGGAAATAAACCACATTGTAATGCCGCTACCATCAGGTGTGACAACAGCGCCAATAATTACTAGTGCTACAATGGCGTATCGGATGTTGTTTCGCCAAAACTTGGCATCAGTAATTCCTGTTGCAGTCGCTGCATACATTATCAGTGGAAGCTGGAACGCAACCCCAAATGCCAAAAGAAACTGGAGGACAAATGTCACAAATTCCATTATGTCCAAAAATGTAACAGCACCTACTGCATCGCCATACTGGTACAAAAAGTCCAAAATAAACGGAATTGCAGTATAGTAAGAAAATACCGCGCCTGCAACAAATAACACAATAGCAGGAATTGCAATTTTTTGAATGGCGTGAATCTCCTTGTCCGAAAATGCAGGGGCTATGAATTTGGTAAGCTCCCTGACTATAACTGGCATTGATAAAACGATTCCAACTAGAGCTGCAACATAGACCTGGGCATAAAATGCCTGGCCTGGCGCAGTCTGGATTAACTGCACTCCATCAGGGACAAGATTGTGTCTCATGTGGTTTGTAATTTGTGCAGCAAGATTTTGCAGCGGGTCCGGATATGGATAATACAGCTTGACTCCGTTATACCAAAAAGAATCCAGTCTAAACGTCAAAAGAAAACTGATTATTGCGCCAACTGAAATAATTATTCTGACCAGTCGGGTCTTTAGCTCGGCCAGATGCGAATAGATTCCCTGCAGTGCTGACATTATGCTAAATTAAAATTCAAAACTCTATTTAGGTTTCTAGTGCTTGCCAGGTATGGGCAATAGTTTTGCGTCTGCAAGACCCGAGTTTTTGCGCTCTTCTTCTGAAATGTCTTCAAATTCAATTGATATGATTGCATTTAATGCAAATTTTGACTCTAGCTGTTTTGCAAGGCCGCCTATTTCCTTGCCAGTATAGAATTCCTTGGAGCCAACTAGGAATATTCTCTCGCCCTTTTCTGCCTGCTCGCCGCCGAACTTGTCTTTGAGGAATTTGATTATCTCATTTACCGTTTCCTTTTTGAGATTATTGTGATACATTGTCATTCCTTTGATAGAATCATAGTCGCGCGGAGTTCCGTGCTTGTACATGAAAACGCCTACAAATATTGCCTGGTCTTCGGGTTCTTTGACTCCCTTTATTTCCCAATTGAGAACCTTGGAAGGATCAAAGTTAGCCTTTTCCATCTCATCAGATGTAATCTTCCAGTATCGATGTCGCGTAGCCATTTTGATTTTTGTCTGGCGACCTATTATAAAATCAATACTGATGCAAATTCATTATATTACAGCAACAAGCCACTAGATTCGTTGCAACTCTTTGAGGTTCAGGTAATAATTGAAAACAAAGCCGGAATGAACGACCCTGAAGGAGAAACAATACTAAATGATCTGGTTCTCAAGGGAGGCACCGGACAGGTAAAAAAAATCCGCTCTGCTAAAATGCTCAAATTCAACATAGAGTCAGATACCAAAGAGTCTGCAGAAAATACAGTACAAAAGATTTGCAATGACTTGAGAATTTACAATCCTATGGTAAGCAGGGTAAGCTTTTCTGCCAAGCCTCTCTAGCCAGTATTTATTGATTTTACAGTTTCCTCAATTAGCAGCTTGCTTCTCAGATGAGCAACTAGGTCTGTCTGTGTAATGACGCCGGCTAGTTTTTGGCCTTCAAGGACGACTAGTCTGCGAATTTTATGATTTAGCATTTTTTGTATGGCATCCTCTATTGTAGTGGTAGGCTCTACCCAGCGGAATTTGGGTGACATTATTTCAGATACTGTAACATCTGATGGACGCTTGTCAAGTGAGGCTATTTTTTTGACATAGTCAGCCTCGGATAGAATCCCAATCGGGTTTTGTCCCTCTACTACGACAAGAAAAGAGACGTCTCTTTCAAGCAAGAGTTTTGCCGCCTCTAGTCCTGACTTGTCTTTGGAGATGGTAATTACACTCTTGCTCATAATGTCCCTAATGTAGGCCATATTTTCGATTAAAAAAAATCCAGATAAAAAACATTTGTAGTATTTGCACGAATTGAATCAAAGATTGGACACTCGATCTAGTAATCTTTGAACCCCTTATAGTAATCCTAACATTTACCTCTCTAGTTGCGATAACCGGGGCTAGTTTGAACTGCAATTGTAATTATAGTTCCTTTATTTTCAAAACCAGTTTCTTATCATCCATTTCCACTTTGTGAATTTCAGCAAAATTCTTTCCCATTTCTAAAAACATTTTGTATATGCAACTTGAAATCTGATAGTTGGTTTTGTGTTCGTTGTAGTAGATGTCGCCGTCATTGGTCTTTTTATAGAAATAATCCTCACTCATGGATGTACTCCAATCACTTTCGATTTTGAGCCATGTTTGCCAGATTGATTTTTCTGAATACTCTACATGGTTTACTTTTTGTATCTCTTGTGCCAAATTCTTACAAAACTCTGAAATTTCATGCTCATCTAATCCGGAAAAAAGCAATGCACAGCATGACTTGGGAATGGTTACCCAACTATGATTTCTCTTATAAAGCGAATCAATGTATTCGGAGACTATTTTACCGGTGATTGATGATATTCTCTCAGTACTGTAATTATTTTTGAGTTGCTCGTAGCGCTTGGAATCTATTCTGATTGAAATTATCTTTTCTTTAGCTGGATTTTTCATTTTTAGTTGTTCTCGCAGTTTTATTTAAAAATTTTTAATAATTACGATAATTACAAAAATAAAAAATTCTTACAAAAGCATTAATTCTTGTATATTGATGATCCTGATTGATAAAAGATTCATACTTGATTGCATCCTGATCAATTAAACCATCTAACAAATTCTGTTTAGTCAGATCATTATCTGTTTAACATATTTGGAATTTGATAAATCGAGAAATAAAATCACACTCGAAATGGTGATATGCAAACAAGTCTGATGATTTTTGATGTGTGGATAGAGGATGCCGGTGATGGGTCAAAGCCCAATAGAATCAAACTTGTTCACGGCATGATTCGCCGACATCCTATCTTCATGCGTAATTTTGTAATTTAAGTTTACTTTTCTTACATTGTTTGCAAATTCGATGTAAACACACTCAATTTATGCACAGTATGAAAATCTTAACTAAGAAAATTAATCTGCACAGTTTTTTGATCAGGTTTTTATATTACTAGCAGAATAACGTTCCGTTCACGGCATGAGTAATAGTATTAACTCTAGTATTAGTATTAAATCTAGTAATGGAATATACGGATATGGACTGACTAGTGGATACCTGTCTGGCCAAATCCATTTTGTAAATTCGGCATTGTCTGAATTCTGTCTCTTATACACATCTGACGCTGCCGACGAAGGCTTA
>OMIR01000058.1 GCA_900299125.1 Nitrosopumilales archaeon | reverse complement strand
CCTGTAGTTTGTATATTATTTTTCCCAAAACATTGGCATTATGTATATCTGGATGTGTGGTTAGTCCGCCTTGGTCAGAAATAATCAAAGGAATTTTATATTTTCTTGATATCATGGCAGCAACTAGTGATTGAAAACTTCTGACTCCAATAGTGTGAATAATATCTGGTCTATCTTTTTTTAGTTGGAAATACATTCCAGGATTAACAAAAAATAATTTGAATGACAACCACACATGAGTTCGATTTATCTTAAATCCATTATGTGATTCTAGGCGAGACAAACTTTTGTTAAATGTATTTGCATTATTTGCAAAATCTAGATCTGTTGTGTATATTGTAACATCATGACCTTTTTTTGCTGATTCTCTCGCAATATCCACACAGAGAAATAAAATTCCGCCAAACTGAGTTGCTGGTAATGACGCAGGACAGACTAATGCTATTTTCATATCAAATCGTCATCCTATGATGTGAAATCATATGTTAAATCGAATCTATGACGATATCCTATGATGTCGTTAAAACAACACATTCTAGATGTATGCATATAGTAAACCCATACTTGCTGATGCTTTTGTCTGTGTTATAATAAAAGTGAATGACTGAAATCTATCTATGAGCTGATCAAATGACTTTTGTTTAATATCAGCTAAATGATATTCCATGCAGATCTTTTTAACTTTGGCATAGTATGAATCTGGTAATGCGTTCATTATCGAATACTCTTCACCTTCACAATCTAGTTTCATAAAATTGCAACATTCGATGTGATTTGAATCAAAAATGCTTTTCAACGAAATTGATTTTACTTCTATTTTTCTTGAGCTAATTGTATGCATGCTATGTCCTGACTGATCGTCATTTAGATACATTGTCACAATTCCGTCATCTGAAGACACTGCAATATTTGTCGCAATAATATTTGTGATTCTGTTTAACTCTATGTTAATTTTTAACATATCGAAATTCTCTTTAATTGGTTCAAAACAATAAATTTTCCCAGATCTACAAAATTGTGATGCATATAGTGCAAACAATCCTATGTGTGCACCAATATCTATCACTACATCACTATTTCTGATTTCAAACCCTGGTTTCCGATATTCTTCTACAAGCCAGACATTAGTAAATGCCATCAAATCTGTTGAATTTGTTCTGAGCTTGATCTTGATTCCACTCCTCAGTTCTAAAGTTACATATTCTGATTTTATTTTGTGAAAATAAAGATTAACAAATACGTGCCAATTTTTTATGATCTTGATTGCTTTGATTAATATGCTAATTTTTTCTAATATTCCGGTACTCAATTAAATCAATCTATCATTATTTGATTAAATAGATAACGTCAATCAGTATGAATTTTTAACTAACTGTTAAACTGCATTAACGTAATGAAAATCATGATAACTGGTGGTGCCGGTTTCATTGGAAGCCATCTATGTGAAGAGTTTGCTGCAAAAAATGAAGTCATAGTAGTAACAAGAAATACTACCACACTGGATCGTATCTCACATCTGTTGAATAAAATCACACTGGAAAAAGCAGATGTCACAAACTATGACGAGATAGGAAAAATAATAGAAAAACATAGTCCTGATGTAATAATACATCTAGCCGGCGAAACATCACACTCAAAATCTTTTGAAAACCCACTTTATGATCTTGATGTAAACACAAAGTCCACATTATACATACTTGAAAAACTAAAACAACTAAAACTGAAATGCAGATTCGTTCTTGGTAGTACTTTCATAGTTATAGGAAAACCTCAAGAATTACCTGTCACTGAACAAAGCATATGTAATCCCACTACAATTTATGGTGCAAATAGACTTGCAAGTGAGGTTTATTGTAAAATATACCACAATGTATATGATCTAGATACAATTACTTTTAGAATCACAAATTCTTTTGGCCCAAGAGAACAATACATTCCGAGCAAAAATGCAATAAATTTTCTCATACATAAAGCATTCAAAAAAGAAACAATACCGATTTTTGATAAAGGTAATTTTTTCAAAGATGTTGTATATGTATCGGATGTAGTATCTGCAATTAGGACCATAATGGAAAAAGGAAAATCTGGTGAGTTATACTGGATTTCTTCTGGAAATAAAATATGGTTTTATGATCTTGGCCGATGGCTTGAAGAGTTGACTGGTGCAAAAGTACAATATGTTGAATCCCCACAATACACAAAAAAAACAGATGTAGGTAATTTTGTAGTAGATAACTCAAAGCTAAGATCTCTTGGTTGGAATATTCAAACATCAGTAAAGGATGGAATTAAAAAAACTTTAGAATATTTTGAAAACCTGAATTAATCCATCATGTTGATGTATTTTTCAAATGACGTGAACTTGAATTTTTTTATCAAATTATCCATTTTTGACATGGCTTTATCTAAATTATAATATGTGATGAATTTGTCTACTGGAGGAAGAGGAATTCTGAGCATGTGTTCTGGGGTTAACTCCCATGAATGAATGTAAAATACTGCTGGTTTGTCTTCTGATT
>OMIR01000057.1 GCA_900299125.1 Nitrosopumilales archaeon | reverse complement strand
TCCACACAATATCATTCCCATGTGTTGGAAAGGGGACTAATTGGGGTGGCTGTAATAGGCATAGGATTTGTTATGTTTTTCATATCAAGAACCAGAGCTCCAAGTAGAACACGATAGAATCGATTTTACAAGGAACTTTATTATGAAATTGTGAAATGATGATGTTTATTTAAAAGTGGCATCTTAACAGTCTGTGGTCTTTACTATAGGTGACAAGTAAATGGGCGCTCCAATTAATAGAGAAGCCATATCTTCAGAGGAATTAGACGAAATAAAAAAAATAGAAGACAGGTTGGATTCTGACGAGCAAGTAATAATTGTGGCAAGACAATCTAGGTTCAAACCCGGTGGATCGCTTGTTACTACACCAAACATCATATTTGCAACAAGCAAACGATTGATTCTAAGAAACCCAACTATGCTTGGTCTAAGAGAGAACATAGAGGACTATTCTTACGATAAAATCACCAACATAAAGCTGGAAAAAGGCATGTTCTCCTCTACCCTTGTAATTACTGCACCTGGAATGGGCACTTCTGCACGAACTTCCAACATTACTGGAATAATCGCATGGGGAAGAAAAGAGGATGGCATGATCGATGCAATACCCAAAGACAAAGCAGAACAAATTCTTAAAGTTGGGAGAAACGGAATGGAAGAAGCTAGGAAGTCAAAGATGCAGCCTTCAGTAACATTGCAACAATCAACATCACTTGCAGACGAGATTGGAAAACTAGCTAAATTAAAGGAGCAAGGCATACTAACCGACGAAGAATTCACGAAGATGAAACAAGACCTAATTAACAAAAAATGAGACTGTCTTGCGTCTTTTGTCTTCATTGGGATAAATTCCTTAATCGTGACTGTCTAAAGTTAGGCCTGAATCGCCTGCGGTGAATTATCAAATAGTAATTGATTATCTCATAGATTAGCTCATCAACAGAGCCTTTGCCATGCTCTACACATTCGGCTAGAAAATCAAAGTAATCCGCTTCGTTTAGCTTGATTAGGATTTTTTTCACAAAATAGGCTCGAAATCTTGCGATAAAACGGATCTAGTTGACTGGTAGCTAGCTAAGGCTTGGATATTTCTTATCAATATGGCGAATCTAAACTAATAATGTATTCTTGTGCAATAATGATCTTCTAAAAGTGACAAATTAACTAAGTAAAAATTGTTCTAATTCTCGTTTGAATTTGAAACTATCCCATAATTCTAATCTTATTCTATTTTCACTTCTACTAGCAAATTCTCTAGCCTGCTTTGTAAATCCGGATTTTGTAGAGACAATTATGACCTTGTCAAACTTGCTTGAAACACCTAGTGTTTTGGCAATATCCTCAAACCCCACATCGGCATTCCAATGTTTAACCTGAATACCTAAAAACAAATCAGAACCCATGGCTTCTACGTCAATACCAAAATCCCCTGTCCTCCCAGTGACATTAATTGAGTAACCTTTCGCTTCAAATAATTTTCCAACTAAAACTTCAGCATTTTTCCAAGAAAATCTAAAGAAATTATTTTCAATATCACTACGACGCAGAACTCCATCAGATATTATCTCTCTATACCGAATAAATTGCTCAAAAGAGTATCCCCTTTTTTGAAGCTCCCCAATTACTTCATTCCTAGTTTGAATAATACTATATTTTGTATCTTGAAATTCCTCGTTATTAGGATAAAGTTGAATTGCCCTATCTAAGATATTGAGAGCTTCATCGTATCTATAGTTACCAGCCAGAGACATAGATTGCATTTTTAAAAGATTTTCATGATTTGGCTCTAATCTTAACCCTTCATCTGCCACCTTTAGTGCATCATCATATTTTCCCATTTTATACAAAATAACGGATTTTACATCTAACAAACCCGCATGATTTGGCTCTAATCTTAACCCTTCATCTGCCACCTTTAGTGCATCATCATATTTTCCCATTTTGAACAAGACGCCGGACTTTGTACGAAACCAACCTGCGATTTTTTTCAATTCTAATGCCTTGCCAACTAAATGTAATGCTCTATCATATCCTTGTAAATTGAACGCAATACAAGCCGCATTATGGTAGTATTCCGGATTTGATGGATCTTTTTTAATAGCTTCTTCTAAACATTGTTCTGCATAAATGAAATTACTTTTGTTCAAAGCTTGAATGCCTAAACTGTTTAATTCTTCAGCAGATTTTTCTGAATTATTTTGATTGTTCTTCTGATATTCTTTTGGAAATGCCATATAATTAGAAGTGATTTTTTAGTTATAAAATTTCTTGAAGTTATTAATTGATAAAATTAATACTTACAACTTTAAATCAAAAAACCAATTTAAAAAATAGGTAAAGAAGAATTCCTGACGATCAGAATATGTTCATATAATATAATGTTCATATAATATAATGTTCATATAAACAATACTTATCTTTTAGAATTAGTATAAGATTAGAATGACAATTGTCCCTGAAATTGTTGCAAGTCTTACAAATGTAAATTACAAACAATATCTTTGTCAAAAACTAGAAAATTATTCTTGGAATGATCTTCAGAAAGCAATAGAGTCTGATACTAGCTTCACCTTAGAAAAGGAGAACAAAACCAAACTCGCAATTAGTTGGTGGGTGACGCCAAAAAGAACCAGATCGTATCCATTCGCCAGAGTTTACGATACATTAGGTTTTTCAGGAAAACGTGTTACTATAATTCCTGTAATCAAAGATGAAGGTTTCGATGGTGATCGAGATTTTATACAATATGACACGTTTTCGTTAATGAGTCTGTTAGGAATTCATGTTATAATATCATATTATGAAGATGCAGAAAAAAATACTGATTATCGCAATAAGATAACCAACCAAAGGTTTGATCTTTCCCACGTTCGAGAAAATCTAACTGAGGTGTGCTCGTCCAATAACAATCCTTCAGTTTGGAATGCAATACAATTAAAAAAAATTCATGAAATAGGAAAAGCAGCTCTTGATAGATATGATAGAATATCTAAAAATACTGATACCCTTTTGCATTCAAAAAAGTCGGCAATTAAGAAATTACAAAAAATGTCAGAACAATTCATGAGTCATTCTAGGGAATTAGCGCAGAATGCTCAGACAAGAGAAAGTTTGACAATACAGCCAAAAGAAAATCTTGAGGGTCAAAAGGCTAAGCTGACAATAAAAGATCATCAGGGTGGGAAATATTACTGGACATGTGATGAAGTTACTATTTGCGATGGGGAAATTTATTTAATCGAAGGTAAACATTCTTCTAAAAGCTTACCTGCAGAAGATGATATTAAAGATGGATTATTAAAATTGATGCTGTATTCTAACTTAGAGCAAATTCAACATGATGGAAAAAATTTCAAAAAAATACCTGTTCTTAAATTAACTTCTGTAAATAAAAATTTGAATACTCATAATCTGGATATCATAAAAAAATTAAAGGCAGAGGCTAAAAATAATAACTTAAAGATAAAATTAAATGATAAATTTTTAGATTTGAATTAGAATGACAAAAAAACAAACCACCACATCATACCGTGTATACTTTGGTAGTGGAGACAATTTGAATGAGATTGAAGATGGTGAGGTATCTCTAGTTGTGACATCTCCACCGTACTTTAACGCACCATTTGATTATCCGGATTTATTTTCCAATTATGATAATTACCTTAACTTGTTGGAAAACCTTGCAAATCAACTTAAAAAAAAGGTCGCTGAGGGTAGAATTGTTGCAATTGTAACTGATGATATGCTTGTGAAAGGTGAAAAATTTCCTATAGTGGCAGATACTACAAGAATTTTCGTTGATGCGGGTTTTAGATATAGGGAGAGAATCACGTGGATTAAACCTAAGGGTTATGTGAGAATTAGTCGTAGAAGCGGGGTATTACTTCAACATCCTTATCCAATGTATTACTATCCTGATAATATTCAAGAGAGTATACTAATTTTCCAAAATGGTGAGTATGATTATAAAGAAAGAAAAACTTTGCCAAAGGAAATTCTACAAAAATCGATCATTGATACAAAGTTTTACAATCAAGAACTTTACTTGAATACGTGGAACGTCACCAATGTATTGCCTCAGAAAGGAAGGTTAGAGGAAGGAATAGCTGCATTTCCAGATGAAATTGCAAGAAGACTAATAATGCTATACAGCTATCACGGTGAAACTGTATTAGATCCCTTTCTTGGTTCTGGCACAACCATGAAAGTTGCAATTGAAATGGGTAGATCTGCAATAGGTTATGAGATAGACTTGGAATTACAAAATATAATAAAAAGGAAATTAAAAGTTGATCAAGATAGATTAGATCAAAATCTCAAGGTTATGTTTTTTACCAAAAAAGATGCTCGTAATCTTCGAACTGATTTGAACAAAAAAGTTAGTTTGCAAAAAAGTGTTACCAAATAATTGACTATCTGAAAAACGTCTAACTCATGTCTGATTTTCTTCTAATAAAATTCTAATAAAATCTTTAATTATCAAATTGATTCTATCGTGTTCTACTTGGAGCTCTGGTTCTTGATATGAAAAACATAACAAATCCTATGCCTATTACAGCCACCCCAATTAGTCCCCTTTCCAACACATGGGAATGATATTGTGTGGA
>OMIR01000056.1 GCA_900299125.1 Nitrosopumilales archaeon | reverse complement strand
TTTAAAAACTATTATGAACATTTTGCAGGAAAATTTGCAATCAAGGAAGCTGTAAAAAAATCAATACATGATAGAATTTCAATGCTTGACATTGAAACTAATCACAAAAACTCAAAACCTCATGTAACGATAAAGAAATTAAACAACAAGTATTCTTTTGGCGTATCAATGAGTCATGAAAATAACCTAGCTATAGCTGTTGTATTTTCAGAACTCAGAAAATAAGACTAGTACAAGATTTTACTTTTTACTTTTTTACTAGCTGATCTTAGCAATGAATTAAAGATCCGACTACCTAATCCACCACTCACATTTTTTGGTACAAAAATCTCGTCTGGAAATGATTTGATCAACTCTTTATCAGGAATTATTTTCTTATTTTCTAACTCTTGCTGCTTTTGTAAAATATATTTTTTATTTTTTCTTATGTCTTTCTCAGCTTTGATCTTTGCACCAACAAATCCTTTTGATATGTAAAATATCCATACCATAATCTCTACTAGCCACAAGTACGTGCGTATTTTTTTGTATGTATCAGCGGAATAATGTGTAAACAAACAATACCTCCTGTTTCGCTCCAACCAGAAAAACTTCTTTGAACTCCATTTCAGGCTATAACTTTCTACGTGATATATCAGAGATAATGGTACATAGTAAGATTTTATCCCTAATTGAGCTGCCCTCCAACCTAAATCCAAATCATCATGATACAAAAACAAGAATGGATCAAAAACGCCAACTTTTTTCAAAACTGATTGAGAAGTAAAAAGACAAGTCCCTGAGGCATATCCAATTTGTTCTACATCTTTTCTCTGTGAAGAGTCTGGAACTCCTTTATCTCTGGCAAAACCAAATCCAAAAATGTGTATCATATTACCAGTACTTTGTAAAATATTTTCTTCATATAATGAAATGATCTTTGGTTGATACAGTCCTTCGCCATGTTTTTTGTATGCTGAAACAAGCTCTGTTATCCAATTTGGTTCTATTAGAGTATCTGGATTTAATATAACAATAAACTCACCAGTTGCTTGTTTTATTCCAACATTATTTCCCTCACAATAACCTAAATTCTCCTTATTTTCGATTAGTTTGATCTGATCAAACCTCTCTTTGCATTTCTTCTGGCTTCCATCCTTTGACGCATTATCGACTACAATTATTTCATAGTTATTGTAATTAGTATCGTATAGTGATTTGACGCAGTCTGCAAGTAAATCCCCAGCATTATAATTGAGCACTATGATACTAACAAGCGGATTCTGGAAATTCTCACTCATAATTAATTGAAATTCTTGGTATTCTTATATTGCATTTGTACAAATTGTTTACTCATAATATTAATTAAATAATAATTTGTGTTCCTTCTCCAAGAAGAAACACCCCCTCATCATGATTTTTGGCTTTAATTATTTTTGAATTAAACGCAATTATGCTACTTCTGATTATTCTCTCTGCATTTATTGTGCAATCTGCCATGACGATTGATTGAGAAATATCGCAAAAAGATATTGTACAATTATCTCCTATACTGGTATTGGGACCAATCACCGCATTATCCTCAATAATACAATTATTGCCAATTATCGCAGGACCTATTACCTTTACCCCGTTTCGAATAACTGTACCTATGCCAATCGATACATTGCCTGATATTGATACGGAATCATCTTTTGTGCCAGAAAAACTTGGTTTAATATTATCCAAAATCTCGCCGTTTGCATGAATAATATCCTCAGGAGTTCCTGTATCTTTCCAATAATCAGTTATTTTATGATATGTAATCTTGCGGTTTTTTTCTAATAATACTTGTAAAGAATCGGTGATTTCTAACTCATTTCTCCATGAAGGTTTCAAATTATCAATGACATCAAATATTTCTGGAGTAAGAAAGTAAATCCCAGTCACTGCTAGATTAGTTGGTGGATTTCTTGGTTTTTCCATTATTTTTATTATCTTGCCATCTTTTACGTCAGCTATTCCGAATCTTGATGGATTATCGACCTCACACAACAAAATTGAAGCACTGGCATCAGAGTTCTCAAACTCTCTTGCAAATTCAGTAATCTCTTTCTGGATTATGTTGTCACCCAAAAAAACCAAGAATTTGTCATTTCCAACAAATTCTTTGCATAATCGTATTGCATGTGCAATTCCTCTTGGTAAATCTTGCTCTATGTAGGTGATTTTTACTCCAAAATCCTGTCCATCCTTGTAGTAGTCTCTTACGCGATTTGAGCCGATTCCCCCCACAATAATTGCAACATCTGTAATTCCTGTCTTCCTAATGGACTCTAAACAATACTGGGACATTGGCTTGTTGGCAATTGGTAAAAGCTGCTTTGGACCTGTATGTGTTAGCGGCCTAAGTCTCGTCCCATGACCTCCGTGTAAAATTACTCCCTTCATTTTGGATTATCTTTCCATGGAACTGACTTGAGCATAATACTTGCTTTGTGAAACATGTTCTTATTATCTAGATACCAGTTTATTGTTTGTTCTAATGCATCCTCAAACCTGAAATGCGTCTTCCAATTCACCTCTTTTCTTAATTTAGATGAATCCAGACTATATCTCAAGTCATGTCCTGGACGATCTTCTACATGTTGTATCAAATTAATAGGCTTGCCAAGTATCCCCAAGATTTTTTTCACAATTTTTAGATTATTCATCTCATTGTTTGCTGATATGTTGTACGATTCACCCCATTTTCCTTTTTGGGAGATTTTCAATATTGCATCACAATGATCTTGTACGTAAATCCAATCTCTCACAGCCTTCCCAGAACCGTAAATCGGAATTTTTTTGTTGTTTATAGCTAAAAGGATTGTTTTTGGAATTAATTTTTCAATGTGTTGTCTTGGACCAAAATTGTTAGTACATCGAGTAATTATTGCATCAATTTCATATGTTTTGATATATGAATGAACTAGTAACTCTGCTGATGCCTTTGACGATGAATATGGATTGGATGGATTCAAGAGGCTTTTCTCTGTAGCACTTCCTCTTCTGATACTGCCAAAAACCTCATCTGTTGAAATCTGTATCATTTTCTTTCTGTATTTTTTTACGGACTCTAAAATAGTAAATACGCCGATAATGTTCGACTTTATGAAATTATCAGGCGACATAATACTCCTATCTACATGTGACTCTGCCGCAAAATTAAAAACCAAATCTGAATTTGCAACCAATTTGTCAACTAGTTTCTGATTTGTGATATTGCCTTTGACAAATCTATATCTAGGATTCTTCTTGATTGGAACAAGGTTGAGCTGACTAGAGCCATCAAGTTCTGCATCGATATTTACAATCTGATTGTTTGGAAATTTAGTGATTGATTCCAAAATGAAATTACTGCCTATAAACCCAAGTCCGCCCGTTACCAAAATTTTCAAGTTATATCAAACCACAAGCTCCTAGTCTAGCTTATAACATTTGATAATGAATTATCCGACTCTGTCAATATTTTAATAATTATTCATTCCAGCAAAATCATGGATGATAATTCCCCTTGGTTTGTCTCATTGGATAAACACCAAACAAAGAGTATTGTTGATGAGCATGTAAATGGTTCATTGACAGTAATCTGGCGAGACTGGGATGATATAATTAAAAACCATCCAAAAATGGTATATGTAAGTTCTGTTCATGCGGGTGAAATAAAGGGACCACATTTACACACAAAACGTAACAGCTATTTTGTATGCATACACGGAAAAGTAGTATTCATTGTTCGAAACCAAAATGGAAAATATTTAGAAATTGAATCGAGTGATGAAAATCCAGTCCTAGTTTTTGTACCAAAAAATTACTCTTCAGCTCATATCAATCTGTCAAATGACATATCGAGAGTACTTACTCTGGCCGATATTGCCTGGAGACCAAATGACAATGAAATGGAAAATGTTGAATTCAAAGATTATGATTGGAAAAAATGGAATAAATCATAATCATGCCAAATCTAGAAT
>OMIR01000055.1 GCA_900299125.1 Nitrosopumilales archaeon | reverse complement strand
GATCTACACCTAAGCCTTCGTCGGCAGCGTCAGATGTGTATAAGAGACAGGTTTGATTATTGGCAAAAAGGCGTCCTCTGGCAAGCACAGCGAGAAAACACAGGATTACATCACACTGCCTTGTCATTTGGTGCAATTGACCCGGTTCTCTTTGGATTGGGAATTGCCGGATTTGTATATGCTGGAATTAGAAAAAATTGGTTTGTAATTTTTTGGCTAGTTCCTTTTCTGATATTTCTTAGTGTGATTGGATACACCCAGTATTTTCATTGGATAATTTTACTGCCAATTTTCTGCATTGCTACCTCTTTACTGATCTCAGATATGGGAAAAAAATCCAAGCTAGAAAACAAATTGCCAGTAATTGTGATTTTATCACTTGCTGTATTTGGTTTTATTATTCAATCAATGATTTTGGGATTGAATGTCTCAGAAAACCAGTTCGAGTCGGCAAGCTTTGCATCAGAGCTAGCCAAGCAAGAAAAAATCCCAATTCTTGCAGGTCCACAGTTTTTGTGGATTTATTCTGGAGTTCAAGGTCAGGACATGAGGGATTACACTGCAATACTCTATGGAAAAGAGCCAAGCAATTTCATTTTGCTAGCAGACCCGCATTATCATCTTGACTATGGCCGCGGAGTCGCACTAGCACAAATTTACAATTCTTCTAGTACGGTGGCAACATTTTCTAGCATAAAATCAAACTATAATGTATACCAGTATCCGTATTCTAGCCTGGGCTACAACTTTGATGCAGGAGAAATCGAGCTCAAGGTATTTCAAAGAAAAGACTAGGCTGATTTTTTCTTTAATCTGCCTTTGAGAATTACTGCAGCACCTGCACCTGCGGCTAGTATTGCCGATATGACAATTACGTATTGAATTGGAAGATTATCAGGTGTGCCTTGAGGTGCAGGCTGTTCAGCCATTGCAGCAGGAACTATTCTGTATAGTGCACCCTGTGATAGCGATAGTATGTACAAAAATCCGTCAGGACCGCGTTCTATGTCAGTTGCACAGCCAAATCCAGTGCCGGCAATTATTTCATCAGCCGGGTCGTCAATGTTTAGAACCAAGTCTTGCAGCTGCGGTGTCTCAAAGACAAAACCGTCTCGCTGTGAGTTTAATGTGAACCTGTATAGATTACCAGTATTGCAATCTAGTGTGAATATCTTGTCTGCTTGTCCAATTTCCGGAGTTCCAAATTCTATTGCAGTGGGACCGACTGTCCTAAACCAGCTAAATTCCGGATTGTTATAGGCATAGTCTTTGTATTTTGGAAGCAAATCAATTCTGGTTTGATTATCCGTTGGTCCCATGATTTTCATCCACCCACTGTTGAACTTGTCTGGAACCAAATTGATCTCATCGTATTCATCAGGACCATTCTCAGTATCCCACAGATTCCCAGTTAGAGGATCAAAGGCAAGACCGAAACTGTTTCTAATTCCAATGGCATAGTAAGGACCTGGCGGGTCTATGCGCAAAATTACACTAGTGTCGTCTTTCCAGTCCTCGTCATTGTTTTGCAAATGTCCATAGTTTCCATTATCTCCAATCACTGCATAGACTTGGCCGTTCCAATGCGTCATGGCGCCGCCGTTATGATAAAAATTATCACTTGGAAGAGTCTTGAGCAGGACAGGGTCGACTAGCTTCTCACCATTCCAAGTGTATTTGAAAATTCTATTCTCAATTGCACGACCGGCATCAAACTCTGCGGCAGTATAGTACACATAGACATCATTGTCCACAGATGTGATTCCTAGCATTCCCCTCTCGCCGTCTTTGGCAACAGAAACATCAAGAACTGGTTCTGGGACAAGCTGCCCATCTCTGACTAGTCTAACCAGTCCAGTATATCTTTCCAATACTAGAATATCTTTGCCAACAAAAGTCATTGTAGTTGGGCTGTTTGGAATTCCCTCTTTGAGGTATCGTTGTAATGCAAGACTCTTGTCATACAGGACAGGACCAGATGATTGGGAATTTTGTGTATGGCTGGCAAAAGCTGGAATAAATGACATTGAAATGCACAATATTAGCAATAATGCTCTCATGACTATCTTGGAAATCTGGGAATTAAAAATCCATTCATAAGATCATAGTAAAATTTAGAGAAAAAATCAAACACTACAAATAAAATGACTCGGTTCAAATTCATAGTATGGGTAAAAGTATCAGCTGCAGGGATGCTGGTAAAACATGCAATTGGTCTGCAACGGCAAAATCCGAGCAGGACCTGCTCAAGATTACACTAGAGCATGTTAGAGAACACCACAAGGAACTAGTCATAAATTCAGAACTAGAAAAAAACATCAAATCCATAATGAAAGAAACAAACTAGAAACCTAGTGATAAAACAAGAAACGATCTGGCCTACCTTAATTATCATAAACACATAATCTGTCTTGTCAGCGGTGGTCTTGCTCTGTGTATTGATTTACCGAATTGTCTTACCCCACCACTGCTGGCTGTTTTTTCCAACTAGTAATATCATAAATTGAAAAAGCTCAAAAGAGAATAAATCAAAGGATCATTCTAAACTCTCATGGATGTTATCTGGGGAATTGCACAAAACGCTCTAGCTCAGGCATGCTTTGAGCTTGACGTGACACACCGCAAAGACAGCAACAAGGAAGATTATGCCGATAAAGAAATCATAATCATATCAGAATCTGACGTTCCAGGAATTCCTAGAAATCCACCAGAAATGTTTCCTGATATTATCAATAATGTTCTCAAAGGACAGTTTCTCAAATGCGAGATAGTCAAAAGAGAGGGAAAAAACCTGCACTGCAAGGTCTCCCATTCTGGAGTTGGCGGCTACTAGTTGCAGCTAGAAATTCCCAAAATTATATCAGAACAACACACTGCACTAGAAATTGAAAATTTTCTTGATGATAATTTCTGCGATATTATATCACAGCGAATTGCCCCACTCTGGCAGGATTCAGGCATTGTAAAACACGCAGGTCCGTTTCTTATGGCACACACTAGCAAAATACCGGAATATTTTGAACTGGCAAAACAATTCAACGCATCACTAGAACAAATATTTTCAAATATTGCAAATCCCGTCCAAATGATTCATGATTTTGTTTTTTCAAAGACTGCAGAAAACGTGCAAACTTGTAGAGAGGGCGATTCTTCTTATTCTAGCTGCATATTTCGCCATTTTGCCAAAGGACAAGGCAGTCCAATCCACAAGGATAATGCATCCAATGACGCAATAGGATGCCAAGTATCTAAATTAAAACAACAAATCTCTGCAGTCCTATACTTGACCACTCCTCAATCTGGTGGCGAACTGATAATTTATGATAAAAAATGGAGCATATCTGATGAATATCACAGAAAGATTGAGTTTGGATATGAAAATACTGTGATAGAAAATTCAAATTCATACAAAATAAAACCGCAAAAAGGAACACTGGTATTTTTTAATCCGAAGCAATTTCATGCAATTCTTCCAGTTTATGGAAATATTCCTAGAATAACACTGAGCATGTTTATGGGCCATGATTCAAACGGATTTCATTGCTGGGCATAGAAAATAAAAACAAAAAAAGTAATACTGATTAATTTGGAGTTGGTCGCTTTTTTCTGGATTTGACTAGTATCTCTTGGGGAATTTGAGACTCTTCATCAATCATACTCATTGCCTGTGCAAATAACTCCTTGAGGTGCTCACAGT
>OMIR01000054.1 GCA_900299125.1 Nitrosopumilales archaeon | reverse complement strand
GGATATGGTCCAATGGTCCTGCCATTAACTATGGAAAAGTAGAGAGTTGTCTGCATTCCGTTTTTCTTGTTAAGGCTCATTAGCAAATCAGTATCCCTGAAATTGTATTTTTCCTGTTCAGGCTCGACGTTATTCCAAAACATGTAGAGATTTGTCCTGCCTGCACCAGATTCGTCTGCCATGGAATAGGTCTTTTTGATCTGATCCACTGTTACTTTTTGTGTCGGAGTGTTTACAATGATTCCTAACTTGTCGTTTTTTTGCGAAATTATGGAGGGAATAAATTGCACTGATTGCATATTTGATGTGATAACCAGTGCCGCAATGGCAGCTGCTGCTATTCCTATTGCGATGAAAATTCTCTTGTCCACAGATAGGAACTGAAAAAAGTGATAATAAAAGAATTAGGCTGGATTTAACCGGAAGTACATCCGGAGAATCCGCATTCTATGCAAATGCTACATCCTTCAACGAATACAAGTGCATTCTTGCAGGACGGGCATAGCATTTCATCAGATATTTCTTCTTTGATCAGTGGTTCCTGTAGTGTTTCTTCAGGAATTTTGAGCTCTAGTGCGTTGTTTATCTGAGAACGAACATAGCTGTTCTTGATGTTCTTTGAGATGAACTCGTGCAAAAATGAGCTAGCCACTACATCGAATTTCTTTTCAGCATTCTCGCTAGTCATGTTCAAGACTTGGGTGTGTCTAGAGCCATCTCTATACACGGTAATTCCCTTGAGTCCTAATTCATGAGCCAGTAGATATGCAGCCTTTACATCCTCTGCACTAACATCATGTGGCATGTTGATTGTCTTTGCAATCGCATTTCCAATCCATTCCTGCCATACTGCCTGAGCCATCAAGTGGTCAGACCAGTGAATGTCCATTGCTGTGACGAAAATGTTTTGAATCCATTCTGGAACTTCTTTTAGTCCTCGAACAGAGCCATAGTTGTCTGCAATCTTGGAGAGTAATTCTTCAGAATACAGTCCGTTTTCTCGCAATACTTGCTCGAAGACTTTGTTGGTGTAAAAGAATCGTCCTACTGTAACGCGTTTTTCGAACACCAGTGCAAATGTCGGTTCCATTCCGTTCGAACAGTCTGCAATCATGGAGAGTGTACCTGTAGGAGCTACTGTTGTAGTCAGAACATTTCTGATTCCGTGTTTTTGGATTTTTGCAATCAGTGCGTCCCAGTCATAATAGTGCTCGCCTTTTGGCTTTTCATAATAGCCAGAAACTGGAATCTTGCCTTCTGGATATTCAGTCTTGGCGCACAGATCAAATTCACCACGTGATCGTGCAAGTGCGATGCTTTCTTCCATGGAATAGTATGTCAGTGCCTCTGCTAACTTGTATTGGAATTCATATCCCTCTTTAGAGTTGTATGGAATTCTTAGCTTGTATAACAGATCTGCTACTCCCATTACACCAAGGCCTATTCTTCGCGATTCCTTGGATGCAGTATCAATTTCTGGTACTGGGTAGTGATTCATGTCAATTACGTTGTCTAGGAATTTAGTTGTCTTGCGTATTGTCTCTTCGTATCTCTGCCAATCAAATTCGTATTGGCCGTCTGCTTTTCTTTTTACAAGATTTGCCAGATTGATAGATCCGAGATTGCAAGACTCGTATGGGTATAGTGATTGCTCACCACAAGGATTTGTTGCCCTCAGTGGTGCACCCCTTGCCTTTGCAAATACGTTGTACTTGTTGATATTATCAAAGAATATCAAACCTGGTTCTGCGCTCTTCCATGCAGAGAGTGCAATTAGGTCGATTAGCTGGTGTGCGTTGATTTCCTTGACAGGTGCTCTATCTCTAGGACTGCGTAGTGTGAATTTTCCATCAGCGCTGTCTACTAGTGCAGACCAAAAGTCCTCCCAGACTCCAACTGATACGTTAAAGTTCTCTAGGATTCCTGCCTGTGTTTTGTTTGTGATAAATTTCTCTATATCTGGGTGCCATGCTTCAAGTATTCCCATGTTTGCACCGCGGCGTTTTCCGCCTTGCTTTACTACTTCGGTGACAGTGTTGATGATGTTCATAAAGGACACAGGTCCTGATGCAACACCTGAGGTTGATGCTACGATGTCTCCTTCGTGTCTGAGGTCAGAATAGTTGATTCCTACTCCTCCACCTGACTTGAAAATGAGTGCGGCATCAGAAGTTGACTTCATAATATCACCCATATCATCAGGCATGCCTAGCACAAAGCAGGCAGAGAGTTGCCCTAGTCTTGCACCAGCATTCATCATGGTTGGTGAGTTTGGCAAGAATTCCTGCTCTGTCATTAGTGTGTGATATTCAGTTATGCGGTCTGCATATTGATCAAATTTCTTTGCTGCAAGCAGTGTGAGTACTTCTTTGAAGCTCTTTTTCATTTGGCCGCGTTTTGCCAGATAGACATACTGGTTAATCAGTCCGCGGAAATGATACTTGTTTAGATAGTATTGTCCTATCTTGAACTTGTAATCAAAGTCATCTAGTTTTGCCAAGTATTTTTTTGCTTCCTCGGCATCTTGTGGGGTGTGACCCTCTCTTGCAAAGAGTTCAGAATCATATAGAATATCGCCGACTGCAACTAGAATTGCAACTCGCTCAAACATTTGGCTTGGGGATTCTGTAATTTCGTTTTTGTTGTTTCTCAACAAGTATCTTGATGCTAATACTCTAAGGCAGTTTAGATCAAAGGACTTGGCTACTGAATCCAAGTTTTTAGTATTGAGAACTTTCATCTTGTCCTCTCTTACCTTGCGTCTTTCGTGTCGGTACAAGATGTAGGCTTTGGCAATTTCACCATAGCCCTTTTCAATTAGAGTCGATTCGACCATGTCCTGAACGTCTTCGACGGATGGAGGATTGGCTGCAGAAAATCCTTGATGGATTAGCTTGTCCAAAACCCCGCTGGTCAGTTCGTCAGCTATTTTGTGGTCTGGCTGGCCGTTTGCCACCAGAGCCTTGTAGATCGCATTTGTGATCTTGTCTTTGTTAAACGAAGCAATTCTACCGTCGCGCTTTTTTACATCGACGATTGAGCTTTCAATTTGAGAAAAATCTGTTGTCATATTGTCTCCCCTCAGTAGGTATATTCAGTTGGGTTATAACCGTGTTGCCAAAAAGTTCCAGATTTTAGCTCAACAAGTTTTACACCATTCCAAAATTTTTCGTTGTGGTCATTCATAGATCCCAAAACGATTTGCGGTGTTTTATCAGATGATCGATTCTTCAAGTAGTATTAACTTTTATTGCACAGAAATTAATTTTGCGATTTTCAGATTACTGACTAATGATGTATGGAGATTTGCACGAAGGGCATTTCTCGAAGAGTTTTTCGTCCTTAAACCCACAGTTTCCACAGATAGGAACATCTTTGCTTGGTCTAAATGATACGACTAGTTCGCCTGCCTTTTCTACTGCATTTTTGATGTCTTCTACTTTGGAGTCACGCTCAAAGCGTAACTGTACGAGCAAACCACCATTTAGAATCTTGGCTGTCTTGTTTGATTCGACGATCTTCTCAGATTTTGCATTCATAGAATCCAATTCTGAGGCTAAAATTACCATTCCTTGTGAATAGCCCTCACCCTGTAAGGACTTGAGAACTGACATTTTGCCGTATTTTTCCCCGTCAAGTGAGCCAAATCTGGATGTGCCGTCTGATTCAGTCATTGTGATTATAATGGAATCGCCTATTTCCTTGCCTTTCTTTTCGGCTACGTCTACTGCTGTTTGTAGAACTTTGTAAATTATTTCCTGACCGGATTTGTCTTCTGGATAGCCAAGTATGTTAAACACTGCTTCTTTTAGGCCAACCAAGTTAACGACTAGTCCAACTGAGCTTCTCTGCATGTATTGCGTGTTTGCTGCAAGTACTGGGTTTAGTCCTCTTCTAGTAAGATCGGAAATGTCTTTTTTGCGCAAAGACATTGCAGCCAGTGCAGGCTTCATTAATAATGCTAGTCTTGCTCTAAAGTAAGTTTCATCTTTGTTTGATTCAAAGGCAAGTCTTGGCAAGTTGATTGTAAGTGATTGTAGATTAATTGATGATGTGCTATTCTTTGCCTTGATTCTTGTTATTCCACTAAATGCAGTTTCGTCTTTGGAGAAGAGAACCTTGCCGCCAATTGAAATAATTTCAGAAATAGTTTGTGATACATCGCTGATTTTTCCTGCAGAGTAATCAATTATCAGTCCGACTTGGGGTACTGGAGTCATTTTAACATAGTTCTTGTATGCGTTGAGTACTGCTGTGATGATTTTGGATTCTCCGCCTAGCTGAATTCTAAATGATATGAGTGTTGGCTCTTTGGTGTACTTGGATGCAGTGGAAGAGGTGACTAGGGCCCCGAATAGTTTTTCCTCTAATTCGGATGTATTCTTTGCATATTTTGCACAGAGTTGGACTAGTCCATCCAAGATAACTTCCTTTGAAGCTTCTTTTGATACTAGGGATATTATCATTGAAAGTGATGACATTAGGTTGTCTAGTGTCTTGACTATTGCAATTCTGCTGACTCCCAAAAACTTGCCTTTAAGATCAATTCCATCCTCTATGAGTTCTTTTAGATTAAAGAATATAGTATCAGGAAGTAATGACCAGATTCCAGGATTTGAAATGTGAATATCTCCGGAAAGGTGCGAGTCTGCAACGTCTTTTGGTAGTGTGTTTAGTAATAGATTCTCTGCAAAGATTGTTTGCCCAGCCTTGAAGAACATTCCTTGTGCTCCATTGTCTATGTTATCGACGTTTGTTAGTGTCTCTTGAACTTCAAAGACAGGCATGCCTAGGCGTGCTAGCTTGTTGCGGTATTCTTCGTGTCCGTGCTCGAGTAGAACAGAGTTTACCATTTCGCGGATTAGTGAGCCTGTCAGATAGGTCGTCTGATATTTGTAAATTCGGTTTTCCACTTCTTCTGTGATTTTTTGTGCCAGTTCAAGTGGAAGACTTCCCTCTCTGACTAGAGACTGGATGATTTTGTGAGAGTTGAACTCTTCAATTGATTCGTGTGAAGTTCTAACATACATTTTGCCTGATTCGATAATAGAGCGCTCTTCAATTTGGCGAGCCAAGCTTAATACTAATTTTCCAAGATTTGTAATTGTGTAACGTCTCTCTGATTTGTTTAGTGCGACAAGGGATTGTCTGAGTAGTTTTCTGAGGTGGTATGCAAATTTGCCGCTTTCCTTTTTGGACTTGAATCCAGCAAGTGATTTTAGTTCAGAATAAGTCAGTGGTCCTTTGGAGTTTAAGATTCGAAGTATGTCTATTCTGTTTGGGCTAGCCATGACAGAGAAGATCATTCTTACTCGTTTTGATGTAGATTGTAAGATTCCATCAGTCTTTTTTGCTTCGACCATACCAGCATTATCAGTACTCATGAATATGGCTGGAGATCAGTACTAAATAAGATTTGTGAAGTTGCTAAAAGAAAGTTTATTGATCAGTTTTTGGAAACGTCGATCGAAAACTCTGACGTCGATAAAGTCTGACCGCATGACGGACATCTAGAGTTATAGTGTTTCATGACATCCTTTACTGATTTGAGCATTTTCATGTTGGATATTTTGGATCCACATTTGCCACAGGTTACATCTACTGACATATAGGATAGAAACTTGGTAAAACTATTAAGAATCTTTTTTGATTTTTGTGATTAATTTGGTGAAAAACGATTTACTGTTTTTCTAAGAGAATTCCACGATCATCATAACCGACTATTTTGAGCTTGTGACCAACCGGAAGATGTGATGGAGACGCAATTCCGGCCAAAAATCCAGATATACGCAATTCATATCCGTCAATTTTCATTACAACCCAGGCATATGGAATATATTTTTCAAATCCTGCTGGAGGAACTGTAATTATTGTATAAGTTGCGACTGTTCCCGTTCCATCTAGAATTTTGTTCTCAAAGCCCTTTGCACCACAGTTCTGACAAAAGTAAACAGTTGCCAGATGTAGGTGTCCACACTTGGTGCATTGTCTGGTTAGAACCTTGCCTGACTTGACAGCATCTATGAATTCTTGCTTCATTGTCAAGGCAGATTACACGCTTTGGAAAATGTGAACTGCGCAGCTAGCACCAGTTGCGCCAAAGTTGTGGGTCAGACCGATTTTTGCGTCCTTGACTGAACGCTCACCTGCATGACCTGTTAATTGCTCAAATACCTCAACTACTTGTCCAACTCCCGTTGCACCAATTGGGTGTCCCTTTGACTTTAGTCCTCCTGATGGATTAATTGCAATGTCGCCATTTTTGGCAGTTCTTCCCTCTCTGACTGCTTGAACTCCCTTGCCTTTCTCAAAGAAGCCCAAGTCTTCAGTATCAACAATTTCTGCAATTGTAAAGCAGTCATGAACTTCGGCAAAGTCTATATCCTTTGCAGTAATTCCGGCCATCTTGTATGCAGCTTCTGCAGCTAATTTGGTGCTAGGTATGGTAGTCATATGGTCTCTACCCTGCAGGGTTGCAGGTGATCCACCCCTACCTGAACCAATTACATTAACATAATTCTTTGAATGTGCCTTGGCAAATTTTTCACTACACAATATTACTGCGCTTGCTCCATCAGAGAAAGGACAGCAATCGTATAATTTGAGTGGACTTGCCACTACCGCTGAATTTAAAACGTCATCAATTGAGATTTTTTTTCTAAGATGTGCTTTAGGATTTAGCAAACCATTGTCGTGATTTTTTACTGCGACTCTTGCAAGATCTTCTTCAGTAGCTTTGAATTCAGTTAGATATGCTCTTGCCATTGAAGCAAAGAGACCAGGGAATGATGCACCTGCACCACCCTCATAAAAGAAATCAGAACAATATGAAAAATAAGTCGTAGTCCATTCAGTACCTGTGTGAGTAACTTTTTCGGTTCCTGCAACTAGCACTGCATCATAAAATCCAGCTGCGACATTTGCAAATGCTTCTCTAAATGAAACAGAGCCAGAACCGCAAGCAGATTCAATAGATAGTGAAGGCTTTTCGGGAATTCCAAGATTGCTCATTACCACTGGTCCCAAGTGAACCTGTTTGTCAGCTATACCGAAAACGTTGGATATGTAGCCTGCTTGGATCTCTTTGGGATCAATTCCTGCGCTCTCTATAGCCCCAACTGATGCCTGAATTGTGATATCAGTAATGCTGTCCTCTAATTTTCCATATTTGGTGCTACCAGCACCAAGAACGCAGACCTTTTCCACGACAGTTTTCGACCATTTCCATATAAAAATTCTTCATGAGAATACATTACGTTGCAAAAACAAAAGCTAACTCCACCAAAACCAAAAAAACTTGGCAAGATTCGCATTAGCAAAAGCAAAGTGACCGATTTACAAAAGGAAATGCGACAATACTATGACGCAAATTCCTTTCTATCTTGGTCAGCAAAGAAGAAAAAATATGTGATCTTGGGTTCATACGAACCAAAGGACGGTTTAGTCCAGTGTCCCAGCTGCAAACTAGGCAAGCTGATGGTAATCCGATCAAAAAAGACCAGAAAAAGATTCATGGGTTGCTCCAACTATTACAATGGCTGCAAGGCATCATCACCAATGCTACAAAAGGCAATGGTTCATGCCACCAAGTCAGCATGTAAGGAATGTTTTTGGCCAATGATACTATATCGATACTCTAGAAAACAAAAGTGGATAAAACAGTGCGCAAATTACATTTGCCCATCAAGAAAACCTAAAGACTGAGATCTGAATAGATATCAGTTCTTCTATTCCTAAGTAACGGTAAAGATAATCTTGTTTTTTTCACCAAGTCCAGTGAAATATCAACTAGACTAATTCCCGATTTGTGTTTCATATCAAGTACAATTTTACCGTATGGATCAACTACCAAGCTCCTACCACAGTAAATGTTTCCAAGATGTCCTGGTGCTATTACATAACAGCCATTTTCTATTGCACGTGTTTTGTTTAGTGCAAGCCAATGCTCTTCTTTGTTGGGTCCTTTGACCCATGCAGATGGAATAACTAGAATTTCAGATCCTGATGAAGCCAAGATTCTAGACATTTCAGGAAATCTCAGATCATAACAAATGAGCATTCCCAGCTTACCAATAGATGTTCTAGTTGGTGGTGAAATTTTATTTCCCGGTTCAAGTTTGTTTGATTCTTTGAATCCAAGTGCGTCATAGAGATGAATTTTCCTATATGTAGATTTTATTTTGCCTGATTTTGAGACTAGGAACGCAGTATCATAGACACGATTTTTTTTCTTGGTTTTTTCATATATTGTCCCTACTACCTCAATTTTATTTTTTTTCGCAGCTTGAATAATTTCTGAAACAAAATTACCGTTTATTTTTTCGGCCTGATCTGATAACTGATTCGGAGATTGATTAGATGTTGTATAAAACATCATAAATTCTGGAAACGCGACTAGTTGTGCGCCTTTTTTTGCAGCTAGAGAGATGTAATCTAGAATTTTTGTGAGATTTTTTTTCTTATCAGTTGATGCTTTGAATTGGACTAGAGCTACTTTCATACTTGGAATATTGCATCATTGAATAAAAAGTAGGACCTTACAGTGGTTTACCTGCAAGGTACCAGTTTTCTTTTGGATTATCCTCAAAAACCACTATGACGTGAGATTCTTTTGTTTTTAGAATTTCAATAGCGCTCTTTGTAATTGCTTGAGCAAATTCTTCCTTTTGTTGTGTGGTTCTGCCAGGATACATTGAAACTGTAATTATTGGCATGATGATTTTTTTTCTTTCTTGAATTTATACTAGATGCCGCCTTTCCAACCGTATCGGGAACTGTATCTAGTCCCATAAGTGAATTCGTCGCTGCGCATTTTCTTGTATGCATAACCTGTCGCTAAACCAATCACAAAACCACCAATGTGAGCCAGATATGCTACTCCTCCAGAGCCATAGCCAAATCCACCTACAAACAGTGGCAGTAAATTCTGAAATACTAGCCAGAAAGGCAAAAAGAATTTTGCTGAAACATGGGTCATTCTCATGAAAAATCCCATCGTCATGAATGTGACAATTTTTGCTCGAGGGAACATGACCAGATATGCTCCCAATACACCAGAAATTGCCCCAGATGCACCAACAGCTGGGATTGGGCTATTTGCATCACCTACAATGTGAACCAGCCCTGCAACTATTCCCCAGATTAGGTAAATTCCAAGATATTTTAGTCTCCCGAATTTGAGCTCAATATTGTCTCCAAATATCCACAAAAACAACATGTTACCACCAAGGTGCAAGGCACCGCCATGAAGAAAAGTGGATGTTAGAAGCGTAATCATTGGTTCTGGTGGACATGAAATTTCCATGTCTTGGAAATTTAGAGTTCTCTGACCAGATATGCAAGCAGGTACTGCACCCCAGTCAAAGAAAAACGCAGTTGCTCTCTGATTAGAGAATTCAAAGAATTGTCCTGTTATTGCAACTTCGATGAAAAAGATAATTGCATTTACAGCAATTAGTGCAAGTGTCATTTTTGGCTTATAGCCAGCAGGTTTTGGATTTTCGTCCCTGATTGGAAGCATAACTAATCAACCATTCAATTGGATAAAAATGTAAATCAAATTCTGTTATTTGATAATTCCAGATTTTATCAAGTATTGAATACTGGTAACAAAGTCAGTATCAGGAGTTTTTCCTTCGGCCCAAGATTTGACCGAGTCTTTGATTGAGCTAGGAATTGTAGATGTTCCAGAACCTTCCTTTTGTGTTGAAGGAATTTTGATGACCTTTTGCTTGATCAAATATTGGATACCAGATACAAAGTCCTTGTCGGTGATTTTTCCATCAGACCAAAATTTGGCAGTAGTCTTAATCCAAGAGGGAACTATTGTACTACTTTTAGTGATTGGACTGGGTTGTGGTTTTTCTGTTGGTGTGGTTGCACCTTTTCCTATAGTGATTACAGTACTGCTAGGGCTTTGAGTAGCATACGTTGATAGTTCATCTAATCCATGACTAATGATTCCAAGTTTGACTGTGTATTTACCATCCTTTGGGAATTTGAAGTCTTGAACATCAATTCCTTCAGTTGTGAATAATCCAATTTTATTAGAATCTGTTCCAAGATTTGTTACAAGGTTTTTTCCGGATTCATCATCAATAGCAAAGACATATCGGACATACTTGAGAATCTGTCCATTTTTATCAAAGAATGTAAAATGGAGTGGGATTGAATTTGAAGCGCCCAAGTTCGAGTCAAAAGATATTTTGGCTGTAGCTCCAGAGGAAAATTTAACATCGTATGTATTTTTTTGAGTCGGAGTAGTAGGATACACTACAAAGTCCATTGTTTTAGTACCAGTAGAGACTTTTTTTGCAATATTTAGAATGTCTTCCTTGTTTACCAAAAAGTGCAAGATTGAGGTACCTTCAATAGAATAGGGATCAAGTATTAGCATTCTTCCAACTGTTGGCACACCATTAACTGTTCCTTGATAGGCAGTTGTGCTGGTGAATTCTTTGAATGTGGTTGGAATTCGTACTTCTTGGTGTACAAAGATATTTTGTCCCTCTATTCTTTTGGTATCCCAGTTAAACGGCATTGAAAATGAAATTGTATTCTTTGAAGAATCGAATTTGAAATTTTGTATAGTGTCATAGTATGATATTACAGAAGCATCGTATGTTTTTCCACCGCTAGAAATTTTCTCATTGGAAATATCTCCGACACTTAGCCATGAATCAAATGATTTGTAGTCTTTTTCGGCAAAAATATTTCTATCAAAGTCAATTCCAGTGATAGTGATTTTAAAATGATATAATCCAGATTCTAATAAGACCGGCGCCTTGACATCGATTTTATCACCAAATGCAGCCCAAGTGTTTGGAAGCTCTTCTAGCTGATCACCGTACACTACAACTTGGTTAACATCAATGTCAGTTGGCTTTATTTTGAGAGTCAGGTCTCCTGAATGAGCATGAAAGTTTTGTCTGAGTAATAGTTTTTCATCTTTCCAAGCCTCCAAGAAGAATGTTGTATGAGGAACTGTTTTACCAGATTTGGAATCAAAGAGCTTGAGTTGGAGAAAAGTATCACCAATTGTATCTTTAGTGAGAATTGGCGGACTGATTTTAATAAAAATCGCAGCTTGTCGGTCGCCAAAGCTTGCAGGAGGAAGATTTTCTTGTGTTAGACCATCCCCATGTGCGGCTGGTGCAAATGTGGAAACCTGAGTCAGCAGTAATGATACAAAAATGAAAACAAAAAATTTAGTATAATTCAAACAACTTGAAGCTCTAAAGAACATATTTAACTTTTAAGAAGATTTGAAACTCTGATCAAGTTATCTAACTATTCTTGGTTTAACGACGTGTAATGATACTACATGATCATCCAAGAGCGACCCGACTCCGATTGAAATATTTCTAATCCTAAGTACGATTTTGTTAAGATCGTCATCGCTTAAATCATATTTTTGGGCAAGTGCCGATTTTACCTTTTCTTCAGTATTTGTAATTTGGTTTAGGGTGGCTGGCATGGT
>OMIR01000053.1 GCA_900299125.1 Nitrosopumilales archaeon | reverse complement strand
TGGAGTTCATCACCAAGGCCGAGTACCAAAAAATCATGCAGGAATTCAACGATCTGAACGAAAGAGACGCCAAGAGGCACAAAGAAGTTCTAAAAAAATATGAGGCAAAATACGGCACGGATGATAAAAAATGGCCCCCAGGCATATACAATGAAATGTGTATAGAAATAGAGAGCTGACTCTACTCTTTTTTTATTTTTAGGTTTTCAACAACATGGCTTTTACCGCCTTGAGTGATTACTAGTGCCATGCTTTGTGGGGTTTGCTGATTTATTGTATCATGCATGTTCAGATGTTCTTGGATTTGGTTTTGGTCGTCTGTTGGGATGCAATACAACATCTGGTATGCATAGAGTTGAATGCAAGATTCATGGATTTATCACTGATTATTTTGAAATTGAAACAGCAAATCAAAAAAGAATTGAACATTTGGGGGAAATACTAGTGATGGATTAAAATCTGTTCAAGAAATTATAATAACAAAAACTTTTGTTCAAAATTTGGCGGATTATTGTATAGAGAAAACTAATAATTGTTGTCTAGCTAATTGATTTATTTGAGGTTAATTCAAAATTATTGTCATCAATTTTAATAAATGTAATTTTTTCATTTTCTGTAAAAACATAATCATGATATATCTGAGTCATCATTATACAGTTCTTGTTATTTACTCTCATTTTGTATTTTTTATTTTTGAACTTTAATGTAAAATTGTGATCCTTCTCTGGAAATTCTTCACGTACAGACTTGACTAATCCAACATATTTGTATTTAGCTTCACTTGGAGATAGATTTTTTTCAAATTTCACATATGACATAACTAGCGTGTCTTCTTAAGATTTTTGTTAAGAAATTATGAAAATTGTTGAAAGTTTTTTACTAATACTAGATTCTTTTTGATATTTCTGCTTAAGCGGATATTATGCACAGTAAATCATTGAAACAATATCCCTCAGAAATGAACTATACTAAAGAACAAATTAAAGACATAATCTGTTCAATAAAACAGGCTGGTTGGTTAGAATTACCAGAAAATTGGAAGGATAAGGATGGTGGTGGCGGTGAGTATATTCAGCATGATCACTTTCACGTTAAGGTGAACCCACAGAAAATCGCAGACCTGGGAAGCTATGAATTGAAGACACATAGAAGTACCGTTAATTCGCTCATCACTTTAGGCAGTATAGATCCAAAAGATAATAGTCGAGGTTCACTCCTACACCCACTATTACTTGAATATGGCTTTCCATACAGAAATGGAGCAATTTCTGATTACAAATGTGAATTAGCGCAAAACGGAAAACCCTGCGAACATGTTAAATACAATTATCCAGGCGGATTATGTTACCCACCTGATGAATTAGCATTAGGTGTAGATATTTGTGGTAAAAACGTAACGGATGCTCCCCAAAACAATTGGGGCTTTTATCTTGAAATAAATAAAAAAGAAAAAAGAATTGTCATACATTTTGATTCAACGCGAACATCGCTAGAGAATAAATATCAACAATGGTTAGAAACTCTCAAAACCAGAAATGGCTTGAGAGATATTGATAAAAAATACTCATTAAGTTTTGACGAAGTTGAAAAATACTGCAAAAAAAAATTTCACAATATGGTGTTTGTCAAATATTCAGAAAAAAAGGATGGTAAAAAAAAATTCATAAAAATAGAAGATGCATACTTTCTTGAAGATTTTGATTTTAGTAAATTTTTAGATGCATTAGAAAATGGCAGTGTTATGTATGAGCTAAGACTGCACGGAAACACGAAACGAATTTCAAAAAATCATGGCACCGGTTTTAGAATGTTTGAAGAAAACTTTACAGCAATTTATTCAAAAATAGAATCAATCGATTAGCTATTGTGCAGGTTTCCAAAAATCTAAAATATATTCAAAAGTTGTACCGAATGTGATGTAGTTATTTGGCCATCCAAATATTCCCACACCATTCACGAGGTTTCTTCTATCCCAAATTATAATATTTCGCAACTCATAACCAACCTTTATCATTGCATCGATCACGTGAGTATGAATCAATACGCGTTTATTTTCCCACCATAAATCAGTCAAATTTATGACCGCGTGAGCCTTTGGCTTCAAAAGGGGTAAAATCCCACTGTAAATTTCACCTATAGTTTCAGCGAATTTTGGAGCATCCATAGTTCCAAGATCTCTCGGATCATTAGAATATTGTTCAACTTTGAGATATTGATCATTTTTACGTAAATTCCCACGTCTACTTTTGTTTGTTCTGGGCCGGTTTAGAATATTTGAATATGGTGGAGACGTAACTGTCAGGGATAGTGATTCTTCATCAAGATATTCTGGAATATTATGAGCGTCATCACAGACAAGAATTTGTTTAGTTGGTTCTACATTATCTTGCGCAAACCTGGTTTTAGCAAATTCAAGATATTCTTTTTTCAAGTCAAATCCAATAGCATTACGACCAAGATCTTGAGCAGCTACTAGTGTTGAACCAATTCCAGCAAATGGATCTAATACTAATTCACCTCTATGTGTAAACAACTCAATACAACGAGCTGGGAGATCTATTGGGAAAACAGCCGGATGTATCGATTTATCCCTAACGTCTCGCTTTTTATACGCAAACTCCCAGATGGCTACCTGGTATTTTGTCCATTCTTTAGCAGTTAAACAATTAATGTGATTTGGTTCACAAGAGCAAGTTCTTTTTGTATCAAAGTTAATTTTTTTACTTGTTTCTAAAATTGATACTACCATCGTTTCTTACGCGAGATGTTCAATTATTAAAGATTCAGTAAAAATAACAGCAAGCCAACACACCATTAGATCATAGATCTAAGGTTTGATTGATCTCAACTTTAGTTACATTATCGTGCCATTTATTGAAATATTCTTCATGAACTGTATGAATCGGCACTAGGTTCTTTGCCTTTGTTTCCTGAACTACGTGTTTTATCTGATCTCGTGAGCCGTGACCGGACACATGTGTAACACTCCAATCTTCCTCTTTTTTGAGCAGTCCAAAATGAACCAGCCATCGCTTTATTCGTGCGTGGTCTAGCCTCATTTCATCATCAAACGGCTCTGTAGAGGATCTAATGTAACTGGCTCCTTCAGAAGGTCTAATGTCGATTAATTCCTGTAGTCGGTAATCACTACAATAAAGCATAAACTCTTTTTGCTTTGCAGAAACATCTCGATAATCTACAGAATTGCTTCTATCAATAAACTCCCTCTCCCAGACGTCATAGTCTGCTAGAACAATTTTCTCAGTCCAATAGTCCCTGTCTTTGTCAATTAACCCCCAAGATTTTCTCGTATGGGAGTTTGGAGACAAACCATTCCTCTTTTTTTTTTGATTGACCGGTGATGTCGTTTTGTCCATTTTTGAGAATTATTTGATTGTCTTTGACGTTGATTGAGATTCCATAGCCACGAGGGAGATTTACGTTATAGTGGTTACGTTGTCCTTTTGATGTCAAGAATTGTTTTTACCTTTTCTCTATATTCTTCTTTACTCATGTAATGTGCATAATGAGGAATTTTATTAATTTGAAATCTATTTTCTAAATTTCTTTTTAGGATGTCAAATACGACATTTCCAAACGCAATAATTCTTGGGTTCTCGGCACCAATATCCTTCAATTCCTGCCTGAAAAATTCAATATTTTTTTGCTCAAGTTCAGGATGTTTTTTGAGATGTGCCCTGACTTTGTGTGAATCCATTTCGGGATAATCTTTTAGAATGTCTGTCATATATGCACCACATAATTTGGTACCTCTTAGAGCATAACGAATCTTAAAGTCTGTACCATGAGTTCTAGACGTGTGGAAATTCTCCCAAGGCTCGTGTTTGACATCTATTGAAAAGTTCAGAGCAACTAGCACTATATCTTGATTTAATTCTGAAAGAAGGTTTTTGTTAATTTTTGGATCTAAAATGGACATATCTCCAATGTTGCTAGTGGGCGTGGTTCCCTCCTCGGCCCAGATTGCCCAACTTGCATGTAGACCATATTTCTTCTTAATGAAGTCAAACTTTTCTGGACTAATCATCGATTTTATTCATTTACTTATCTTCTAAAGTTTTACGACAACAAAGCAGATTCCCACGCACAAATTTAGAAATCGAATCACTTCGAAGCGAGATTAGAGAATTACAAGACAAAAATCGCCAAATTGAGGAACAGTTGAAAAAACAAGGCAAGGCAAAGCGTTCAAAACTCCGTTCATTAGGAAATGCACTCTTGGGTTTGATTCTTTTTCTTTTTGGTTTGAGCATGATTTTTGCATTATATTACTATCTGACTAATCTTGATCAAATATTACGTGAAAGATACTATGGTGGCGATCCATGGGTTT
>OMIR01000052.1 GCA_900299125.1 Nitrosopumilales archaeon | reverse complement strand
AATACCATAGATTAGGCCCATTTCTACAATGTTTAATGGAACTTCTGGGTCCATGCATTTGGTAAGAGATTCCCTAACTTGGTCTACACTCACAGTTGACATATTTTGTTTGTAATTTCAAAAATGAATAAAAACTTTCTATTTGTTAGCTTCAAATAATTTAGGAATTGTCACATCAAATGGAGGTTTTGCAACACCAGCCTCTGTGATTATACCTGAGATTAGCTCCGGCGGGGTCATGTCAAATGCAGGATTGATAACATTGATTCCATCAGGTGCGGTTTTTCTGTCACCAATTTGTGTTACTTCGGTTCCCTTTCTTTGCTCTATGATTACATCTTGCGGGTTGCTCTTGAGATCAAACGTTGACAGTGGTGCCACAACATAAAATGGAATTCCGTGCTGTTTTGCCATTAGCGCCACTTGATAAGTGCCGATTTTGTTGTAGACATGTCCGGTTCGTAAAACCCTGTCTGCGCCGACTACTACTTTGTTAACTAGCTTGTTTGCCATGGAATAACCTACAGCAGTATCTGGTATCAAGCTGACATCAAAGCCGTCATGTTTTAGCTCAAATGCAGTCAGACGGGAGCCTTGTTGTACAGGTCTGGTTTCCGTGGCAATTACTTTGACATTTTTGCCGCTTTCTTTTGTAGCACGGATAACTCCAAGTGCGGTGCCATATGCCACAGTAGCTAGAGAGCCTGCATTACAATGAGTCATTATGGTGTCATTGTTATCAAACAAAACCGCACCATTTTTTCCCATCTGCATGTTAATTTTGATATCATCTTCTGCCATCTCTTGAGCAGTCTTTACGATCAAGTCCTTGATTTGAGATACTTCATTTGCCTGTTTTGCAACCTGCATAATTTTATCCAGACCCCATGCCAAGTTTACTGCCGTAGGCCTGGTTTCATAGAGAGTTTTTCTTGCAGATTCCAGTTCTGATAAAAGTTGATCCTTGGTTGTTGCCTTGCTTTGTAGTGCTGCTAGTGCAAGACCGAACGCTCCAGAGACGCCTATAGCCGGAGCCCCCCGTACAATTAGTGTTTTGATTGCATTTGCCACATCACGATAATCCGAATATTCAACAAAGACAAGCTCGTTGGGCAGCTTTGTCTGGTCTATCATCACTACTTTGTTGTTTTTCCATTCTACAGTTTTGAGTAATGATAGATTTTTGTCTGCCATCAGTTTGGGCAAATTTTTTCGTTATTTAAAATAAACTCGTTAACCGTTATATCTTCAAATATTATTCAAAATTTTATTGATAGATTCTAAAATTTTAGAGAGTGTGGATTCTCAAGGAATGCACAAAGTCTATGATGCTTGGCCATCTATAGCTAGTGAAAGTTACAATACAGTACTTCCTCAAGTTGACTATGACAATATCTCGCACATTGTTTTTGCTGGTATGGGTGGTTCCGGGGCTATTCATGATGTTTTTTCAGCAATTTTATCTAAAACAAATATTCATGTAAGCATTGTAAAGGGGTATCATCTTCCTAAGACGGTAGATTCTGAGACATTAGTAGTAACATCCAGCGTATCGGGAAAAACTGCTGAAACTCTTACTGCTTTAGATGCTGCAAAAAATATCAATTGCAGATTAATTGCGTTTTCAGATGGGGGTAAGATGAAAGATTATTGTGTTAAGAACAATATCAAACATAGAGATATTCCTCTTTATCATTCACCGAGAGGTTCATTCCCGTCATTCTTATTTTCAATGTTAAAAATTTTACAACCAGTTATTCCGATTAGAAGAGAGGACATCGTAGAATCTATTTGTAATTTAAATGATCTACACGATAAAATATCATCTTCCAACATTAGTTCAGACAATCCAGCAATTGAACTTGCTGAATGGATTACAAATATTCCAATTATTTATTATCCATGGGGACTACAGGGAGCAGCAGTCAGATTCAAGAACTCCTTACAAGAAAATGCCAAAATGCATGCAATGATGGAGGATGTAATTGAGGCGGGTCATAACGGTATAGTTGCTTGGGAAAAAGATTCGAGGCCAAGGCCAATCTGTATTAGAGGTCATGATGATTATGTAAAAACAAAGGAGCGGTGGGATATCATGAAAGAGTTTTTCGAACAAAAACAAATTGAGTACAAAGAGATTTTTTCTGTAAAAGGTGGAATATTGACTAAACTTGTCAATTTAATTTATTTATTAGATTATTCCACAATTTATCTTGCTGTTATGTCTGGAATAGATCCTTCACCGGTTAATGCTATTAATTTTATAAAATCCAGAACAAAATGATTATTTTGATTTGGATTTATTTTTGAGTGATTTTGCATAGTCGTCGTTAATTTCCTTGATCAGATCAAGAGTTTCGTTTTTTATTAAATCCAAATTTGGAATCACGCAATGGCCGCCTATAAAACCAGGATACATTTTTGGGCGATTACCTAAGAATTTGTGAATTTCATCTGCAAAAGACCACATTTCATCATAGTTTACCTTGTTTTGTATGGCAATCATGTTACTTAGTTGGGCGTATGTGATTAACCAACCATAGTATGATGTATCAACTACTATTTTTGCAAGCTCCAAAGTTATTGGGTTAGTCATTTGTTTTGTCTTTACTTTACATTCTTTTAATAGGTTGGAGTAAGTTTTAGATGCCCATTTGGCTCTTGGGGCAGTAGGATATATTGCAAAGAATTTTGTATAACGCTTCAGATCAGAGAGCATTCTTTTATGAACTCCCCTTGTTGCGCTATAGATAATTGGAATTGACAATACAGTTTGAACTTGTTTTGTAGTACCAGGGCTTATCGTACTATGGACGACTATACATTCAGGTTGAAATTCTTTATAGAGTTTCAAAATATCTGAAACAAAGTTTTTTGTAAATGGTATACAGACATGCAAGATCCTCGTCTCTAATTTCCCATATTTGCGGACTAGTTTTTTGTCAACTAATTTAGAGTTTAAATCATAACCTATAACCGACACAGTGTTTGAGATCAGTTGGAGAATAGGTTTACCAATTTCTCCTAATCCAGCTACAACATCTTTTTTTATCATACAGTTAACAGATGCGGTAATGGGAAAACTAGATAAAAATCTGTTCATACGTGTTGATGCCGGAACTAAAATTGGAACTGGTCATATAATGCGATGCTTGACACTTGCTGATAGTTTGAAAAAAAGATTTTATAAAATTATTTTTATTTCAAACCAAATGCCAGAAAATTTGTCCTCGTTGATAAAAAATAGAGGGTATGAGATTCATTACATATTCGGACATACTCAAACTGAAAGCCAGATAAGAAATCAAAAATACAAAAAATCTATTCAAAACGATATAAAACAAAGTGCTGAAATCATTAATTCATATAGAAATATTGAAAATTGGCTCATTATTGATCATTATGGAATTGATCAAAAATGGGAAAAGAGAATTCGAGATTCTGTAAAAAAGATTATTGTGATAGATGATCTTGCAAATAGAAAACATGATTGTGATGTACTAATTGACCAAAACTATCACAGCAATATGAAAAAGCGTTATGAAAAACTAGTTTCAAGAAAATGTTTGCAGTTATTGGGGCCAAAATTCGCACTATTACGACCAGAATTTAAAGAGACTAGAAAAAAAACTAGGAAAAAACGCAAATTACAACGCATCTTAATTTCATTTGGAGGAAGCGATCCAATGAATCAAACATCCAAGGTATTACGTGGAATTAAGGACACTGATTCAGAATTCATTGTTGATGTGATAGCTGGCAAAGCAAATCCACATAAAAAGACCATAAAAAAATTATGTTCGAGTATTCCTAATGTATCATTTTATCCTTACATAAAAAATATGGCCAAGATTATGCTAAAAGCTGATTTAGCAATTGGAGGAGGAGGAAGTACCACGTGGGAGAGATGTTGCATGGGATTGCCTGCAGTAGTCTCTATATTGTCAGATAATCAATGTCAGATAACAAAAGAAGTAGCACGTATAGGTTGTGTTATAAATCTTGGTCTTGCCAATAGTTTGAAGCCAGTAGATTATGTTGATACATTGAAAAGATTGAATCCTAAAAAATTACAAGATATGTCTAAGCGTTGCATTAGTCTAGTC
Source organism: Nitrosopumilales archaeon (assembly GCA_900299125.1). Taxonomy (GTDB): domain Archaea; phylum Thermoproteota; class Nitrososphaeria; order Nitrososphaerales; family Nitrosopumilaceae; genus Nitrosotenuis. Next base: position 17,713 of record OMIR01000052.1, on the reverse strand, counting down.
GATGGTAAGGGTACCGAACGAGTTTCAAGAAAAATATTTCAAGTAGAATAGGTTGGAGAATACAATACATTGCAATTCAAATTAAACAATCATAGTATCGATAAAGGAGAGCCTCCCTTTATCATAGGTGAGGTTGGTATTAATCATAATGGGGATGTAAAAAATGCTTTAATGATGATAGAATTAGCTAAAAATTTAGGATTAGACGCTGTCAAGTTTCAGACATTCAAAGCAACGGAGATGATATCTGACCCCCATCAGACGTATACATACAAATCACGAGGAAAGGAGATCACTGAATCAATGCTTGAAATGTTTCAGAGATATGAATTAACAAAAGAAGATTGGATAAAGATCAAAAATAAATGTGAACAGAAAAAGATTTTGTTTTTATCAACTCCTCAAAATAAGACAGATTTAGATTTATTGCTAGAATTAGGCATTACTGCAATTAAGGTAGGTTCAGATGATTTTGTCAATTTACCATTGATAAAACACTACGCTTCAACCAAATTGCCTCTATTGCTTTCTTGTGGAATGGCAGATGAAGAGGAGGTTAATCAATCCCTAATGACTATAGGTGGTCCAGATAACTATCCAGTGGTTTTAATGCTAACAACATCGCAGTATCCTACTCCACCCGAGGATGTGAATTTATTGAAATTACGAACTTTGGAGGCAAAGTATCCCAACCTTACACTGGGGTATTCTGATCATACTCAGGGAATGCTAGCATCATCGCTAGCAGTCGCATTTGGTGCAGTAGTCTTTGAAAAACACTTTACGCTGGATCACAGTATGCCAGGACCTGATCATTGGTTTTCTGCAGATCCTGCTGAGTTATCTGAATGGATTGCCTCTATTAAAAGAGCATATTTAATGTTAGGTAATTCATCCATCAAACCAACCAAAAAAGAAAAAGAAATGAGAGATCTAGCTAGAAGAAGCATTGTAGCAACATGTGATATTAAAAAGGGTCAGATTTTAAACGAAAATAACATTGGTTTAAGAAGACCGGGTTATGGAATACCTCCAAAATTGATCGATGGTATTTACGGATTGAAAGCAACTAAAGAAATACTTAAGGGCCACATCATGGAGACGGGTGATTTTGAGAAATGAACACCGATGAATTTCAGGATTTGTTTTCTAGTTTAACTTCATTTAAGAAGAATTCATTTCATCCACTAGTATGGATCGTTGGAGAACCTAAAATTGGAAAGGATGTGTATATTGGAGGAATGTCTGAAATTAACTCAAGTAAAGCTTCTGTTATCATCGGAGATAATTGCGATATAGCGTCATTTGTGTCGATAAATTGTGCAGATTCGCATAAAAAATGCATTGGGTTATCAGATGAACCAGAAAGAAAAGACATAATTATAGAGAATAATGTTTTCATAGGTTCTCATTCAGTTGTAAAAGGGGGAGCTCATATTGGTCACCATTCAGTCATTGCAGCAGGAACGATTGTAGATGGTAAAAAAATAGAGCCGTATTCTTTAGTTTATGGCAACCCAATGAAGATTAGAATAGGTTACTATTTGAAATTATTAAAAAAATGATTCCACATAACAAACCCACGATTGGAGAAGAGGAAGAGGCAGCCGCCCTCAGAGTTCTTCGGTCAGGACAATTAGCTCAAGGTATAGAAGTTGAAGAATTTGAAAATGAGTTTTGCGAATTTGTAGGATTATCGAGAGGACATGCGGTTGCAGTTAGTAGTGGGACTGCATCTTTGTATTTAGCCTTATTAGCATTAAAAGCATCAGGTAAAGAGGTTTTTTTTCCTGGATATGTATGTTCAGCGATTAGAAATGCAACAGGTATGATAGGGGGTAATGAAAAGATAGTAGATGTTGCTAGCAATTCTCCAAATATAGACATTGAAAAAATCGGACGAGATAAAATTTCAATAATTCCGCACATGTATGGAATACCTGTTGATCTAAGTGGGCATGAGAATTTGCATGTGATTGAAGATTGTGCTCAAGCTCTAGGGGCAAAGGTAAATGAAATATCAGTTGGATTACAGGGAGATATTGGCGTTTTTTCATTTTATGTGACGAAATTAATTACCACTGGTGGCCAAGGTGGGATAGTCATATCAAAGAACAAAGAATACATAGAAACGATAAGGGATTATAGAGAATTTGACTTTAGGCGAGATACAAAAAAGAGATTTAATTTTCAAATGACTGACCTACAGGCTGCAATTGGAAGGGAACAACTAAAGAAACTTCCCATATTTCTAAAAAGAAGGGAAGAGATATTTCAAAGATACAAAAAAGCTGGACTGGATTTACTGGATGTAAGAGTTCAGGATACGCACATATCACCTGTTAGATATCGGGCAGTTATGAAAACACAGCAGCCAGATAGAATCATTGATTCCTTAAGAGATATTGGAGTGAGATCCATTATACCTACAGAGGATTGGGAAATCATGGGAAGTCATCAATTATTGCCTAAATCTATAGAACTGTCCAAACATACCGTATCTTTGCCCATATATCCTACATTATCTGACAGTGATGTGGATACAATTTTGTCAGCTATAATATGAAAGCATCAGCAGGATTCTCGAGAAAATGGGATTTACAATATAAAAATAATTCTCACAAAAGTGTTTGGCCATGGTCAGAATTGATTAGTTACGTCACAAGATATGCGGTTTCATCCACTCCACGCCCACTTCATGTTTTAGAATTAGGTTGCGGTGCAGGTGCCAATATTCCATTTTTTTTAGAAAAGAAATGGAATTATTTTGGAATTGATGGTAGTGAGAATATTATAAAAAAACTGAAAAAAAGATTTCCTGAAATTAAAGAAAATTTGAAAGTGGGGGATTTCACAAAAAACATACCATTTGAATATAATTTCGATATTATAGTAGATAGAGCTTCACTTACTCATAATAGTTCAGAAAACATTCTAAATTGTTTAGAACTGGTGATTGAGAAAATGAATCCAGGGGCAAAATATTTTGGAATAGATTGGTTTTCCACCAATCATGATGAGTATAGTTTAGGAAAACCTCATGAAGATGTATTCACCAGAATAGGTTATACTCAAGGGCCATTTGCCAACGTAGGTCAAGTCCATTTTTCAAATAAAAGACACTTGTTGAATTTGTTTTCGAAATTCAAAATTATAGTTCTCGAACATAAAATAGTAAATTCTATTATTCCAGCAAAGAAAAGATACGCCTACTGGAACTTTGTTGCACAGAAGCCATAAAATGAAACCAAAATTATTCTCAAACCATTAATATTATAACAATTTTCTGTAAAAAATATGAGAATATTAATACTGGTTGCACATCCAGATGACGAAGTGTTGGGTATGGGTGGAACCATTCTCAGACACTCACAAAAAGGGGATTTGGTGAAAGTAGTTTATTTTGCCACAGGCATAAGTTCCAGAAGATCTACTAACTACAAAAATAATGCAACATACGAACAAGAAGAAAATTCAGACATTATTCAAAAAGAGATACAAGAGCTACAAAATGACGCTAAAAAGTCATGTAAAATTTTAGGAGTGAAAGATATGGAATTTTATGATTTGCCAGATAATGAAATGGATTCCATTCCTCTGTTGAAGGTGATCAAGATTGTAGAAAATGAAATAAAGAAATCAAAACCGGATAGGATTTACACTCATCACTACAATGATCTAAATGTAGATCATCGTGTTTTATTCAATGCTACATTAACCGCGTGTAGACCAGCAGATGATAAGATAAAGGAATTGGTAACATTTGAAGTCCCATCTTCAACAGAATGGAATTACCCATTTCGTTTCAATCCTAATTATTTTGTAAATATCACTAGACAGTTGTCTAGTAAAGTTAGAGCTATGAATTCATATAAAAATGAAATTAGGAATTTTCCACACCCAAGATCTTCTGAAAGTTTGAAAATTATTGCAAAAAAGTGGGGTTCAGTTTCAGGCAATAAAGCAGCTGAAGCCTTTGAGATTATTCGTAGAATTGAGTATTAAATTAGCTTAAATTATTTGGATTGGATTACAAATTAAATGATATTAACAGCACATCAACCAACCTATCTTCCATGGTTGGGTCTGTTTCACAAAATCGCATTATCTGATCAGTTTGTATATTTAGATAATTTACAATTTGAAAAAAATTCTTGGGAGAATAGAAATAAGATAAAGACAAGCGATGGTTCAATGTGGTTGACAATACCAGTTAACGCACATATTAATTTGAAATCAAATCAAACCAAGATTGACTACACACATAACTGGCATGAAAAGCATCTGAAATCCATAAAAACAAATTATAGAAAAACGCCTTATTTTTCTGATTATATAACTTTCTTTGAAGATACATATGAAAAAAAATGGCAGTTCTTATCAGAAATCAACGAACATGTGTTAAAGTGGATACTCAGAGAGTTAGGCATTAATGTGAAATTTCTTAGGGCTTCGGATTTTGATTTTCAGGGAGCAAAATCTGATTTAATTTTAGACATGTGTAAGAAACTAGGTGTCAAAAAATACATTTTTGGATTACTCGGTAGAGAGTATGCCAATATAAGAGATTTTAAAAGTAACGGAATAGATTTAATTTTCCAAAATTACAATCATCCGAGTTACAAACAGATCTATGGCAATTTCATCCCGAATCTTTCAGTAATTGATTTACTTTTCAACTGCGGTCCTAATAGCTATAGCATAATTATGTCAAATAATATTTCTAAAGATAAATGTGAGAATTAGATGTGGGGTTTTTTGATGAAGATTTATCTTTTTCTAACGATTTCAAATATCCCTCTCTAAAATCCAAATGTGAGTTCATTTGTTTTAGTTTTGGATTCTTATTAAAAAACGATATGATTTTTTCTAATGTGAATATTTCATTTTGTTCAAAATGTTCTATTACTATTTTCACAAGATCAAAATCTACTTGATGATCTACTGAGAGACGAATGTCAGAATTATCAGTGATGTTTTCTATATTTCCAATCTTAAAAAACTGCGGATTATTCAAAATATATTGAGTAACATGCTCTCGTTCTGATGGTTTTTTGGCATTTCCCCAAGATTTTTTTAAAGCTGTAAATGTGAAAACTTCTACAGCAAACCCCAATGGATAACCACATTGATAAAAAACATTATGTTTATTTTCTTGCTTGTTGGTATTACTAATATAATCAAAATGATTTTTTTCAAATTCTGACATACATTTGTCTATTAGATGTGGATCATTTAATGGGTTATCTGAAGTCAATCTAACAATAATGTTCGGGTTATACTTTATTGCACATTGATAATATCTATCTAGCACATCTTCCTCGCTACCTCTATAGGTATCGACGCCATATTGATTAGCTGCTTGGACAATTTGGTCATCCTGTTGCAAATTTGTAGTGGCAACCACAATTTTATCAATTTTTTGTGAATGAAGTGTCTGATTTATTACATAATAGAGTAACGGTTTATCTCTTATTTTCATCATCACTTTTCCAGGCAGTCTAGTAGAACTCATTCTTGCCTGTATAATCGCAAGTATCATGAACGAATTGATAATAACTTGATAAAAAAGCTCACGATAACTTTTTACTTCAAGTAAAAGTGAAAAGATTGTTTTGATAAAGTTATTTGATCCATATATCTCAAATGAGGAAGGCCAAATCGCTGCAAAGGTAATTAAAAGTAAATTTTGGGCTTCCGGAGCGGGAACTAATAATGTTAAAAAATTTGAAGATGATTTTTGTAAATATGTTGGAAGTAAGGATTGTATTGCAGTAAGTAATGGTACTGCTGCACTTCATTTAGCGTTATCTTTGTTTGATATAAAAAATAAGGAGGTGTTGGTACCATCACTTACTTTTGTAAGCTCTGTTAGCTCAATTGTTTACAATGGTGGAAAACCAGTATTTGTTGATGTTGATCCAAAGACAGGATGTATTGATATTTCTGATATGGAAAAAAAGATCTCTAAGAAAACCGGAGCAATAGTAATTGTGGATTTTGCGGGAATGCCATGTGATATTAAAAATATCAAAAAAATTGCCAATGATAATAATTTGCCAGTAATAGAGGACGCAGCTCATTCTGCAGGTTCTACCTATAATGGAAAAAGAATAGGTTCACATTTCGATGCAGTGTGTTTTAGTTTTCATCCAGTAAAAAATCTTGCAATGCCAACTGGTGGTGCAGTATGTATCAATGGAAAAAATTCCAAGAAACAATCAACGATTTTAAAATCTTTAAGATGGTGCGGAATTACGAATCGAAATGGTTTTGAATACAACATAGATAGAATAGGCTGGAATTATTATATGAATGATTTATCAGCTGCAATTGGATTGATTCAGCTAAAAAAGCTGGATCAAGCTAATGCAATTAGGCGCAAAATAGCTTACAGATATTTTTCTCAATTGAAAATAGGAAAAAAAATGCCTCTTTCAAACGATTGTTCTTATCATTTTTACTGGATTCAAGTAAAAAATAGGAACAAGTTTATGGAATATATGAAAAAAAATGGAATTGAAACAGGAATCCATTATAATCCAGTACATTTGATGAAATACTATAAACATAAAACAAACCTTCCCTTTACTGAACAGGTTGGTAAAGAAATTGTATCAATTCCTACTCATCCAAATTTAAAAAAATTCCAAGTTGATTTTATTATTTCTTCGATAAATAATTTTTTCAAAAATATTTGACGTAAATATGATTTATCAAAGCGTAAAGTTATTGTAATGTCATTCCAATCTAATTTTATGTTTGATGGCAAAAAAATTCTCATTACTGGTGGAACTGGTTCTCTAGGTACTGAGTTGACAAAACGACTGTTAAAAACGAATGCCGAGACTATAAGAATTTTCAGTAGAGATGAATGGAAGCAAAAGCAGATGCAATCTGAGATAATTGACGAAAGATTGAGATTTTTTATTGGTGACATAAGAGATAAAGAAAGACTGTCAAGGGCACTAGAGGACGTAAATATCGTTATTCATGCAGCCGCCTTAAAACATGTTGAGGTAGCAGAATACAATCCATTTGAATTTGTTAAGACAAATGTATATGGAACTCAAAACCTGATTGAAGCTTGTCTGGATAAAAACGTGGAAATAGTATTAGGCATAGGAACCGATAAGGCCGTATCTCCATTCAATACATATGGTGCAACAAAATTTTTAATGGAGCGATTACTTGTTTCAGCAAATTTCTATAAAGGATCACATAATATCAAATTTTTGTCAGTCAGATATGGAAATGTGTTAGGTAGTAGAGGTTCGGTTTTACCAACATTTGTTAATCAGATAAAATTTGGAAAGAAATTAACTATTACTGATCCTTCGATGACTAGATTTAATATTACTATTAATGAAGCGCTTGATTTAATTTTTAGAGCATTAAAAAATGGAACTGGTGGAGAGGTCTATGTTCCTAAACTTAAAGCATATAGATTAGAAGAATTGAAGAATGCACTTATAGAACTGATGGATGTGGAGGTTGAAACAGAGAGAATTCCAGTAAGACCCGGAGAAAAATTTCATGAATCATTGATTAGTTTAAACGAGACTAGAAATGTATTTGAAAGTAAAGAAGATTATATATTGTTTGAACGACAAACACAGAGTCACGATTTTAGAAAAGTCTCCGGATTTACTAAAGCTAATTTGAAAAATGAATATTCATCAGATAAGGTTTCGCTTTTAACTAAACAGGAAATTAAGGAAATACTAGTTAATGAAAAATTAATTTAAAAGAATTTAAAAAATAGTCGAATTAAGTTTGTTTCAAAACAGATAATCGTTTAATGAATTCATCAGCTAATATATTTAATGGGGTTTCATTATCTTTGAGAAATTTTTTCATCGAGTCCACATATATTTCAGTGTCAACTAAAAAACCACCAAAATAGAAATAATTTGTTACTTTATTTTCAAGTCCGCCTAAATCAAGTTCAAAAGAATTTTTGACTATAAAATCTACATATTGGTTTAGTCTTTCAATGGAGATTTCTTTGTTTAGTGATTTACGAATGATTTTTGGTAACTCATCAATAGACTCGACATGTTCTATGAAAGAAAGATACGAGTTGTCGGTGTTGGCAAACATGATTGAAGGTTTTTTGTAAAATGCAGCTTCAATGCTAGAAGTACCATTTATGGTTATTACCAATGAACTTTTTTTTATTAGATTCTCTGATTTTAAAGACGGATGAATTAGTACAACGTTAGGTATTTGCATGATTTCTTTATACTCAGAAATAGATCTCCAACCACGCGTACTCATAACTGGGTGTTCCTTTACAAACAACTTGTAACCAACGGGAAGAGATTTTGTAACATGTCTGATTATTTCTATTTGATTTGTGTAAAATGGTGCAGAAATCAATAAAACCTGTTCTTGTTCAATGTGTAATGGAAAATAAACGAATGGGGATTGATCATTAATTTGTGTGATTAGGTTTTTTTTCATAAAATATTCTCGAGATTTCTTTTTAATCGTGTAAACAAGCATTTTAGAAAGAACACGAATTTTTGATCTTCCATAATACGTATAGTGAGATTTTACATTAGAATAACTAGTGAAAAAGAATTTAATTATTGCTTTAAAATATTGTAGATTAGAATTTTGAAATTCGGATAGAAAGTCATTTCCTTGTTTAAAAGAGTCATATTCTTTCAAATAAGAAAGTAGGTCTTCATAGCTTCTTGTATTATTATTAGTGATCATAGAATTATTATGTATTTTTTCTGCTTGTTGAGTAATCATGTACCTATATCCAAACGGAGTAGAACGTAAAACCAAAATTTTGATTCCCCTAGCCTTAGATAATTCATAAAAAAGTTGGATTTGATGGAGAGTGGGCATATAGATCATCAGAAAATCAGGTTTTGCCTCATCTAGAACTTGTTCAAACAATTTACATTCTTGCTCAAGAATAGACAGGATTTCATCGCTAGAAAATTTGTGGAATTGATTAAATCTATAAAAAATTCTCTCGTTTTGTGCCAATAGCCACAAATTTATTTTGTACTTTTCTTCAAATACTTGTAGATATTTGACGTCGACGATATGATTTTTATGTATGTGATCATGATAGAACCAAATTTTTTTAAATCTAACTATCTCTTGTTCTTGAAAAAATTTCTTTGGTTTTGCAGTGATGTCTACTATGGCAAAAAGATCACAGTCATATTTATCCTGTAAAGATTTTGCCAAACCAAAATAAGTAAGATTTGTACCTAACCAAAGGATGATTTTATCTTTCATATTGTATCAGGAGACTAATTTTCGTTTGAACTTTGCTGGCACTCCTGCCCACAGTTGATCCTTTGGTACGTTTAGATTTACAAATGAATATGCTGCAACAGTAGAGTTCTCGCCTATGGTAACATTAGGCATGATTGTACTATGAGTTCCAATGTTACAGTTTTTTTTCAGAGTGACTGCTCCTTTCTTATTATCAATTGTCGAAACAGAATATATCGAACAGTGGGAACCTATCCTTACATTATCTTGTATTTCAACACCATTTTTTGCATTTATGTAAGTAAATGTTCCAATGTCAAAATTTTTTCCAAGTTTGAGTCCAGCAGGATATTGAACTATGTAGTTATATTTTGTTAATTTTGAATGTTTGATTACTGGTTTAGTCCATTTATTTTTTTTATTCATGAGTCAATAACTGAGTTTTTTTTCTAAGATATTGTTATTTAGGCGTATGGTTTCTAAGATTTTAACTATTTTTTTTCCAGTATTTTTTGCTCTATAGGTCTTGGTAGGTTTTTTGGAACGTCCAAGTGCTAAATGAATTGCCTTGAGTATGGATTTAGATTCAATATTTTTTACATTTATGACATTATTTCCTGCTTCTCTGTTTAGTTGTCTTATTCCCAGATTCACCACAGGTGTCCCAAGAATACTAGCCTCGATTATGCCGCTACTTGAATTTCCTACCAGAACCCCACAGTTAGATAAAAAACCTAGATAGTCGCTTCGTGGAAAGGAAGAATATACATGTAGAAAGTCATGTTTTTTACTAAAATTTTTTAGAGCATTGAAGATTTCTTGATGCCCTGCGTCAGAATTGGGCGCTATTGCTATTACTGGATTCCTTAGAGTTGCAAGTGCCTTGATAGTATTAAGAATTTGAATTTTGGATAAATTCGTCTGGGTTGTAATTGGATGTTGTAAAAGCACTAGGGTATTATTGTTGACCAAAATATTGTATTTTTTTTCAAGAGTTTCCTTGTCTGTAATCATTCCTTGGTTTATCTCATCTACACCAGGCGAGCCAGTATTGAAGACATAGTTTGGATTTTCCCCAAGATTTTTCACTCGTTGTTTACTTTTTTGAGTGGCTGTAAAATGGATGTTAGAAATTTTTGTTATTGCATGTCTTGTGTACTCATCAATACCCCCAGAAACATCACCCCCATGAATATGCGCATTAATGATATTCATGTGATAAGCAGATATTGCAGATGCAAGCATTTCATCTCTATCTCCTAAAATTAGATTAATGTCAGGTTTAATTTTCTGAAATAATTTGGAAAACTCTATTACTCCTCTTCCAACAGACTGTGCCATAGAAAATCCAGAATTGTTTTTTGGGACCATCTTAATAGTTGCATAAATTTTAAAGCCATCATTTTGAATTTCTTTAATGGTCATACCGTATTTTTTCGACAAGTGTGTACCCGTAACTACAAGATAGAGTTTCAGTTTCGCACTTTTATTAATTTCACGTAAAACCGAACGCAGAATTCCATAATCAGCACGAGAACCAGTAGTTACAGCAATTTTTCGTTTCAAATTACCTGTCAAAAAACAATTACCAACTTAAACTTTAGAATTTGATATCCCTTAACTGTACTAATGTCAAAGACTAATTATAAAGAACTTTTTGCCCAGATTTTTTTGATATGAGGCCATAGAAATCATTTAGTGTTAAATGACCAGTTTAATGAGATTTTAATAACATTTGAATACTAAAAAATCACCATACAGATTATGGTGTTTATTGTTGCTGAAATAGGAGTAAATTGGGATGGAGATTTTCAACTAATGGAGAAAATGATCCAAAGTGCTAAATCTGCTGGATGTAACGCAGTTAAATTTCAAGCATATAATTTACAAAATGTTAAAGATCACCCTGAACGGAAAAGACTTTTGAAATCAGCCATCACCGAATCAAATATCGAAACAGTAGACAGTCTGGCAAAAAAAATTGGTATCGAGTGGTTTTGTACACCTATGTATCCAGAATCAGTTGATTTCTTGAATCCTTATCTTGGAAGATTAAAAGTAAGAGAGATTGATGGAAGACCATTGATTCAAAATAAATTAACTCCGCTATTAGAAAAAATTCTTAATTCAGGCAAAGAGATAATCATCAGTTCACAAGTATCTCCAATTACTAGTGAATATTACAAAAATTCTTCAATAAGATGGCTATACTGTGTTCCAAAATATCCGTGCTCTTTGGAGATGTTAAATTTTGAAAATTTCCAAGATTTTGATGGATATTCTAACCATACACCAGATGCCATTGCGCCTCTCACAGCTTCAATATTAGGAGCGCGCATTATTGAGATACACATAACTTCTGATAAAACGAAGAACTATTTTGATAACAATGTCAGTTTTGATAATAATGAACTTGAAAAACTTGTCGATATGATTAGGAGTACTGAAAGAATAACTAGACATCATTCCGATATCCGTAAAATATGAAATGAAACCAATTTGTTTTATAGCAGCACGTGGGGGATCGAAAGGTGTACACAGAAAGAACATCCGTCCACTTGCCGGAAAGCCTCTGATTGCACACACAATTGAAAAATCAATAGAATCTGGCATCTTTTCCCATGTAATAGTTTCTACCGAGGATGAAGAAATTGCACGTATTGCAAAAAATTATGGTGCAGAGATACCATTTATGCGACCAAAAAAACTGGCTTCTGATTCTTCATCAATGAACTCAGTTATTATTCATGGAATAAAGCAACTTCTTTCCCTAGGATTTGAATTTGAGATCATGGTTAATCGGGATTGCACTGTTCCGTTTATTCGTAATATCGACGTGATTGGATCAATTCGCTTACTTAGAAAAAGTAAATGCGACCTAGTCTGCGGAGTGTATCGCCAGCACCATAATCCGTATTTTAATATGATGGAATTTGCACCAAATGGGTTTTTGAAATTTAGTAAGAAGTCAAAAAAACTCATTACATCTAGACAGAGTTCTCCAATCGTATATCAGTTAAATGGACTGTTTACTTTTTACATACAACAAATGTTGAAATACAAAAAACTCTACATGCCTAAGACTCTACCATATGAAATATCTGAAGAGACAGGATTGATGATCGATAACGAATATGAATTTCAAATAGCTGAAATGATTGCTACAAGAAACATAAAAATATGAAATATCACCATGCGGACCAACCTCCATCTATTATCAGATTAGATCCGGTCATGTAAGTAGATGCATCTGAGGCTAGGAAAATTATCGCTCCATAGTAATCATCCTTTCTTGCCATTCTACCAATCATGGTTTTTTTGGAATAATTCTTAACGAACTCTTTATTTTTATGTAAATCAGAGTCATAAACACCGCCAAGTGTCAATGTGTTGACTCTGATATTGGTACCATGCCAGAATGCAGCTAAATATCTAGTAAGATTAACCATTGCACCCTTGGTAGCTGAATAGAATGGTGGTGAATTTAGCTTACTCTTTCCATAGATTCGTTGATCAGGACCCATAATACCATAAATTGATGATATGTTGATAATAACTCCTTTCTGCTGCTTTGTCATTATTTTTCCAAATTCTCTACAACATAAAAAAAGACCATTTAGATTCTTTACAATCGTTTGATGCCATAGTTCTAAAGGATAGTTTTCAAAAGGAGAGCCTATCATTGGGTGTGATCTCGGAATGAAATGAGCGTTATTAATCAGCACGTCTATTTTTTTGTATTTTTTTAGAACAATTTGTTTTAATTTTTTTACTTCTGATTGGTTGGAAATATCAACGTTAACAGCTAATGGATTTGTATTATATTTTTGTTTAAGTTTTGATTCAAGTTTTTTATTGCTAGAATTTTCAATATCCACCAAAACTACATCGGCTCCAGCACTGCTCAATACATCGGCAAATCCACTACCCAATCTACCTGCAGAACCAGTTAAGACTATAGTTTTTTTTTCTAAATTGAAGATATTATTGGTGGTTGTTCTATTCATGTCAGAGAAATGACCTTGCTATATTTTGAAGATATTTTTGCCGCCAATGCAATTTTTAGAACTTCAGTTCCTTCTTTTATATCATTATTCATGATTTTCCTTTGGTTAATGGAGTTAAGAAAATAGTGCATTTCGTTTAGATATGTAAGATTCAAATCGTAATTTCTTAGTTTCATTCTGGTCATCCATTTTTTTGTTTTTATATTGTAGACGAAAACAGAATTTGTGTCAGAATTCCAATTGAGTGTTCCTTTTGTACCAATTATTTTGCAACTACGAATTCCTGGTCTTTGAAAGTAATCTAGATGAATTTCAGCAATACATTTGTTTTTAAATTTCATTAAAATTGTAGAAAGATCATCCGCTGAAATTTTTAAATCACTAAATTTTCCAGTAAATGAAAATAGTTCAATAGGTTTTCCAAAAAACCAATAGAGGTAATCAAGTTCGTGGATACAAGTTGGAATGACACCGCCACCCATCTTGTTTTGTGCTGCATAGCTTTTTTTATAATCTTCATACGGATGCCATTCAGGTAAATAGGAACCATTTTCTATATGAATTGAAATAATTCTACCAAGTTCTTTGTCAGAAATAATTTGTTTAATTAGTTTGATGCAGGGATGAAATCTCAGATTACATCCAACATAAGTTAAGAGTTTGTATTTTTTTATAATTTTTAATAATTCAGAAATGCCTTTGAATGAATGTGATAGTGGTTTTTCTATAAAAAGATTAATCTTCGCATTTGCCAATTTGATTGCAGTTTGAATATGTAAATTGGTAGTATTAGTAATGAATGCTGCCATAGGTTTTTCATTAATTGCTTCATCAAGTGAATTGAAAATTTTGCATTTCATTTTTTTGAGAAAATCATCATTCTTTCGTTTAGTTAAAACTAGAATCTCGATTTTTGGAATAGTCGATAAATTGTTAATGTGTCTTTTTCCTATTGAGCCATAACCAATAACAAGGATTTTCACAAAGTATCAAGTCATATAGGATTATTAATTATTATATTCTATAGATTGATCTAAAATTGGTACTAATTAGTTTGGAAAGTAATAAATGAAATGTCAATTTTGATGATGTATTGGAAAAAAATTCTAAACTAGACAAACGTGTTTTATCAGAATTAAAGAATAAGACGGTACTGATCACTGGTGGGGCAGGGAGTGTTGGAACTGCTTTAACAAAGAAAATTCTAGAATATCCTGTAAAAGTGGTTAGGGTTCTAGATATTGATGAACATGCGTTATTCAAATTAAAACGTTCGATCAATGACAAAAGATTACGACTTCTGCTTGGAAATATTTTAGATAGAGATAGAATCGAGATGGCAGGAAGTAATGCCGATATAATTATTCATACAGCAGCAATAAAAAATATCGAAATTTCTGAATTTAATCCAATTGAGACTATAGATGTTAACATCAACGGTACTGTAAATATGATCAAAATGACATTAAAAAATAAACCAAAGATATTTTTGAACATTAGTACGGATAAAGCTGCTGAAGCATCTACTTTATACGGAACGACAAAACACATCGGAGAAAAACTAATCAGTTGGGCAGGTTGGCATTTGAGCCATACAAAATTTGCTTCTATCAGATTCGGTAATGTCATAGAAACAAGAGGGAATGTCTTTGAAGTTTGGGATGAGGAGAAAAAAGCAAACAAACCTCTAACTATTACACATCCATCTATGAAAAGATATTTTTTTCACATTGAAGAGGCAATAGATTTTATTTTACAGAGTCTTCTTCTAGCAAATGAAGGTGAGATTTTTATTCCTAAAATGAAAATATATAATATTAGAGATATTGCAAAAAAAATTTCAGATAATCATAAAATTATAGGGTTAAGACATGGAGAGAAATTACAGGAGATATTGTTGACTGATGATGAGAAAAGTCGTGCCGAAGAAAGAAAGGACATGTGGATTATCAAATATCGGATAAAGTAATTAGTTATTATTTTGTTCAAAAAATTCATCAATTGAATCAACAAGATAGTTTTTTTCTTCATTGGTCATGTTAGGGTATAATGGCAAGGTGAGAACTTGTTTTGAGATTTTTTCTGTCATTGGAAGACTGCCGTTACAAGTGCCGAATTTGTTTCTATAGAATTCTGTTAAATGAATGGGTGCAAAGTAAACCTTGGAAAATATGCGTTTTTCTGAAAGAAAATTCTGCAGTTTTTCTCTCAAATCGCTTTTGTTTAATCTAATAGTGAACATTTGATAAATATGTTCATAGTTTTTTGGAGGTTTTGGTATATTTATTTGGGCATGTTTAGATAATCTGGAAGATAAATAGCGGGCGTTTTCTTGACGCATTTTGATTATTTTATCGAGTTTTTTTAATTGTGAAATACCTAGTGCGGCAGTGATTGATGACATTCGCCAGTTATATCCTAAATCTAGATATTGTGATTCATTTGGATTATTAAAGTAGGATATTTTATCAAGTCTTCCATGGGACCTGATCAGTTTTACTCTTTCATAGATATCTTTTGATTCAGTAATTATTGCTCCACCCTCACCAGTTGTCAAGACTTTATTACCGCAAAAGCTGAACATCGCAGAATCTGAGAATGAGCCTACTTTTTTTCCGTCTACTCTTGAACCAAGAGATTCTGCTGCATCTTCAATTAATAGTAAATTATGATTTTTAGTTATTTGTTTGATCTCAGAAATTTTACAAGACATTCCGCCATAGTCTACAGGGATAACTGCTTTGGTTTTTGTAGTGATTTTATTGATGACATCTGCAGGATCCAAACCGTAGGTTTCATCTTCAATATCTGCAAATTTTGGTTGTCCACCAACAAAGAGCACAGAATTAGCAGTAGAAATAAATGAGAAAGAGGGGATTATCATTTCATCATTTTTTCCCAATCCATAAGCTAGAAGTAAAGAATGTAATGCTGAAGTTCCTGAGTTTAGACAGGCACAATATTGTGCTCCTACGTAGTTTTTTATTGCGGTTTCAAATTCATCAATTTCTGGACCAATTGCCCATTTTGCACCACGGCGAACAATTTTTGTAATCAAGTTGATATCTTCATCATCAGTATAAATCTTGTAAAGAGGAATCCTCCATTCATCAGATTGTTGCATGAAAATTAATTGTTACATTATAGTAAATAACTTTCCTAATAGAATACTGATATAACAAGTTAGAATTTGTCTAATTCTCTAACCAATGATAATGATGCTGTACCTCTGTTTGTCAAGTAGGATTCAACAAATTTTTGTGATTTTTCATATAATTCCATTCTAAATTGTTTATCAGTAAGTAATTTTCGTAATTTTGGTTCGAATTCTTCAATTTGTGAAATTGCGAGGACGGCGCCAGATTTGATAATATCTTCCTCAAATGCCCAATCCTCTATAACTAGTGATATTGTAGGTTTACCTAGAATTATCGATTCTAAAGCTATTGTTGAATTATTAAATGTGATCAAAACATCACAAGAACTAATAAGTTCAACTAATTCTGCATTATGGATTATTTGGATTTTTGGATCAATTTGCGTTACAAGTTCTGTGATATTGGTAATGAATTCTTGTTGCGGATGAGGTTTGACAATTAATTGTTGTTCAGGGAATTTTTTCACAGTTTGGCAGACTTCTATTACAAATTTATCAAATTTCTCATAAGAGCTGAAGGAGGAAAGAGACGCAGATATTCCGCTAACGGAAGTAGTAGCAAAAACAATTACAGGTTTATTCTTAAATGATTTCGAAGTGGTGAAGAATTTATCGTGACGTGGGCTACCAGTAACAAGCAAGTTATTTTCATTGAAATTCCATGACAGTGCAAATCTTTTTGTAGACTCGCCCCAGATGGCATGTTTTTCACTAATGGACGGATAAGAATATCCGGTTTTGAATCGATCGAATTTATTCCAATATATGGAAGTAGGGAACATTGCATGTTGTAACATTATTGATGGAACTCCGTATTTTTTAGAGACATTTAGAATTTCTTTTTCTTCTTGACCGGTTTCAGCCCATTCTAAAATTACAGAAATATTAGAATCCTTAAACAATTCATGGGATAATAAAATGCGTTTTATAGATTCCTTGAATCTTGATTCACATTTTTTAATAAATCCTTTTTTTATCGAAGACCAGAAACTATATCCATTTACTGAGAAGATCTGTTCAAAATATTCTTCTTCATTCCAAATTTTTTTTAATTTAGAAAAGAATTCATCAAGTTGTTTTTCCTGTTTGGAAGAAATTAATTTTTGAAATTTTTCAAGACGAAGAATTTTACAATTAGAGTTTCTCACTGTATTGAAACTTGTAAGATTCCAAATCGCAGGTCTACGCTGATTCAATAATAACACTTGTTTATCAATTTTAGAAATTTCACGTAAAAGTACATCGTACAGCATAGGATTAAAGTCTAAGAGGAGTATAGATTTTTTTTTATTGATTTGTTTTGCTT
>OMIR01000051.1 GCA_900299125.1 Nitrosopumilales archaeon | reverse complement strand
TTTGCATTCTTTGCACTCTTTACTCTGATGTATAGTGTCACATCAATTCATGCATTTGCAGAAGATGAGGAGGGCGAACGAGAATCTGAATTTGGAGAAAGAGAGCGAGGAGAGGAAATAGAGAATGAGCGAGAAGGAGAAGGTTATGGTTCATCAACTTTTTCCGGCATGATTCTCTATGTCACTATAGCGGCAATCTTGGCTGCGATCGGATATACTGTTTTCAAGATAATAAGAACAAAGAAGAAAACTGCTAAACAAGACTAAAATGCAAAAAAATTATTTTTTTTATCTAATTCTATTATTGCTAGTAATACCGATACCTTGCTTTGCAGAAGATGAGAGTGAGGATTCTGTAGAACTTTTGGGATGGGTTGCAATAGTATGTGGAATGCTAGCAAATATCCCGTTCATTCCAATTAACAGATACAGAAAGTACTCGATAAAGTCCGGCGGTGAGTCACTGCAAATGGCCCGAGAAAATAGAGTACACTTTAAGACAATCATGAATCTTCACATAATGTTAAATTCTATTGGCTATTTTGCGGGAATGAGCCATGGACTTATTCTCTCAAGATATCTAGATGGAATTTCACTTTCTTTGGCAGTAGTAATGACATTGATGGTAGTCAGTGGATTTCTACTCTTATACACCTCTTCCAAAAACTCCAAGATATTCAATCATCTATTACATGGTCAGCTTGTTCTTGTGATTTTACTAGCTGTACTTGTAGTACTGCATGTCATCTCTTGAGATTTTCCAATTTTGTAATCTAATATTCAAATTTGAAATTTGACTTTCCTGTTTTTATTAATGATAAAAAAAACTAGTACGTGAAACTAGGTTTTATTATTCTAGTATTAGTGGTCGGGTTTGGAGTTTTTACTATGCATGAAGCATCTGCTCATCATGTTTTAAAAGAGATCCCAGTTGGTATTAGTCCTATGAAAATATCTTTGGATGATAATCTACTTTTCGTATCAAATCTTGGTGATAGAAAAATTACAATAATTGATACAAAATCAGGTCAGACACTGGGAAATATTGATACTTCTTCAGGTGTTCTGGCAGTAAAGACAATTCCTGAGAAGAATCTAGTTTATGCAGCTACATTTGAGAGTGGTGGAATTGACATGTATGATTTGAAGACTAGACAATATCTGAAGACGATTTCATTGCCTGATGCATTGCTAACAATGTGGTATTCTCCTAGGTCTGAAAGACAAGAATATCTCACATTAATTACTGGAGGAGTTGCTCTTGATTATAATCCAAACAACCAAGTTCTCTATGTTGCCAATTATAATGCAGATTATATTGCAACAATTGATACAAATACAAATCAGGTACTAGAAAAAATCCCAGTCTCAGCACACCCTTTTGCAATCAAAGTCGATCCAGTTACTAACAAAATTCTAGTTGCTAGTATTGCAGGCAACGAAATTACATTTCTTGTACCTAATCCAAATGATGCAAAAAAGCACTCTATTTCCAGCACAATAAAGACAGGAGCGGCTCCTTGGGGAATCGATATTGATGGACATGCACATCGTGCATATGTTACTCATAGAGGAGACCATCACATTACTGTACTAGATACCATATCCGAAAAAATTCTTGATAAAATTGAAGTGGGTGATGACACTCAAGCAATAGCCGTTGATTCTACTGATAGCCAGATCTATGTATCTTATTTGCAACAAAACAAAATTGTCAAAATAAACGCAAAAACAAATCAAATTATCAACACTATAGAAAGTGATGGATTGGCTTGGGACCTGGCATTGGATTCCAAAACCCATAAACTATATGCATCAATGAAAGGAGAAAACAAGATTTTTGTTCTCGGTCCTAGGTCATATTCGATTGGCTTACCTGTTGTTACAATGCAAACACCGATTGCCTATGTTGGAAATATTCTGGCTCACAGTCAAGACGTTTATGTTTCAGAGGCAGCTATTGATACTGATAAAAAAGCACTGGTTCTTGTAACCGAAGTAGAAGACGGAGGCAATCTCACAGTCCAAATACCAAGAGCACTACTTGATGCAAAAAAGGAAAATGGCGAT
Source organism: Nitrosopumilales archaeon (assembly GCA_900299125.1). Taxonomy (GTDB): domain Archaea; phylum Thermoproteota; class Nitrososphaeria; order Nitrososphaerales; family Nitrosopumilaceae; genus Nitrosotenuis. The sequence goes on along the minus strand of OMIR01000051.1, from coordinate 2,993 downwards.
GACATGATCTTTATGGTTTATGCTGATAACAAATTAGTTGATCAGCAGACAATTCCATACGCAGATGGCTCTAGATACGTATCAATTGAACTTCCCAAGGGTACAGAAAGTGTTACAATTTCCGGCACTACGGCAATTCCAGAGTTTGGAACTTTTGCAGGAATTATTCTTGTAACCGCAGTTTTTGGAATAATGATTTTTTCAAGAAAAAAATAATCCGATTTTCTTTTTTGATTATTATTTTTGAAAATTATACTCATACTAAATATTGATTTTGTGCTTCAGAATATGATATAGGACAAAATGCGAAATTTGGTGTTGTAATAAGATTTATCGTGACAATCTTCGGGGTCTTTGTTTGGCCGTTTTGGAATCTTATGCCGACATATGTGACTGAACAAGTCAAGGTAATCTTTGTCGATGAACATGGCAGATGTGTTGCACAATCCCCAGACAATTATCTTGTACCAATAGGCAAGTGTGATGCACAGCCTGGAGATCTAATCATTGCCAAATATCACGTCAAAGTTAAAGAAAGAATGATCCGGTCAATTCGACGACTATGACCTCTCTTCTCTTCGTATTATTACATAATTCCTATCTAAATATGAAAAACTGCCTAGTTCTGCATAGTTTGAGCATAAAATGGTGGACTGGGAGGGAATTGAACTCTCGACCTCTGCATTGCGAATGCAGCGCTATACCACTAAGCCACCAGCCCTGAAAAACAAAAAACCTTGACCTATTTTTAGTCTTTAACATCATTTTATCTAATTTTTCATCATCATAATTGAGTAAAATCAAAGACTAGTTATTGCCAGAAACAGGAAAAATTCATCAACAATTGGAATTCCGATGCGGATTCTGTCCTAGTGTGATATCAAAGCTAAAAACCAAACCGCTCAAAGAAATAATAGCAAGATTATTTTCAAATATCTTAATTGACAGTTGACTGTGTAATTGTAAATGCCAAGGCCATCACTCCAAAAGGAATGGTTGAGAGAAATATAGTAATCAATGATGGAAAAATATCTGATTTTACTACCGATACTCCTTCCGCTGACAAAAAAATTAATGCAAATGGACTAGTAGCTATCCCCGGTCTAATTGATACTCATGTGCATTATGGAGTCTATTCACCCATTGAAGAGGCCGCAAAAACCGAATCCAAGGCTGCTGCACTAGGAGGTGTGACAACAATGATGCGAATGCTAAGGTTGGGACGTTCCTACAAACAATACTTACAAGAACAATTACGTGCATCCAAATCAAACCATTACGTTGACTATGCAATACATGCCACAATTTTTGACGAAAAGCAGGCCACAGAGATGCAATATTGCGCACAAAATGGAATTACATCGTTTAAAATTTACATGAATTTGGGTGGTGAGGTCGGACACGTTTTCATGGACATGGACCCGGGCTCCTCCACTTTATTTGAGGCACAAGTCCAATTAGAAAACACAACAATCCATAGAGTTTGCCAAAATGCCGCACATCTAGGATGTCCAGTACTTGTCCATGCAGAGGATTTCCAAATGTGCGAATGTGGAATAAAAAAGGCAAAACAAGACAACAAAGATGGCCTTGCTGCCTGGTCTCAGAGCAGACCGCCGGATTCAGAGGCAAAGAGTATCAAAAAAGTCTGCGAGATTGCCAGAGAATATCAAACCCAACTCTATTTTGTCCACATTGGCTCTGCAGCAGCACTGGAGACAATAGAGCAAGAGCGAAAAAAAGGAACCAAAATTTTTATCGAAACATGTCCGCACTATCTGACATTATCATATGAAAAACAAAATAACTATTTGGCAAAAGTAATGCCGCCGATTAGAACAAAATCTGATAATGAGAAAATCTGGAGTGCTATGACCTCAGGGGTCATTGATACTATAGGGACTGATCATGTGGCTAATAGACTCAAGCTCAAGGTTGGGACAGATGTCTGGTCGTCCTTGGCAGGATTTCCAGGCATCGGCACATCATTGCCTATTCTGTTATCAGAGGGGGTAAACCAAAACAGGCTAAACTTGCAACAGCTAGCTCATCTTACCAGTGGAAACGCAGCTAAAATCTTTGGACTACAAAATAAGGGCTCACTCCAAAAAGGACTAGATGCTGATATTGTCCTAGTTGATCTCAAAAAAGAACAGGAGGTGAGCTCTGATTTCTTTGGAGCGTTTTCTGACTATATTGTTTATCAAGGATGGAAACTCAAGGGTTGGCCTATCACTACACTAGTCAGAGGAAAACCTGTAACTGAAGATATGGAGCTTGTAGGAAAATTAGGATACGGAAAGCTAGTAGAGCGAATTATCTGATTTCAAATTTTCCATTATCGTTTGCCTTGTATATTACGTCAGGCTTGCGAAGAAATATCCCAACCTCAACTACACCAGGGATTTGTTTTATCTTCAGTGCCAGTGATGCAGGAGATTTGATAGTGCCAAAATCACAGTCATAGATTATGTTGCCGTTTTCAGTGATGAACGGATATCCTCTCTCTATTGTTCTAATCTCAGGCTTGCCGCCTAGTTTTTTGATAAATTTTCTTACAGTGTTTCTTGCAAAAGGGTGAACCTCAACTGGCACCGTTCTAGTAAAATTTTTGACAAATTTGGAAGCATCTGCCATGATTACTACTTTACCTGCTGAAGAAATCAAAATGTTTTCTCGTAATAATGCGCCGCCGCCGCCCTTGATTAGGTATCCTGCTGAATCAATTTGGTCAGCGCCATCAAAAACTACATCAATTTTTTCAACTTGATCTGCAGATATTAGGTGAATTCCTGATTGTTCTGCTATGATCTTTATCTGTAGTGAAGTTGGAACTCCTCGTACATTTAGCTTTTTTCGTTTGATGTGCTGACCTAACTCTTTTACAAATGCAGTTGCTGCGCGACCACTACCTAATCCTAAAACAGAATTATTTTTTACAAATTTTAATGCGTCCTTGGATAATGCCTCAATGGCATCATCATATGACAATT
>OMIR01000050.1 GCA_900299125.1 Nitrosopumilales archaeon | reverse complement strand
CATTACAAAATTTACCAAAATTTAACTTTAAGAGAGCAAGTATTGTTGAAATTCCCTTTAAAGATAATTCTATTGACTTGGTATTTACCAGAAATGTTTTCAATTATCTAGAATTTGCACAAATAAAAAAAGCAGTAGATGAGTTGTTTCGTGTATCAAAAAAATACATTTTCAATATTGAAATATTTTCAGTTAATGATGAAAAGATTAGTGAAAATCCTACTATTTTTGGCAGAGATATGAAGAGTCTTTGGTTGGAATACAAGGTAAAGATTGTAAGTAATGTAGACATGCATGAGGAAATTGACCCCAAAAAGTCCAGATTCACGCTTTTGAGAAAGCTATGAATGATTGATTCTCTTTTCTATTTCTGCAATGTATTTTGATAGAAATTCGTGAAACATTTCTATTTTTGATTGGTCGAGGGCTTGAGCACCAGAGAATTTTGTAATCTCTTGTTTTGCAAGAATATGTTGTGAGAGAATGTCTTGTAGCTCAGAGTTGGATTTGCTTTGAAGATTATGTATTAAGCTAGTAGTTTCATTTTCTAGTTTTGCCCTCAGTTTTTCATCAGCTTCTGGAGATTCTCCCAGAATGTCTTGAAGTGTGTAGCTATCAAAAACTCGTATAGAGAGATTTACCATTAATGAGGATCATATTATGATTTTATAAAAAACTATTTTATGAATTTCAGTAATTGCGGGTCTGGTGGGATTCGAACCCACGACATAAGGATGTCTCCAAGTAATTTTAAGAGTCCTTCGCTCTACCTGGCTGAGCCACAGACCCCACAAAGCAAAAAACAAATGCTCGGTTATTTAATTGAGATGAAAAATTTAGTTTGAAGCTTTAGCTTCGATTTCGTTGTATTTGTCCAGAATTGCAGTCAAAACTGTCGATACTGGGATGTTGTTCATCTTTTTCTTTTCTGCCAAGAGTTTTTGGTATGCATCCAGTGTTATGTATACTGGGATAGAACCATTGCCTTCAAGTAATCCGCGTACTCGAAATAGTGCGCTTTCCATTCCTTTTTCAGCAGTCTTGGCAAATTTTACTTTGTTTAAAATTCCTCCTAATGGACCAAATGGCATTTCATAACTTACTGTCATGGTAACAGTTGTTAGTCGTTCAGTCTTTGGAGTAAATTCAGTTGTAATTTCCCATTTCTTGAATGGACCTGAGATCATTTTTGCAGAGATTTTGCTCTCTCTTACAAATTCAGTTGTTTCACAGTCCCATTCCAGTCTTTTTCCGCTAAAGTCTCCTACGATTCGAAATGTTGTTCCGACACCCATTCCCTCTTTGATATCCATTGGAATGACAGTCATTCCTACACCCTTTTCAGACATTTGATCAGATACATGCTCTGGTCTTGCAAAGTATGTGAAAACGGTATCAACTGGGGCTTTGATATCGATTGATTTTCTTACGATAGTCAACGAATGGAATTTTCCAAGTCTGCATTTAAAGCTTTTGTCATTTTTCTGTAAGATTACTTTGTATTATATTGAACAAAGCGATCATAATTATAATGCGCCAAATTCTGCCATTTGCTTTATTGATAGTTTTGATTTTTCCAATATTTCACAATGCTAGTGGCCACGCTCTGTTTAATTCTGCAGAGGAAACAATTGGAGATAGGAGAATACAGATCGCTACAGAACCAGAAATACCAGAAGTAAATGATAGAGTCAAAGTTTTGCTTCGCATTACTGACTTGGAATTAAAAGAAGTGCCACGCTTTACCATGGGAATCCGAATCTTTTACAATGATCAGCAAATTGACGGAATTCCACCCCAGTCAATTGATGGCGGGCATTGGGCATTTGATTATGTTTTCAAAAATCAGGGAAACCACATATTTCGAGTAGACCTATTTGATGAATCCGGTAAGGTAAGAACATACACGTTTAATATTAGCACTCAGAGTCCGTTTGGTTACATTTTCATCTATGTAATTGCGTCAGGTGCAATTGGTGCGGCAATAATCTTTAGCTACATTTACTTGCCTAAAAGGCTCAAAAAACTAAAAAGCTAGACAGTTGCTGGGATTGCTTTTGCCATCCTAAACGCAAATAATACAGTCAGTAGAGTCATCGAGAAGAGCAATATTCCAGTTCCCAGATGAATTGCAACTAGTAGTGCATGTAGTTTTGCTTCAATAACAATAGCACCTAGAGTGATTTGTGTGATAACAAGAACGGATGCCAGAGTAGATGTTATTTTGATCTTTTTCTCAGATCTTTTGTTAAGCCAGACTCCAATTGTTGTTGCAATAATCAAGCTGCCAGTAGTTGCTGCTATGAATCTGTGAATCCACTCTATTAGGTAAGTACTATCCGGTAGTACACCATTTGGACATAGTGGCCATTCTGGGCATGATAGTCCTAGACCAGAAGCAGAAACATATCCACCAATGAACATTAGTGAATATAGTACAATTAGTGATGCAAGTGCCAGATATTGGAGGCGCAAATTTATTCTACGATGAAATTTCCTGCCATTCCAAGAGCAGCATGTCCTGGGACAGTACAAATGTAATGATACATTCCTGGAGCGCCTGCAGTGAATGTGACCTCACCTGACTGTCCTGGTTTTAATGGATTATTGGCAGAGTTGATTGCTGAATTGAAAACTACTGTATTTAGATCATCAATATCAGATACCACAGCAAAAGCATGGAAAGACATTCCGTTATTTGCAACCTTGAATGTTACACTATCTCCGGATTTTACTGTAAAGTCCGGATTATGTCCATCTTCTCCAGGCAGAGCATTAAAAGCCAGCTTGGTGAAGTCTTGTGATTCGATAAATTTAAGATCAAAGTCATGTTT
>OMIR01000049.1 GCA_900299125.1 Nitrosopumilales archaeon | reverse complement strand
CATGGAGAAAGTTTGGACTACGAGGGGTGCTAGAGTGGCATGAGAATCAAGTTTTATCAACCAAGTTTTTTAGACTTTCAGAATCTGACTTGCACACTAAAGGAATATTTTTACTTCATTTTGCCAATGGTGGTCTTGGTGGATTTGGATATCTTTTGATTTTAATTGTATTTCCGTTTGCAGCTTCAAATATGATTTTATCAGGTGCTGCATATGGGGTATTCTTGTGGATCATCACATTAATTCCAATTCACAAACCCATAACAGGAATCACTCCGTGGAAACATCCAAATGGATACATTCCAATGTTTACAAGTTTGATAGGTCATCTAAGCTATGGAATTATCATGGGGATGATTTTTCTAATATTTTGAGATATAGTAATTGATAATATCGTATTATTTTATACGCCGAGAATGGTTTTGAGCATTTTTCTATAATCAACTTCTTTTTTCTCAGAACCAGAAGCAGGAAGTGAGAAAATTAGAGGTTTTGATTTTGTTGCTCTGAGTTTGGTTAGTTCCATACTAATTGGATTGGACATGTCTTCGGATATGAGTACTAGGCCTACTTCTGGATCATCGGCGAGTTTTTTGACTTCAGAGAATGCGGCTTGAGGATTGTCTGTAACGATTCCTTGCACGCCAGCAAGCTGAAAGCTAGTAACAAAAATTCTGCTACCGATAGTTACAATCTTCACGCCTTGTCCTCAGTGCGTACCAATTTAACCGTTTTTTCTTAATCCCAAACATTGATTTAGTAATCAGGTAAAATTAGAACAATGTCAATGGACAATGCAAAAGCAGTTTATCTTTTCGTTCATGGACGAATGGATCTAATGCAAAAATCAGTTGATGCTCTCTTAACAAAAGGATTCTCCAAGGAAAATATTTTTCCGGCAAGTCCAACCAAAGTCGGACAAATTGGAGAATACATGGCAATGCTTTGGATGCCTCCAAACCCGGATCACATAAAAATCCAAAAAATTACCAAAGTTGAAGCTGTAGAACCACAAGGAATGATTGGTTTGTGGAAAGGCGTCTCAAAAGAAGATATCACCACAATTCCGCTATAATTTTTCTAAAACTATTATCTACAACTCTAAAATTAGTCCTTTTAGAAAATCCTCGTATTCATAATCTGAGAATTCGATATATTCTACTTCATGTTGTTTTTGTGCTAGTCTTAGCGAATCTAAATGATAACATGATTTTTTGCCCTTTAGCTTGCCAAAATAAAATCCCTCACATGAACAATAATCATATTCTGGTGAAAGCCAATGTTCTTTTCCCATTCCTACTACAGTCCAAATTTGTCTCTTGCTAGGCTCAAAAATGTGACACTTGACACGTCTCTCTGAGATTATTACAGATGTTTTTTCTTGCTCCAACAAGAATTAATTGAAAATACTTTGTATTATTTTTTGATGAAAACAAAGCCAATTCTTGGGGAAGCTGCCCTGTTATTACAAGGGGAGAAAAAACATCTGATAATTACCGATCTTCATGTTGGTTTTGAAGATAAATTAGCTCTAAACAAAATATTTGTTGGAAAGAACACGACATTAAACGAATTCATTGAAAAAATTAATTCCCTAATAGATACTGAAAAACCAGATTCACTTGTCTTACTAGGTGATGTAAAATCAGGCATATCCAGCATATCAAAGTCCGAATGGAGCGATGTTCCAAAACTATTAGCTGATCTTGCAAGTAGAATCGATACCATTCTAGTTCCAGGTAACCACGATGCAAATATTTCCCATCTTATTCCCAATGGAATAACAATGATCAGCTCACTTGGGATGATCATTGAAGATACATTGTTAACGCATGGTCATACAATGCCAACCCAAAACCTATCACAGGTTTCTAGAATAGTTATGGGTCATGTCCACCCAGTTTTCTTTGATGAGGATTCATTATTAAATGGTCAACGAGTATGGGTTTCAATTAAAACGCAAAAAGAGAATATTTTTCCCTCATCATCAGGAGAATTAGAAATCATCATAATTCCTTCCTTTAATCATTATTTTTACGCCACAAAAAAGAAGGCATACAAAAAATCAATTTCACCAATTATTGAAAAGATCAAAGAAATATCATCTGCAAAAATAGTAACACTTGATGGAACTATAATTGGTGATGAGTCATTACTATCACAAGTGATCTAAATAACTAAAGGATTGAATTTTGTTAATTTTAGATTGGATCGTATGGCTCTAGAGCCTTTTTGGTTGTTTCATTATGAGTCATCCATTCTAGAGTTTTGACAAAAGACTCTGCAAGCTCAGTCGTAGTTAAAACTGGAATTCCCAATTCTATTGCTTTTCTTCGGATCTGATATTCGTCATTTAACATTCCAACATATTTTTCCAAAGTAGAAGTTGATGGGATATTTATGATAAAGTTAATTTTTCTTTCATAGAGTAAATCTGCAATGTTTGGTTTTCTTTCAGGTTCTGAAATTTTGTGAACGATTTGAACATTACCTATCTGTTTTTCCTCTAAAAATTCGGCAGTATGCTCAGTTGCAAGTATTTTAAATCCCAGAGTTTTTAGTGTCGCCATAGTTTGAAGTAATTTTTCTTTATTTTCAGCACCGCCTATTGTAATTAATGCAGTTCCTGTTTTTGGCAGATTGTATCCTACTGAGATCAGACCCTTGGAGAGTGCGTCATAGAAGCTATCACCAAAACATGCAGCCTCTCCAGTAGATTGCATTTCCACGCCAAGAACAATGTCTGCACCTTCAAGTTGCATAAATGAGAATTGTGGCATTTTAATTCCATAGATTGGTGTTTTCTTCCATTTGTCTTGAGGTATGTTAGGTAGCTGCTTACCTAATACGGCCTGAGCTGCAAGATTAATCAGATTGGTTTTGATTTGTTTGGAAACAAACGGCATAGAGCGAGATGCGCGAATGTTTAGCTCAATTACATAGACTTGGTCGTTGTTAATGAGAAATTGCATGTTAAATGGTCCTTTGATGTTAAATGATTTGGCAATTCTTGTTGCATAGTCAGTAATTGTTTCAACCTGCTTGTTTGATAATCTCCAAGGAGGAATTACCATCATTGCATCACCTGAATGAACTCCAGCTGCGTCAATGTGTTCAACTAATGCGCCAATGTAGACATTTTTTCCATCAGATATTCCATCTACATCAACTTCAAGTGAGTTTAGCATGAATTTTGTTATTACGACTGGATGATCAGGGGATAGCGTAGTTGCCTCGCCAACATATCTAGATAGTTCCTCTTGGGACCAAACAACTTTCATTGCAGCACCAGACAAAACGTATGAGGGTCTAACTAGGACTGGATAACCGACTTTCGTTGCAAATGTTTTTGCCTCTGAGAAATTTGAGAATGCTTGCCATGAAGGTTGCTTTATGTGCAATTTGTCTAAAACTGCGCTAAATTTTGAGCGATCCTCTGCCCTATCAACATCATCAGCTGAAGTTCCTAGTAGTTTAATGCCCGATTTTGCTAGTTTGGGCGTCAGGTTGTTTGCAGTCTGACCCCCGACTGAAGTCACAATACCTTTAGGATTTTCAATGTCAGTAATATCCAATATTCTCTCCAGTGTAAGCTCTTCAAAATACAGTCTAGAGCAAATATCATAATCAGTTGATACAGTTTCAGGATTACAATTTACAACAACAACATTAGATTCACCGTTTTGTTGCAAACCCCAAACCATGTTGACAGTTCCCCAATCAAATTCTACTGAAGAGCCAATTCGATATGGTCCTGCACCCAAGACAATGATTCCTTTTTGTTCTGCAGATACTGTAATGTCATTATCATAACCACCATAAGTCATGTAAAGATAATTGGTCTTTGCAGGCCATTCTGCTGCGAGTGTGTCAATTTGCTTGATAACTGGCAAAACTCCCATATCTTTTCTAATTTGTCTAACTTCCATGTCATCTTTGTTGATAGCTCTTGCAATTTGCTTGTCAGAAAAACCAAGATGTTTTGCTTGTCTCATCAGAACTTTATCAAGATGATTTTTCTTGAGATTATTTTCTACATCGACAATGTTTTTGATTTTTTCAATAAACCAGGGATCAATAAATGATAGTTTTTGAATTTTTTCGACTGAAATTCCTTTTCGTAATCCAACAGCCACATAATAGAGTACACGGTCATCAGGATTTAGCAGATGATTTTCAATTTCCTCAATTTCCTCATCATCGATATTATTTCGATTTAAAACCAGTCCATCATTTCCAATATCTAGCATTCTAATTGATTTTTGCAGTGATTCCTCAAAGGTTCGTCCAATTGCCATTACCTCACCGACTGACTTCATAGTTGGCCCTAGCTTGCGATTTGCACGCTCAAACTTTGTAAAGTCCCATCTTGGATGTTTGATTACCGCATAATCTAATGAAGGTTCAAAGCAGGCAGTAGTAGTTTTTGTGATTCTATTTACCAACTCTGGTAATTTATGACCCAATCCAATTTTTGCGGACATGTACGCTAGTGGATATCCTGTAGCCTTGCTAGCCAAAGCTGATGACCTTGATAATCTTGGGTTTATTTCAATTGCAACATATCTATCAGATTTTGCATCCAAAGCAAATTGAATGTTGCATTCTCCAACAATTCCAACATGTTTTGTTCCTCTTAGCGCTGCAGAGCGCAGCATGTGATATTCTCTGTTATCTATTGTTTGAGATGGTGCTACTACTATGTTATCTCCTGTGTGAACCCTCATTGAAAGTACATTTTCCATATTGCACACTATGACATTATTGCCATCATAGTCCTGCAGTACCTCGTATTCGATTTGTTTCCAATGTCCAATGTACTCTTCAATTAGAACTTGATGAACTAGACTTGCGTTAAGACCGCGTTCTACAATTTCATGCAGTTCAATTTCATTATGAGCAACACCTCCACCCCTCCCTCCAAGAGTGTATGCTACTCGGATGATAACAGGATAACCTAATTCTTGGGCTGCCTTTTTTGCATCTTCAAATGTATTGACGGTTTTTGATTTTAGTACTGGAACCCCACATTCGCCCATTGAATCTTTGAAGAGCTGTCTATCTTCGGTTTTCTGTATTCCCGGAATCTGTGTGCCAAGTACTTTTACTCCGTATTTTTGTAAAACATTTGTTTCTGCAAGCTTGACACCGCAGTTTAGTGCAGTCTGTCCTCCATAGCCCAGCATTATTCCATCAGGTCTTTCTGATTCGATAATCGACGAGACATATTCTGGTGTAACTGGTAAAAGATACACCTTGTCTGCAAACCTTGTATCGGTCTGAATTGTAGCAATGTTTGGATTAATGAGCACGGATTTGAGACCATCCTCATGAATCGCTTTGAGACATTGACTACCAGAATAATCAAATTCGCCGGCTTCACCGATTTTAATTGCACCACTGCCCAAAACTAGTATTTTTTTCAGTGATTCGTTTGGAAAATTACTTACCTCCTTTAATCAGAGAATCTAGCTCGTCAAAAACAAATTTGCAGTCATATGGACCAGGCGATGCCTCTGGGTGAAATTGTACTGCGATTATTTTTTTGAATTTGTGTCTAATACCTTCAACAGTATTATCATCAGTATTTGTAAACCATAAATCAAATTCCGTATTATCAAGAGATTTAGGATCAATACAATAGCCGTGATTTTGTGATGTAACATATACTTGATTATTTTTTAAATTAAGACATGATTTGTTTTGCCCACGATGTCCATACTTTAGCTTGTATGTATTAGCACCTCCTGCTAATCCAATAATTTGTGCTCCAAGACAGATTCCCAGAGTTGGAATATTATTTTGTATTAGATTTTTGGCAGTCTCAATTGTTTGCGGGCATGCCTCTGGATCTCCAGGTCCATTACTGAGAACTACTCCCTTTGGATTGTATTTCATTATATCAGAATAACTTGTATCCCATGGAACCTTGATTACCTTGTATCCGAGATCACGTACGTTTCTAATGATGGCATTTTTAGCTCCTGTATCCACTAGTACTACACATTCAGACTCTTGGCCAAATGTTTGGACATTTTTAGTAGAAACCGAATCCATGAATTTTTCTTCAGAATATGGTTTTGCAGCTGTTAACTCTTCTTTTATTTGATCAATATTGATTTCAGAATCAGATACTACAAGTGCTGCCATTGTGACTCCACTGATTCGAAGTCTTTTTGTTAACTCTCGTGTATCTATTTCAGATATTCCAGGTACGCCTTCATTATTCATCCATTCATCTAGTGTCATGGACAGATTCCAGTGACTAGCGATTTCGGATAATTCATGAACCACTAAACCTCGAGCCTGAATACGCTCAGATTCAAAGAATTCAGAGATACCTGATTTGTCGGTTTTAGTAGGGTCTGGAACACCATAATTGCCAACAAGTGGATAAGTTAGAGTCAAAATTTGTCCAGCGTATGACGGGTCTGTTAGAGTTTCCACATAGCCTACCATTCCAGTATTGAAAACTAGTTCACCAAAAACAGTCTTTGATGCACCAAATCCCTTGCCAGAAAGAATTGTTCCGTCAGATAAGATCAGTTTAGCTTTTTTATTTGCAAACTGGGATTTTTTTATTGAAATTGTGACCCTCCGTGTTTGGATTTTCTAGACGATTTAAGTTTTATGAGAGGAACGGCGATCAGAAATTCTAGAGAGCTCTGAACTGTTCGCTCCATTTGTAATAGGCGCGAATCATATCCATTGAAACACTTGGTTTTCTTCTTGACATTATTTCTTTAAAGTCAGCCATTGTGAGCTCTCGTGGTTGCGGTGGTGTTTCTCCCGCCACTGGCTCATGATATCCAGGTTGAGTGAATAGTTCATTTACAATTCTTAATTGGGCTGATTGACAGACATCTTTTACATCAGATGCAGAATAGCCATCAAATAATTTTGCAAGTTCAACTGATTTTACTTTATCATCCTTTTTGAGCTGTGATGTGTATAATTCAAAGAGCGCATCTCTTGCCTCTAGTGTCGGCAATGGAACATAGACTCTTTTTTGGAATCTTCTCAAGAAAGGCCAATCCAAACTCCATGGTTTGTTTGTAGCTCCAATGACATACATTTTGATATCCTTTCCCTTTCCATTGATTCCATCCATCTCTGTTAGAAATTGGTTTTTAGTTCTAACCTCTCCACCTACTTCGGAATTTCTATTTCCAAGAAGAGAGTCAATTTCATCTATGAATAAAATAACAGGCTTGTTTTCTTTTTCTGCATATCCTCTAGCAAGTTTGAATACCTTGGAGACATTTTTTTCTGCCTCACCAAGCCATTTTGACATCATTGATGCAGCATCAACTACAATGAAATAACCATCAATTTCATTTGCAGTCGCGGCAGCAAGAACTGTCTTTCCGCATCCTGGTGGACCATACAGTAGTATTCCTCTTGGCCAGCCAAGTGGGAACAAATCTGCTCTTTGTGTTGGATATACAATTGATTCACGTAATGCATTTTTAGCATCATCTAAACCGATTACTTCTTTCCAGGTGACATCTGGTTTTTCTTTCATAATTAGATCGTCAAATGTTTCATCATCTTTTTTCTTCTCTAATTGTGCCTTTTGTTCTGCGGGTGTTGCATTAGGATCAACTGCGGGTTCAATATCAACACCGTGACTCATTTGCAAAGCCTTTATTCTATTCTCATATGCACGGCATCTTTCAGTGTAAACTTTGTTTAGCTTGTTATCTGGATATAACTGGATTAACTTTACAAGTGAATCTATGGCCTTTTGATAATTCGCTATAGCCATTCCACGTGCACCTTGTGAATCAAGCTTTATTGCATCAGATGCGTACTTAGACGCATTATTTTCTAATTCTTGTGGTGCTAAACTCATTTCTATACTACCTGCTCAAAGTTGGTTTTAGATTTTAATTGGTATTCTTGGGTGTTAACTCCGTTGACAAACTTGGTTAAATTTATTGTACCTTGAGTTTGTCTATCAAAAGAGAGATTATTAGAGACATCTGTCTTTGCATTCTCAATTTCAGTCACGGATGATTTTGCAGATATTATTAACTCTTGAATCTGGTCGTTAACCTCACCTATAGAGACTGACCAGTTTTTTATCATATCAGCAAATTCGCGCATTAGTGCGTAGGCTTCCTTTTTGCCATGGTGTTTTAGCATGATTTGTTCGACTAGGACAAGTATTGAATCAAGGTCCTCAAGTTCGTCTTTGGATAATTTATTGATCTTTGACTGGTAATTGGGGTTTGTCTCTAGAATCTTCTTTCTGACTATGCCTGAGAGGTTTCTGACCTTGCCTAAATCACGCTCAAATTGGGTGCTCTCAAAGTTCATGATTTGTATTTTAGGAATTGAGATTAGGATAGAACTTGCGCATTTTAGATCCAACTATCAAATTTAGCTCATCTAGGATTTGTTTGGATTCGAGGTTTGTCTGCTTGAAGTCAAATCTTGACTCCAATAGACACCCCGAATCCATAACAATGCTGCCCAAAGAAGTCGATAGTTCTACTAGGTCATGGCGTGTGCCAGGAATTATTTGGTAAATATTCGATGTCATGATTCGAATTATAGAAATTAGTGAGGAAATTTCCACAATTCCAGAGATTTGAGATATTCCAATTAACGTATTTTTAATTGATTTTAGTGCCTCTATGGCAACTAGGACATTGTGCTCAATTTCCAATTGGCTAGAATTTTCAATCAGCCCGTCTTGTGCGTAATATTGGGTATTTTTTGCATGAATTTCATGATTTGCCAATTCTAACTTTTCTAGTATCATTCCTGTTACATGAATGCAGTATTCTAATCGCGGTTTTATTGTAATAGCGTATGGATTTGGTAAGACTTGGACTACGTCATTTACAGTCACAGAACTTGAGACCATGTGAGATTTTGACTGGTTTTCTTTATGAGCGCGGTGTCCCATTTTTTGTCGTAACCGCGGTAACAAGTGCCAAGGGTTACAGTTTTTTTCTATTTGTTTACTGAATTTGACAAAGGGTCTTGATTAGAAATCATCAAAGTGTCAGCATGGGTAAAGAAAGAGAAATCACAGTCAGTCTTGAAGAATTTGGACTATCGCAATACGAAGCAAGAGCATATGTGACACTAATTACCAAAGGAACTATTTCAGCATCAGATGTTGCATATTATGCCGAATTGCCACGAACCAAAGTTTATCCAGTTTTGCTAAAATTACAACAAAAAAAGCTTGCAATTATTTCAAAGTCAAAGCCAGTAATGTGTACGGCTATTGCCCCAGAGGACGCATTTGATGAAATCGTTCACGAGCAAATAAGCAAAGTAGATGCAATGAACACACTGGTCTCTAAATTAAAAAAGATCAGCGAAGAGGGCAAAAAGGCACAAGGCTCTGAGGAAAAGCGCTATTTTCATCTTGGCGCCAATTATGTCTTGGATAGAATGAGTAAAATGATTGATGGCGTAAAATCATCAATACACATCACTGCTGACTCTTGGGGACTATCAATTCTAGCAGAATGCAAGGAGGAATTATTATCCGTATTAAGACGAGATATTGATGTTAGATTAGTCGTTCCAATTTCTGTCATTGGTACAGAGTCATTTAGAAAAATTCCAGACGGTGTCAAGATTCGCTCGCATGAATTAGTCCAAAATTGTTTTGTATTTGATGATTCAGAAATACTAATTATCGATAATACAAACGGACGAGGTGCGATATTTTCTGCTACAGATATTTTGAGTGCAAGTCAATCACGCTTATTTGCTCAACTATGGAAGGATGCTCTAAAGATAGACAACCTATCAGAGATGACAAAGAGTCAGGCACTAGAAGTTTGCAAAATTATCAACACAATTAATCAAAATGGACTAGGGTTTGCTTTGCACTCGATACTAAATTCAAAGAAATTAGTCGATTTTACAAAGTTTTTAGAAAAATCAGGCATTTCGTTTAAGGATAAATCACTGGATCAAGTCATAGATATTGTAAATTCAACACTAGAGATGACATGTTCTGGACGTGTTCAGTATGATGAAAAATCAAACAATATTACTCTAGAATCAAAGCTAAATTCTGGCCATTCCCTGCCATGGGCAATGCTAATAGAGAGTTATTTGGAACAAAAAGGAAATCATCCCAAGATGTTTTATCAATCAGATTCGCACAAAGGCGAAATGATTCATCTAAAAATTAATTAGACAATTTAATTTACCCGAGCATTTTCATTTATTCTGTGATAGAAGAAAAATTAAAGCAACTAAACATCTCTATTCCAACTCCACCAAAACCTGCAGGCTCTTACATTCCAGTAGTCACATCAGGCAACCTTGCATTTGTATCTGGTCAGATTCCCATGCAGGATGGCAAAGTTATCTTCACCGGTAAAGTTCCAACTGACAAGTCAATAGAGCAAGCCCAAGAGGCAGCCAAATTATGTGCAATCAATCTTCTAGCACAACTAAAGGCAAATCTAGGAAGCCTAGATAAAATTACTAAAATTCTCAGAGTATCCGGATTTGTCAATTGTACTCCAGATTTTGCAGAACATCCAAAAATTATCAATGCCGCATCGGACTTGTTCTATGATATTTTTGGTGAAAAGGCAAAGCACTCTAGAATTGCAGTAGGTGTTACAAATCTGCCTCTAAACTCTACTGTTGAAATTGATATGATAGTAGAATTTTGCTAGGATTTTTTATTCAATCTTGAATTGAATTCTTTGATAAACGGCAAAATCTTGTCTTTAGGAATTACAGCACCACATGCTCTATCATGACCTCCACCTGAACCACCAAACTCTGCAGATAGACCATTTACTAGACGTCCTAGATGTATTTGGCATGATTTTGAACCTCTAATAGAGACGGCATAGATTCCATGGTCCACTCTTTCTTTGTATGCTACGCCAACGTCTTTGCCTGATAATCCAAGAACAAAATTTACTGCACCCGATGCACCGGCATCCAAAATTTCCATGTATCCTAGATTCTTCATTGTCTTAAGAGATTTTTTGACTTTAGCAATCATCTCAGATAGCTTGCCAACTTGGATTTGTGCAAACTCGAATGTATTTGGGATTTCATGTGGATATTTTGATTCGGATAACATTTCAACTAGATACAATAGATAGTCAGGGTCTTTTTGATGTCCAACAATATTGTACGTTAGAACGGTTGCAGAAATTAATGCAAATTGTCTGTCATAGATTTGAAGTAATTTTGCACCCTTGGGTCTATCTTCCATATAATCAGTAATTGCAGCACATGTAGCAACAAATGATGCGTGATCTGATAATTTTTTCTTGTATGCATCATAGACTTGAACTGTGGTGCATTCGTTAATATCATGATACATTTTGACTTTGGCTTTTTCAAGTTTTTTTACAATTTCTGGATCAATGTCATGATGATCAATATACGTCACAGAAACGCGGCGCTTGCGCAACTGTGATAAAATTTCGACGAATCTATCTTGATTGTTTTTTGCCAATCCAAGATCACAGATAAACAGAGTTTTTAGCTTCTCATCTTTTATTAGTCCTTCAATGCTAGTCATCAGTCCTGGATAGTCAACTAGAATGGTATCACCTCCAAAGGCTTCACGAATTAGAGCAGCTGAACTAATACCATCAGCATCTTCCATATGAGAAATACAGAGTACCTTTGTTTTTTTGACGGTTTTTTTTGCTGCCACTATTCCAGCGAGCTTGCGGCTCTAATTTAAACCAAAATTACTTTTTTGCCAAAATTATGATTTGTCGTTTATCCTCATCAGCTAGGGATGAATAAACATCATAGAAACTCTTGCCAGATAATTGAGCCTGAACGTCTATCTCTGCAAGTTTTGCCTTCAGTTCAGACGAGGCAGATAAAACTAGCTCATCTACATCACGCATGAAATCTCGCTCTATTTGACTCATAGAAATTAATCAAAAACAAACCTATAGCACGCTGCTTTGTGAGATTAGACAAAATGCTATATCATATCAAACAAAATAGACGAGAACCTCTCGGAAGACTACAACGAAATAGTTATTCTAATAACATGTGTTTTCCATGCCACCGAATCTACGACGCAGAAACGGTGTTTTCTCGTCAAAGTAAATACGTCAAAATATTATTTAAAACTGATCATAATTTTCTCAAGTGCTAACTAGAAAAATTTCAGCAATGCAATAATTGAAAAAAATTTGCCAAAAACGATTGTATTCAAAATTTAGTTTTTTTTAATTACAATCACACTTTAACCAAGATTGAGATTTTTTTGACACAGTCAGACTATGACGCATTATCAGAATAAGAAAATTCCAAGCACGTCAAATCTCCATACGGGCATAATGAAGCTCAGAGATGTTTTTTTCATACTCATTCTCAGATCTACTGCATAAACTTAATAGGTAATTTTTTGGCAGAAAGGCCTAATTGGAAACAAAAAACATTGGATTACGAGACATAGAAGTAGCAGATACAAAGATTTCAGATATTGACGGAGAGCATGGAAAACTGATTTATCGTGGATATGATATTTTAGATTTGACAAAAAATTCTACTTTTGAGGAAACGGCTTATCTTTTACTAAATGATAAACTACCAAACAGAACAGAACTAGATGAGTTCAAGCAGAGACTAATTGATGCGAGAGATATGCCTCGCCAAATGCAGTCAAACATGAGAAACTGGAAAAAAAATGCAGATCCCATGGTTATGATGCAGGCATTTGTTGTTGCACTCTCTGGATATTATGATGACCGAGGCTCTAGCATTCAAGAAATTAATTATCAGAGTGCAATATCATTAATTTCCAAGACTCCTACTATTGTTGCCAGTTGGGAGCGAGTTCGAACGGGAAAGGACATTGTTGATCCCGACCCAAGATTATCCCATGCAGCCAACTTTTTGAACATGTTAGTAGGCGAGAGACCGGACGGTGAAACAGAGAGAATTTTTGATATTTGCCTTATTTTGCATGCAGATCATACCTTTAACGCATCCACATTTGCTGCCCGAGAGGTTGCTTCTACTGGTGCACACATGTATTCTGCAGTTAGTGCTGCAATTGGGGCACTGTCAGGACCGTTGCATGGCGGTGCAAATTATGAAGTAATGAAAATGCTACTTGAAATTAAGTCACCAGAAAATGCCGAATCTTGGGTTAAGGAACGCATTACCAATGGACAAAAAATAATGGGTATGGGTCATGCAGTATACAGAACATATGATCCTCGTGCACAGGTTCTCAAAGAATTATCTCGTAAAATGGCAAAAAAGACAGGAGACCCGTGGTTTGAGATCACCCAGATTGTAGAAGAGACTACAATACGTGAAATGAAAAAACAGAAGGGAATTAACATTTATCCAAACGTGGATTTGTATTCTGCATCACTGTATTACATGCTAAAGATTCCACCAGACCTCAATACTCCGATTTTTGCCATATCCAGAGTTGCTGGCTGGACAGCACATGTAATAGAGGAGAAATTTGCCCAGGCTGCACCAAAAACAGCACTGTACAGGCCAAAGGCAGTATATGTTGGTAAATATTGCGGACCGCAAGGCTGTGCATACGAGCCAATCGATCTTAGAAGATAATTACTACCTAGACTCTTAGAGTTCAATGGTTTGGTTCCGATATTCTGATTATGGAAAACAGCAAAAGAGGAAAACAAAATCAGTCAAAAAATCAACACCTAGGAAAAAATCAAAATCGAGAATAGAGCCAAAGATCAAAATTATTCCAGGCGTTCATAAAGTAGAATTCAAGAAAGCATCAGAGCTTTAGTTTCTAGTATTAAGCCACTGCTGTGCACGATTGGTCATATCATGTTTGTACAAAACTTGAAAGACCATCTCGTAGAAAGTTATTCCTTTTTGTTGAGCCTGCGCATCAAGCCACTTGATTCCTTCTGCCAACTCTGGATCAGTATCTGAGAACTGAACTAGCTCGTCGACCATCTTTGTAAAGAAAGAAATTGACCTTTGCATTATGATACCGTTTTTAATTTGACTATTCAGACCTGAATTCAAAATATATAGACAAAAAACGCCTTTTTGGTTGACTATGATTCACACCATATTTTCTGATGGCAATTCTAAGAGAATTAGTTGGGTCATAGAAAGTGACAAAAAAAGAGTTGAACAGTTTAGAGATCATGCTGAAATCTATATGGATATTGTCAGTGATATTCAATCAAAATACATTGCACTGCACGTAGGAATTTTTTGGGGAATTGGTGTCTTTATAATAAAAAATGGCGATACTCTAAAAATTCAGCTAGATTCAGATGAAATGATTCAACACTTGTCTACTGATGAAAAATCTTCTGATAGATTAATTGAGGACAAAAAGCGATTCATAAAAATGCTAGCAGAGCAGCGCGATTTGAAATATCTTTATTGTAAAATACCTCATGAAAATAATATTAGTTCAAAGTTGCTGTAGTATCAAGCCAATATCTTGCAAATTAGTATGTGTCGGTCCTGTTTTGATCAATCCGCCATATTTTTTAAAAAAAGAATTCGAGTCATTTTCTGTCAAGTATTTTTTTATAGTTTCATAATCAACTCGATGATCAAAAATCGCTCCAGCATATTTTGTATTTCCATCAATTCCGTCGGTACCAATTGATGCAACTATAGTATTAGGCGGCAATTTCGGAATAATTCTGAGAACTAGCTCTTGATTCCTTCCACCCTTACCCTTGCCAATAACTCTGACAGTGACTTCACCTCCAAAGACAAGACATGACTTTTTGACTTTATTGAATCGGTATAGAATTTTTTGTGCAGCAGTAATTACATCGCCAAATAGTTCAGGATATTTTGATGTGGAATATCCCAAAGACTTTGCCTTGAGTAGCATCGCATCTAGACAGTCAGAATTTGATGCAATTATCTGATTTGGGATTTTGGGTTTTTTTGGAGTTTCATCTATTTTGCCTCTTGCACCATCAGATAATCTAGATAGAACTTTACTTGGAAGTTTGGTAGTTAGCTTGTACTTGGAAATTATCTGCAGACAGTCCAAAAAAGACGTCTTGTCACAAAATGTCATACCAGATGCAATTGCACTCAGGTCATTTCCTACAACATCAGACAAGACAAAAGATACTGCATTACAGTGAAGACTAGCTAGTATTTTGCCGCCCTTTATGCCAGACAAGTGCTTGCGAATGGCGTTAATCTCAGATATCGTTGCGCCTGATTTTATTAAAATATCCGTAGTTTTGATTTTTTGCTCTAATGTAATACCATCTGGTAAGCTTGCAAGTGAAGAGGCTCCTCCAGATATTAAAAATACTACCAAGTCGTTTTTGTCAGTCTGTTCTAGAAAAGATAGTATCTTTTTTGCCGCAAAAACTGATTTTGCACTAGGTATTGGATGCGACGAGTGGATAATTGAGAATTTTTTGCTAGAAAATTTAGATTTAGAGCCACGTGGTAAAATTATTAGGCCGCCATTAGCATGTATGATTTTTTGAAGTGAGTGACACATAGAGTCGGCTGCTTTTCCTATTGCAACTATCCAAATTTTGTGATAGTCAGAGATCTTATATGATTTGCCAGAGCAAACAATCTTTTTAGA
Source organism: Nitrosopumilales archaeon (assembly GCA_900299125.1). Taxonomy (GTDB): domain Archaea; phylum Thermoproteota; class Nitrososphaeria; order Nitrososphaerales; family Nitrosopumilaceae; genus Nitrosotenuis. The sequence continues at coordinate 1,514 of OMIR01000049.1, read as the reverse complement.
AGAGACATATTTTGCAAAATAATTCTCAGGCCTAGCAGCATACAATCCTGCACGTATTATTTTATTTGCGTCATCCAACAATTAACTAGTTCAATCTAGTTTATTATAATGATATTAAAGATGAGAAAGAGTTATCTTCTCTTCATATTTTAGCCAAAGCACAGTTTGAATAAAAAACAAATTTGCTGGGCAAACTCGTCATTTGAGGATTCAGATATTGTAATTCTTGGAATTCCAGACGAGTCAGGCTCTCATGCCATATTTAGTGGAACATCATCAGCACCAGATCACGTACGAAAAATTTCAAATTCTAGTGATGTCTATGTTGAAAAAAAACTAGCGTGCCTAGCACAGCCTCCAATGGGAGTTGGCAATGCCAAAGTTCACGACTATGGAAATATCAAAAAACCACAGATCGAGTCTACATTTGAAAAAATTCTCTCTTCAAAAAAACTACCAGTTGCTATTGGAGGTGACCATTCCAATACTACACCTCTAATCAAGGCAATGGCAAAAAAATACGGCAAAATATCTCTAGTTTATTTTGATGCGCATCCAGACTTTGTATCACATACAAGAAATTATTACGGCTCTGTTATCACGGATTGCCTTGATTACATTGACATGGGATCTAGCATTCAGATTGGAATTCGCAGTCCTGAACAAGAGGAATTGGATAATATCAAAAAATACAAGCTTAATGTAATTACACCATCAGATATCATTGAATCCGGCATCAAATCAGTATCCAAGATAATTCTTGACACCATTAAAGAAAACACCTATGTTTCATTTGATATGGACTGTCTAGATCCGGCATTTGCACCAGGAGTTTCAGTCCCTGTTCCATTAGGAGTCAATTCCATAGATGCAATGTATTGTGTCAAGAATTTAGTCCAAAGAGGAATCATTGGCTTTGATCTAATGGAGATTTGTCCTCCACATGATCTAAATAACATCACATCTCATTTAGCTTCTAGGATGATAGGGGAGATAATTTCATCCTGTAAGGTATAATTACCCAAAATATTCTACGAAAAAATATGCATACAGTAAAAATTCCAAAGATTATCAATTTTGGTAAAGATGCATTATCACAATCAGAATATCAAAAAAATGCCCTAGTCATCACAACTGCACCACCGCCAATCTCTCAAAAGTGGCTTGGCAGAATGGGTATCAAAGATTACATGTTATTTGACAAAGTAGAACCAGAGCCATCAATTGAAACTGTAAACAGTGTAGTAGCTGAGTTCAAGCCAAAAAATCCATCCTGTATCATAGGACTAGGTGGTGGAAGCTCTTTGGATGTTGCAAAATATGCAGGAGCTGAAATGAAGTTAGAGAAAACACTCATCCCAACAACTTTTGGTACTGGAGCTGAAATGACAACATATTGTGTCTTAAAATTTGACGGCAAAAAGAAACTTTTGCGAGAGGACCGCTTCCTTGCAGATAGGGCAATTGTTGATTCCTATTTTATGGAAGGCACTCCTGAGCAAATTGTTAAAAAT
>OMIR01000048.1 GCA_900299125.1 Nitrosopumilales archaeon | reverse complement strand
CTGAACAGGAAAAATACAATTTCAGGGATACTGATTTGCTAATGAGCCTTAACAAGAAAAACGGAATGCAGACAACTCTCTACTTTTCCATAGTTAATGGCAGGACCATTGGACCATATCCTACATGGATGGGAACACCGGGATTTGGAACATCGCTAGAAACCAAGGCAACTAAAACTCTGGACGCAGTTCTAAGCAGATATGATGGTGCAATTGACAGTGTCATAATAGGTGGAGAGCTGGACTCTTACTTTGATGATGCCAACGGAAGTGTCAATCTATATCGGGATTCATTTAACAATATTTACACTCAGATAAAGCAAAAACACCCAAACATCAAGATGGGAAATGCATTCTCACTCAATAATGTGCTAAACAAAAATCTTACAAACTATGTGACTGATTTTGCTGACACTGGTGACTTTGTTGCCTTTACCTATCTTCCCGTAGATAGAATCAACGATATGGCAAAAACACCAGACCAGGCAAGAAAAGACCTAGACAAAGCACTAGAGATGGTGCCAAACAACAAGATAGCGTTCTTTGAGCTTAGCTGGAGTACCGCGAGTGATATTGGCGGTTCTGAGACAAGCCAAGAGGAATTTATCAAAACTGCATATGGTTTTTATCGCCAAAACAAATCAAAAATAGAATTTTTCAACTGGTACAGAATGTATGATAGGGCAGAAGGCACCTGTATTATTGATCAGAAATTCTCCGAATCCCAAATCTCTCTAACCAATAATGATCAATATGTCAGAGAAAGATTGGGCACCTATATCTGCAATACAGGTGTGCTCAAAGTTGACAATTCTGCCAAATCTGGATGGACTGAGCTGAAAAAACAGATCAGCTCTAGCTAAAATGTTATCACTAGTAATTGCAGAGGCCTCACTTGAACTAGTACCGCAAGAGCTATACAAGCACAATGCAATTACTTCATACTGTAAAAAAACAGGGAAAAGACCCTCTGAGATTTTACTAGATAATTCCTGGCACTTTGGCGCAATGAAGGGACTCAAAAACGAAATAAAGCGAGGTAGGCCTGATTTGGTACATTTTTGTCTGCTAGAGGCATGCACAATACCTCTATACTATGAAGACGAGATCTCTGTTTATGTTCACACAATTGATGATAAGGTAATCACTGTAGGTGAGCAGGTTAGATTTCCAAAATCATATCACAGATTTGCTGGAATCATAGAGCAACTTTATTCTACTAAAACTATCAAGGCCGATGACAAGAAATTATTTGAAATTAAAAATATGAGATTTCCTGATCTCATTGAAAAAATATCACCAGACCAAGTAATTGGATTATCCTCAGAGGGAAAAAAAAGTAGCTATGAATCTGTAGCAAAAATGTGTACTGATGATAGCTGTCTTGTAATTGGCGGATTTCCCAAGGGCGAGTTCTTCGAGTCCACCAAGAAAAATATTGACTCACTTTATTCAGTTGATGAGAATCCGCTAGAAGCACATGTAGTAGTTGCTCGAACTTTGTATGAATACGAAAAGACGATTTTTATGTAGGCGCTAGACGACTCAAGTTTGTGCGGCCGTAGTATAACCTGGTAGTACGCTGGACTTCCAATCCCGTTATCCGGGTTCAAATCCCGGCGGCCGCGCCTTTTGCTTATTTGAAAAACCTAGTGCACAACAGGCCAATCTTTCTAATGGTAAATTTTTAAGTCAAATCACAATTTCACATTCATGGACAAAGTAAACATTGGACTAGCTCCAAATTCAAGACAAAAAGTCGTATCAGTACTAACTGACGTAATAGCAGACCAGTATGTCTTGTATACAAAGACAAGAAACTATCACTGGAACGTTACAGGTGAAGACTTTGCACAATATCACGAATTATTTGAAAAGCAATACTCTGCAATAGATGAAGACATTGACGATGTCGCAGAGCGAATTCGTGCACTAGGTGCAAAAACCCCGGCAACCTTGGGCGAGTTTGTAAGATCTGCAACACTCAAGGAACATCCTGGCAAGTTTCCATCTGCAAAGGTCATGATTGCAAATCTGCTCTCAGACCATGAGACTGTGATTAGAAACCTTCGTAAAGGAATCAACATCTGTGGCGATGCCGGAGATGCTGGAACTGAAGACTTTCTAACACAGCTAATAGAAAAACACGAAAAAACTGCGTGGATGCTAAGGGCTACTCTAGAGAACTAGCTCAAGATCTACATTTTATTTCATTTTTAGAAATTTTTTAGAAAAACTCAGACTCGAATTTTTTTGTAAGCTGCCTTACCAAGCCGGTTCATAATTCCCAAACCTAGTCCCTTATTGCTAGTACCCTGCGCCAAAATAATATCGATTTTCTTGGCATCAAATTCTCTAAAAGACTTGAACAGACTGGCTGCAATTTTTTGCTGACTGGCTTGGCTTTTAGTCAAATCTGAACCAATATTTGCACCAAGAATTCCCACACGAAGTCCCTGAGATTTGTAATATTTTGATAATTCTGAAATCTTTTTTCTGATTTTGGGTTTTGAACCCTCTATGAGAATTATTTTTGCCTTTGGGGAATAATGTCTGTATTTCATTCCAGGAGAGCGGATTATGGTTTTTGTTTTTTTACCAAAAACTATTGGATGAATACTTATCTTGCCCAAAATCTTTTGTAGCTGCTCTATTGTTATTCCGCCAGGCCTGAGCAACATTGGAGTTTTTGAAGAAAGATCAATCACAGTGGATTCGATTCCGATTTTTGTTGGACCTCCATCTAAAATCATGCTAATCTTTCCGTTGAGGTCTTCACTGACATGCTCTGCCCTAGTCGGACTAGGCCTGCCTGCAATATTGGCAGATGGTGCAGCAATAGGAGTACCGCAAAGTCTGATCAATTCTAGTGCAACTTTATTTTTTGGCATCCTTACTGCAACCGAGTCCAGACCGCCAGTTACTATTTTTGGCACAATCTTGGACTTTTTTAAAACCAACGTAAGTGGACCTGGCCAAAATTTCTCTATTAGATCAAATGCTGTACTGGGAATGTTTTCTGCCAGTATCCCTAATTCCGCTATATCTGAGATGTGAATTATTAGAGGATTATCAGAAGGCCTGCCCTTTGCCTCAAAGATTTTTCTCACAGATTTAGAGTCTAGTGCATTAGCTCCTAGGCCATAAACTGTTTCTGTTGGAAATGCAACCAGCCCACCTGATTTTATTATCCTGGCAGCTTTTCTTATTTGTGACAAGCTGGGATTTTTGGAGCTGACCTTTAGAATTCTAGTTTGCATGGGTGGATTTTAAAAAAAGAATTGCGCAGCCATATTAAGATATGATTATACTGCTAAACCATGAAGCATGATCCTAAACAAATTGCTCTAGAGAGAATTCACATTCTGATTAATCAAGCCCGCTCCAATATTTCTCTAGATGCGGAGCTTGCACAAAGACAAGCAGGGCTTGCAAAAAAAATTAGCACCAAATACAAAGTCAAGCTTCCATATGAAATCAGAATGCAGTTTTGCAAAAAATGCAAATCATTCATTCCACCGGGAACTAGCCGTATTAGAATGGGCAGATCCACCCTGAAATCAATTAGAATTACATGCCGATTCTGTAACCATACCTATCACAAGGTCATTACGAGATCTAAATGATTATAAGACGATTTGAAAGGTTGGATTTCACATGGCTAAAGTCTATGACGTACCGGCAGATCTTTTAATATCTAGACTAGCTTCAATGCTAAAATCCGAAAACATTGGCAAGCCTGAATGGGCTTCATATGTAAAGACCGGTTCTCATGCTGTACGACCTCCACAAGACCGAGAATGGTGGTACACTAGATGTGCATCAGTATTTAGAAAAATTTACGTGCACGGACCAATAGGTGTAAACGATCTTAGAATCGATTATGGTGGAAACAAGGCAGTAGGTTATGCATTCTCACACCACAGAGATTCTGGCGGTGCAATCATAAGAAATGCAATCCAAGAGCTTGAAAAATTAGGCTATGTTGAAAAAGTTCAAGGCAAGGGCCGTGTAGTGACTCATGCCGGAATGAAAAAGATAGACAGACTAGCATCTGAAATTCTAGACGAGCTAGCAGTAAAAAATCCACTACTCAAAATCTACTCCTAGTGATATCCTTTGAGCTATGAACATGGCGACCAAAACAGACCAAGCGACGAAGAGATTCAGCAACAAAAAGAAATCATTCTAAAGCAACTATTATCATCAGAGGCAAGACTTCGACTCACCAATGTCAGAATGGTCAAGCCCGAGCTAGCAGCGTTGGTGGAAAATTATCTAATAGGAATGGCTTCCCAGGGAAAGATACGATCACAAATATCTGATGAGCAACTCAAGCAAATACTCCAGTCAACACAACAACCTAAACGAGATTTCAAAATCGAGAGAAGATAACTCAAATAAATATAATTAGGGGTTTGGGATTTCCAAAAATATGAAGGCAGTAGTATACAGAGAATATGCCCCTGACGATAACTATAAACGAATTTTAAAAGTTGAAGACATTTCCGATCCAAAACCAAAATCAAACGAAGTTGTTTTCAAGGTAAAGGCAGCAGCACTAAACTATAATGACATTTGGGGAATGAGAGGCGTTCCAGTAGCAGTTCCACTCCCTCACGTTTCCGGCTCTGATGCAGCAGGAGATGTAATTGCTGTAGGAGAGGACGTAGTTGACATCAAAGTAGGCGACAGAGTTGTATCACATTCAAACATGTCATGTAGAGTTTGTAAGGCATGCACAGATGGACGCGAATTTGATTGCACAAAAAGAACCATCTGGGGTTTCCAGACAGGACCAACATGGGGTGCATACCAGGAAATTACACATCTTCCCGAAGTTAACGTTTCAAAAATTCCAGAAGGCGTCTCTTATGATGAAGCAGCAGCAGCATCAATGACATTACTCACATCATGGCACATGCTCGTAGGCAGAGCCAAAATCAAACCAGGACAAACAGTTCTAATCATGGGCGGTGGTTCCGGAGTCGGCTCATTTGGTATCCAAATAGCAAAACTATACGGATGCACTGTTATAGCAACAGCATCTGGTGACAAGCTAGACAAGTGCAAAAATCTTGGCGCTGACTATGCAGTAGATCACAGAAACCCAGACTGGAGCAAAGAAGTATTCAAAATTACCAAAGAAATCGCAAAATCATCTGGCGGTGTACCAGGAATTGATGTCTCTTTTGATCACATTGGCGAAACACACTGGAATCAGCAACTAACACTTCTCAAATATGGTGCAACACTGGTATCATGTGGTGCAACAACTGGATATGATGCAAAGACAGATCTTAGACACATATTCTTCAAGGGAACTAACATCTTGGGTTCTACCCAAGGAACCAAAGCAGAACTAGACGACGGCCTATATTGGATGGGCAAAAAGAAAATCAAGTCAGTCATTGATTCTGTATATTCATTTGAGCAAGCAGCCGAAGCCCACACAAAGATGTTGACAGGAAAAGGCCTCTTTGGCAAAATCCTACTAAAGCCAGAAGGCGCCTAAATTCTTGGCAAGGCTTTACCGCAGCCTCTTATTTGTACCAGGAAACAATCCACGCTTTTTAGAAAAGGCAAAAACCTCGCCAGCTGACATTGTTTGCTTTGACCTTGAAGATTCGGTTCCAGATTCAGAGAAAAAAACTGCGCGAGGGCTCATCAAAGAGGCTCTAAAATCACGTACAAGCTATTCCAGCTCCATCTATGTCAGAACAAACTCGCCAATATCTGGCAAAATTGCGGACGATCTGGCCGAAGTTATTCAAAAGGGCCTTGACGGAATTGTAATACCCAAGGTCAATAATTCTGCCGAACTTGCAAAAATTATCAAACTCACTACAACACTGGAAAAGAAAAGAAAACTAAAACCAGTTTTTCTAATTCCGTCAATTGAATCTGCTGAAGGCGTAGTTAACACATTTGAAATTGCCAAGAGCAGCAAGAGAATTCCAGCTGTAGTATTTGGGGTATTTGATTTACTCAATGATCTAAAAATCGAATACACCAAACAGCCAGAGGGCGCTGCATATTCGCGTGCAAAAATTCCACTAGATGCACGAGCTGCAGGAGTCCTATCAATTGATGCAATATGGCAGGATCTCAAGGATTTGGATGGCCTCAAAGAGGATTGTATAGTTGGAAAAAGGCTCGGCTATTCGGGCAAATCAATTATTCATCCTGATCAGATTTTAATTGCTCATGAACTATTTGCCCCAAACCAGTCTGAAATACAGTGGGCTAACAAAGTATGCCAAACATATGAAGAATCTAAAAACAAGGGCAAGGGTGCTACTGTCGTGGAAGGTAAGATGATAGATGAAGTCCACTACAAGCAGGCAAAGGCATTACTAGATTTGTCAAAATAACTATCTAGTCATAAACAGCGAGTCTGCTTTCAAATATCCAACAAGAATTAGCGCAATACCTACTACAAGTACCCCAATTGAGAGCTTTTCTGCAGTAATATCTGGGGAAACATAGAACCATTCCACATATTCCGGCCCCCAAACTATCAAGTCCTGAATTGGCATTATTGCAGAAGAGATCAAAAACAAAATTCCAAATGCAGTTAGAACATTAGGGCGCCTCATTATACAAATTCAATTTTTAGGCAGAATTTAAAATCAATCATACCATATTCATAGTGCTAACACAAACCAAACTAATTTTAAACAAAAATAATTTAGCAAAACAGGAATGAAAAAATCCATAGTAATTATCGGCAGCGGCATCTCTGGCTTGTGCATGGGTGCACTACTAGTCAAACAGGGCTTTGATGTCTCTATTTATGAAAAGTCCAGCTTTGTTGGCGGCAGGACAAAATCATCAGTTTACAAAAACCACATTCTAGATAACGGCTTTCACATAATGCCATTTTACAAAACCTCGGCAGTATACAAATTACTAGAAGAAATTGGAATTGTAAATGATCTCAAGCTAGCCAAAGTTAATGATATTGCGTTTTATGAAAATAAAAAATACCACAAATATCCTAAAGGAATTACAGATATTCTCAAATTCTCACTATTGCCATTATCTGGAAGAATCTCTCTACTCAAAGTAATACTACCAATGGCATTTTCATCTGTGCAAAAATCTGAAAAATACGACAATACCTCAATGATGAATGTTATTGGCAGACTAGATAGAAAAACTAGGGCATTCTTTGATGCAGTTTGCATTCTGGCATTTGCAGACAGTCCTGAACATGTAGCTCTAGGTGAATTTATGAGAATGATAATTAGGGCAAACCCATTCAAGGGAGGAACAAGTGAGCTGGCATATCCTGCAGAAGGTGGATACGATACCATATGCAAACTAGTTTCTAATTATATCACAGAAAAAGGCGGCAAAATCCACCTAGGCCAAGCAGTAAAGCAAGTCAAAGTACAAAACAACAAAGTAGCTGGAGTTATTCTTCAAGATGGCAATCTAGTTGAATCTGACTGTATTATAGTTACACATCCGGCATATCTTGCAATAAGAGAATTATTTGAGCCAAACATTCTAGATCAATCACTACAGTCCATGGCAAAAAAACTAGAAAAAACTACATCCGTAATAGAGGCGCATTTTTGCTGCTCTGATAAACTAGACTTTAGGCAGCTTGTCTTTCCGGTAGGTGATTACATGACAAAGGGAATATTTTTTGTAACAAACATTGCAAGCTCTGTCTCACCCAAAGGCGAATATCTTATCATGGCAGGAGCACCAGTTCCTTCAGAGGACACTGAGAATCCACAGAAAATCAAAGAGCTAACGCAAAAAATGAAAGAGGAAATATCCCAGATTTATCCAAACTTTACAAAATCACTAATCTGGGAGCGCTCTATGGCATGGAAGCTAGTCGAGTCTGTAGTCAAAGAACCAGGCCTAGTATGGAAGCAAAAATTCCCACATGAGACAAACATATCGGGATTATTTTTTGTAGGAGACTCTACTATTAGCTATGGAATTGGAACGGATTCGGCCGCACAAAGCTCGTTTTTGTGCTATCCTAAAATTCTAAAACATTTGCAATAGATAATTCGGAGAATTATTGTTCTGATTCTGCAATAGAGCGTCTAATTGACTCTATTAGGCTAATGTACTGTCTGCCTACGAATCTTGCAATCTTGACTACCAAATCCATGCTATCGTCTGCTACAAATGCATACTTTGGGTCAAACTCTCCTTTCATAATTGATCTAGGTATTGTTTGAATTTAACTGGTGTTAAAATTATGATCTAGTGCTAACTTGGGATATCTATAATTGCAACCTATACCTCAAAAAAATACTGAAAAAGTATGAAGTATACTCTAAAAATAAAAAAACTGGACATACAGGAGAGCTATTTTGTAGGCAAGGCCGAGCTATTAGGAAACGAATACACAATTAACATCCAACATGAGGGCCGCTACGGCAAGGCAATCTTACTTCCATCATCTAGGGAAAAAATTGGCGAAAAAATCCTTGTCTCTTTTACCGGTTCTAAAAAGCACGTCGAGGACTTTTTGACTTTTGCAGGAGAATCTGAATGGATTGAAATCGATTCTACTGAAATTACAAACTTTATTGCAGACAATCAGGACGAATTTGACAATCTGGAAATAATCACAGGCCTAACATAATAAATTCAGCCATTTCTTAATTATATTATTGAAAAAATTATTTCTCGTTTCTCCGGTAATTCTGGTAATTTATTTTACATTTGTATTAGTAATTTTTCCGCAAATCTATTCAAATAATGATTTTGGCACTGCAAAACCTACACTTTACACCATGATACCAGAGCAGGCAAAGCTTGATGAACCATTTGAGATTACCCTAGTTTCTAATAATGAAGGAGCAGAAGCAGACCTTCAAACAGTAACAGTTGGATTTCCTCAAATCTCAAACATGGATGATATCAAAATAGTATCGTATGACTTTTTACAATCTCCGAAAATTTTTCTGCAAGGAAAACAAATAGGTTCTTCGTATAATTCAAACAATACTCCAATAGAGGCAAAATATCCTATTTTAGAGGCCTATAACAGACCTTCAAAGACAAACCATTCCTCATCTATGACCATACAAATCATACCGCATCAGGCTGGAACATTTCTCATTTACACAAAAACTGTGACAATGCCCCATACATCAGAGCAATCTCACTTTCCGCGCCAAGGAATACTAGACCAGCAAAACGAATTTGTGCAAGAACATAAAGTCATCATAATACCATAAGTGATCAAATGAAGCCACAAATGCAAACTAGCCTGGATTTTTCTAAATTATTCCGACTAGCCAGTATTCTAGTCAGTATTGGAATCATTATGGTCACTGGTGGGGGAAGCTGGGATATCTCTAATCATATTCTAAATAAACCAGAGACATTTTTTGCACCACCACACGCTCTACTTTACTCCGGAGTCGGAGTCTCACTGGTGGGATTTGCAATTTTGTTTTTATCTTGGAAAAAGCAGCCAAACCCGCAAAGATATGGAAGAGGAATCAAAATTATCGCAATTGGAATTACCTCGCTATTATCTGCAGGACCCATTGACTTTGCATGGCATTCAAGGTTCGGCCTAGACGGACTACTCAGCCCGCCTCATCTGATACTAATTTTTGGCATGTTTTTATCCAGTATAGGTGCTCTCTATGTTTCAAAATCACTAGTCACTGAATCACAAAACAAGGCCAGAATAATTATCTCGCTAATACCAGTGTGGTTATCCACTACAGGTCTATTGCATTCATTTTCTCTGCCATTTTCCAAAACAGACTATTTTGATTTCAATCCGGATCCTGTATTTGGGGCAGTATTTGCCAGCGTATCGTATCCACTTTTGATATCTACTGTTTTACTGAGTGGTTCATTATTTGCAAAAAGGCAATTTGGCATTTCAACATCAATTGGGGCAGCCTATCTGGGAATAATGACACTAAGTGCCATAATTCCTAATCATACACTGATTCTAACAATTCCGTTTTATCTTGTAAATATTATTCCAATAATTCTAGGAGACTTTATAATATCAAAATCTCAAAACTCAAAGGCACCATGGATTGCAGGTGCAATATTTGGTAGCACATTTTATTTTCTGTATTATCCGTTAATTACGTATACGTATAATGAGGTGACACTGGATAAGCTAATGTGGCCTAGCATGACATCAAACATTTACTTTGAGATGATGCCGCTAGTTGGACCAATCCTAATACTGGTTGGTGCCGGAATTGGCTGCCTGGCTG
>OMIR01000047.1 GCA_900299125.1 Nitrosopumilales archaeon | reverse complement strand
GGGCGCGACCCAGTCTCTTTCCGAACCTGGAAGTCAAACCTAATGTCGCCACTGTGTTACTAAGGTGCGAGAGCCCTTGGGAAGTAGTGGTGCTGGCATCTTTTAATCAAATTCTTATACTCTGAATTTTTATGTTTATCATGCCAACTTGTTCAGTTTGTGGAGCACAATTAGAAAATGACATTAGGTTCATGAACCACATGATGGAAAAGCACAACTTTAGAAATCCTACAGGTGGAACCCCGGATAGAAATTCTAGGGGCTACTAAGATAATCAAGCATTAATCTAACACCGAATCCCGTTGCACCTTTAGGATTGTAAGATTTTTCTTTAGAGCCAGCTTGTACCCATGCAGTTCCGGCAATGTCAAAATGTGCCCAAGGAGTATTTCCTACAGCGTTTGCCAAAAATGCAGCAGCTGTTATTGTACCAGCAACTCTACCAGGACCCGTGTTTCTGATTTCTGCATAATCTGATTTTATCATGTCCATATAATCATCATTTATTGGAAGCTGCCATACTTGCTCACCAGTATTTTGCGATGATTTAGTAATTTTTTCAACGATTTTTTTATTATTGCTTACTAGGCCTGCAACGTTTGCACCTAGTGCTACAATACAAGCACCTGTTAATGTGGCAAAATCAATAATCTCTTTGGGCTTGTATGTCTTGATGCCATAAGATAGTGCATCATAAAGAATCAAACGTCCCTCAGCATCAGTATTGAGTATCTCAGCAGTTTTTCCATCATGCAATTTTATGATGTCTCCTGGTCGATATGATTCACCACCAGGCATATTTTCAACAGAGGGAATGATTCCGACAAGATTTACTGGAAGTTTTAATTCTGATACAGCTTTCATAATGCCTAAAACTGTACACCCTCCACACTTGTCAAATTTCATTTCATCCATTTTCTCAGCTGGTTTTAGCGAAATTCCTCCGGTATCGAATGTAACTGCTTTACCTACCAAGATGATTGGTTTGGAGTCCTTTTTACCGTTGTATTCCAATATGATCAGTTTTGGCTCATTTTTACTTCCTTGTCCTACCGCAGTAATTCCTCCAAATCCTTTCTGTTTTAATTCAGATTTTGATAATATTGTACACTTGAGTCGGTTCTTCACTGATAATGACTTTGCAAACTCGCCTAGTTTTACTGGATTGCACTCGTTAGGAGGTAAATTGGATAAGCTTCTAGCATAGATTACACCTTCTGACGCTAAATTAGCCTTTGATACTAACTCAGATGCTTTTTCATTTGTAGAAATTATTGTAAGGTTTGGAATTTTTTTCTTTTCTTTTTTGAATCTATCAAAAGAATACAAAGATAATCGTGCACCTTCAACTATTGAATTAATTACAGATTTTGAATTAACTGGTAAATTATTTGGAACGACTATAGTGTACTCTTCTAATTCTATCTCACTAACCTTTCTGGCGATTTTACCAGAAGTAATTCTAAGAGATTCATGGGAAATTTTGTGCTTTTGACCAAGACCTGCAATTAGAATTCGTTCCTGTTCAACAAGTTGATGTGTATGTAATATGGCAATGGCTCCAAGTTTTGCCTTTGTCTCTTTAACTACTTTTTTTATTTCATCTACAAGTTTTTGGTTTAGTTTTGGTAATCCTAATGGTAATTCAGATTTTTCTGTGACAAAATAGACAACTAGTTTAGTTTTTTTCTTGATAGGATCAGATTTTTCTACTTTAATATTCACAAATCAGGCTCCGATTTTTTGTCTCTATTAAGATTTGGGATTATTGATAAATAGTAGATTTTTTTAATAATTTCATGTCAAGTACAAAATGTGTCTCTTGTGGGAAGAGCTTCTTTTCTCCACTAGGACATGACAAATGTAACACATGTTCTAAAAAAGATGGTGGTTCAGATATGGGCGACATGAGTCACGGCTCTTGTGGCTGCGGTGGACATCACCACTAAATTATTTCTTTTTATTAAATCTGAAAACATCTAGTTACAAGATATAACTTGCAAAATATTTACTCTGACCTTGTTGTTTGTTCTTTTCTGATACAAAGTCCGTCCTTTATGAAAACAAACTAGTGACATGTGCTATACCTTTGTTTTATCCTCGACTAACTTGAACTTGGATAACTGTTTGTATAGTATGAAAACAATTGCAGCAATAATGATAAAATCAATAATATTTCCAATCAAATCTCCATACCTGAAATTGGACGTTATTCCTGTTAGTTGATTTGTAACTGAATATTCTAGTGTTTTAAGATCTCCTGAAGGTAATGCAAGACCAACAATTGGATTAATGATGTCCGTTACAAGAGCACTAACGAGTTTTGATGCAGCAGAACCTATTACAAAAGCAATTGCAAGACCGATTATTCCAAATGTATTCAAAAAGCGAGCAAAATCTGCTATGAATCCTTTTTTTTCTTCAGATTTTTTATCTGACACAATATTCACAACTCTGATGTACTTTATTGCAAATGATGGGTAAGCGGATTCGATCTTTTTGTGAAATTATGTAGCCTTCATGACCTGGAAATTGAAATTTTTCTGCTATTTGTGAACAGACTTGCAGAACGAACAAACACTGACTTAACATTTTTACATTCTTTGATACAGTTATTGGGAATTATTAATTCTGAATTTCCAGAACCCCTCGATTTTATAATTGCACTAAATAATGGAATCAGTGCTGCTCTACCACCATATGCAGTATTTTTGTCTATTAGCCAAAACATCTTCAATGCGTCTTGATCCAGTGTATTTTTTCGAATGGTCTCACCAATTTCACTATAGTGGCCGATTAACAATAATTTCCCTCTTGCCAATAAATTAACAATCTGTGCAAATTTTGTACAAAGATAACATTGGTTATCATAAATTACAAGCGGTGTTAATTTGTCTAGATCCATATTATAATCTCGTTAGATCGAGATTAAAGTATTGAGAAGAAAATAGCTTTTTATTTAATCCGATAGCAGCTCAAAACATGACTTTGCCAGTTGTGTTTGATTAAAATGGGTCTCAATTATTATGCAATAAAAAAAAATGTTAGAAAAGCACGCAAGTTAGTCATTCGATCCACTTCTATTGCTGGCTCTGGACATCCAGGAGGCTCTTTTTCCATGGCAGAAATCATGGGATGTATATTTTTCAAATATCTGCGATATGATCCAAAAAATCCCACCTGGCAAGATAGAGACAAACTAGTACTTTCTAAAGGACACGCATCCCCCGGATTATTCTCAAACATGGCCCTTGCTGGTTATTTTGATCAATCCGAACTTGACACCCTCAGAAAATTTGGAAGTAGATTACAGGGACATCCGGATCTTAAATGCCCTGGTGTGGAATTTTGTGGAGGATCCTTGGGAATAGGATTATCATTTTCTATTGGAGCGGCACTTGCTGCAAGAATTGATTGTAAACCTACAAGAATTTTCACAGTAATGGGTGATGGAGAAACTGATGAAGGGCAAGTTTGGGAAGCTGCAATGACTGGCGCAAAATACAAAGTTGATAATCTTACTGCTATTTTGGATAGAAATTTCATTCAACAAGACTCTTACACTGAAAAAATCATGCCTCTTGATGAGGAACTAGCTGGAGACGATCTTTCTGAAATGTGGAAAGATGCCAGCAGATGGAAAACAGGAGACAAGTGGCGTTCTTTTGGATGGAATGTTTTGGAAATAGATGGACATAGAATAGAGCAGCTAGATTATGCAATTAAAAAAGCAAATCAAACTAAAGGTACACCCAGTATTATAATTGCTAGAACAATCAAAGGCAAAGGTGTTGAACACATGGAAGATAATCCAAAATGGCATGGCCAAGCACCAAAAAAAGAATTTGTTCCGATTATTGATATGGAAATTGATTCCCAGTCAATGATTGCACCATCTATAATAGCTGGTGATATGACAAATCTTGAAAATGAAGTAAAGAGATGTGCAAATGGGAGGGCTGATTACATTCATCTGGATGTAATGGATGGGATGTTTGTACCAAACAAGACCTTTGATCATAATAAAATCAGGGAACTACGTCCACTAACAGTCATACCATTTGATACTCACTTGATGATAAATGAACCAGTAAAATTTGTCAAAGATTACATTGATGCTGGTTCTGATATAATAACAGTTCATGCAGAAGTTTGCGACGCATCTAGTTTTGGCATAATTCATGATGCATTAAAAGCAAATCAGGTAGGTGTTGGATTGGCAATAAACCCTGACACTGAATTTCCTGAGTGGACTTTACCATTCATTTCAAAACTTGATCAGCTTATTGTAATGTCAGTAGTTCCTGGCAAGTCAGGCCAAAAATACATTGAATCAACACATGAGAAAATGCAGAGACTAAACCAAATTTTGGCACAACACAACTTTGATGGATACATCGAGGCTGATGGGGGAGTTACATTGGACAATATCGGGGCATGCTTCATGGATGGTGCAAGAGCCTTTGTCGGAGGAAGTGCAATTATTGGGCAGCAAGATGTTCGTGGTGTAATTAGGGAATTTAGAAACAAAATTGCCTATGCAAGACGAAAAATGCTAATCCAAAAGGCCTTTGAGCTAGGAGGCAAAGACCTTGTCGCAAAATGGATTGACCTTCATACTATCGGTGAAAAAAGGAACCAACTCAGTTCGATAGCCAAGGAGATTGGATTCGCATGATTGGAGATATGACAGACATGCGTACTGCATATGGTAAGGCGTTACTAGAGATTGGAGAGCAAAATCCAGATATTGTTGTTCTGGGTGCAGATACAACCGATTCTCTAAAGACTGCTGACTTTGGAAAAAAATTCCCAAATCGATTCTTTAACGTGGGAATTGCAGAAGCAAATCTTGTTTCCGTATCAGCTGGTCTTGCCTTGTCGGGAAAAATCCCATTCGCAAGTACTTATGCGATTTTTCTTCCTGGTAGATGCGTTGATCAAATTCGAAATGCAATTGCATATCCATCACCTGAAGACAAAAAGGGACTCAATGTCAAGCTAGTTGTATCTCATGGAGGAATATCAGTGGGTGCTGATGGTGGCTCTCATCAACAAGTAGAAGACTATGCAATAATGCGTTCAATGCCAAACATGAATGTACTAGTTCCAGCTGACACCATTGCAGTCTCAAAACTAACCTGGGTAATTTCTCAAAGATACGGCCCTCACTATATGCGATTAACAAGATCAGCCTCTCCTATTGTACACGAAGAGTCCCAAGAATTTCAGGTTGGCAAAGGAATAACGATGAGAGATGGGGCTGATTGCACAATTATTGCATGTGGACTCACTGTGAAAATGGCCCTTGACGCAGCCGAATCCCTAAAACAAGATGGCGTATCTTGCAAAGTTATTGATATGTTTTCAATAAAGCCTATTGATCAAGAACTACTTGAAAAATCTGCACGAGAAACTGGTTGCATTGTTACATGTGAAGAGCACAACATTATTGGTGGATTAGGTTCTGCAGTATCAGAAGTAGTCTCAGAACTATACCCTGTACCAATTAAGAGAATTGGTGTTCATGATAAATTTGGAGAATCTGCAAGAGATTCGGAAATTCCACTACTTTTGGAGAAGCACGGCTTGACATCAATTAATATAACAAAACAAGTCAAAGAAATATTGGGTAAGAAAAAATGAAAATCTTTCTTGATACTGCTAATCTTCAATCAATAAAACAATATAATGACATGGGACTGCTAGATGGAATTACAACAAATCCATCTTTGTTGGCTAAAGAAGGCGGTAATCCACAAAAAGCAATGGAGGAGATTACTAAGATTATCAAAGGCGATGTGAGTCTTGAAGTTGTTGCAACTGATTATGCTGGAATGATTGAAGAAGGCCACAAGCTCAAAAAATATGGCAAAAATGTAGTCATCAAGGTTCCAATGACCGGAGATGGTCTCAAAGCATGTAAAAGCTTCTCAGAAGAAGGAATACCCGTCAATGTTACACTTGTTTTTTCTCCAAATCAAGCAATACTAGCTGCCAAGGCAGGTGCCAAGTATGTAAGTCCATTTATTGGTAGACTAGATGATGTAGGACAAGATGGTATGTCATTAATTGCAGAAATCAAACAAATTTTTTCAAATTATAATTTTAAAACACAAATTCTTGTGGCAAGTGTAAGACACCCAATGCATGTTGTCGAGGCTGCAAAAATTGGTGCAGATGTAGTTACATTACCGCCAGATGTATTAGGTAAAATGCTAAAGCATCCTCTTACTGAGAATGGAATAAAGACATTTTTGGCAGACTGGGAAAAACTTCAACAGTCTCAAAAGTAAATCACGACTCTTAAAAACCTCCAAGACTAAACATTTTCATGGATGATGAAGCTAGAAATTCTCAGATTCTTCAAATTGCAGAGCTTCTTGTCAAAGATAAAATTTCACTGCAAGAACAAGAACAGAAAAAACTGCAAAAATACATTGATTTTGCTCAAAACAAATTCAATCTAAATAGTGCTGACTCGCTAGAATTAGTCAATGAGGCGCTTTTGTATTTGACACTAAAAAATGCAAAAGATGTAGATCCTCTACAAGATGGTGATCAATTTGGTGCTGGATTCAGTTAATGATGATTGATCCACTGTGTTCTATATTCTTCATCGAAAATCTCAGTAATGATGTCATTTTCTTTAGCCATACTACTTGGAATCTCAACATCATAAATCCCTAGCTTACCTTTCATGGGAATTTGATTTTTGAAATCTTTGGGACTTTTTAAAAGAAAACCAAATGTTTTCTCTGTAAAATAATACTCTGGTGCAAAATGGAATCTCTTATCATCTAAATATTCACTTTTTGTGTGATATCTTTTAGTATCGTAAATGACTACTTTTCCAATTATCACACCTGTAACCAGAGAACTAGGATCGATTTTCAATCTTTTACATTCTTTGATCATGATTTTTGTTGGAGAGTGAATTAAAATTTCACCTCGATAATTTGTGTTCCAATGACGAAGCTCAATAATTTTTTTGCCTTTAATTATTAGATCAGCAAATGGCTGTGATACAGAAAGACACTTGAAGGTACTCAATTACATCCTAATACTACATCTGTTAGGACCCATTTCTAAATCTGGAATCTGTTCGGGTGCTATGGGAATAATACCTTTGTTGATTTTAATGATCATGGAATAATTCATTGGTCTTGGGGTTGTTATTCCGACAACTTTATTCACAAATTCGGTTTTGTCTAAATCAATTAACGGGAGTTTTTTTGCATTTTGTACAGTTGTATAGTAAATTCCGTCTTTTGTTGGGTTTACTCCTTCGCTATGATGGGTCGGGAATATTCTCACATTATCATTGAATTTCAGTATCTTGTTATGCAGAGTATCGTATAATTTTGCTGCAAATTCTTCAGCCTGATCCCTTAGATCAGGCCTTCCAATTCCTTCAACGAATAAAATATCTCCTGAAAATACATATTTGTCATCCAATACTAATGACATTCCACCTGGCGTGTGACCAGGTGTGTGCATCACTAAAAGTTGTTTTGTACCAAAAGATATTGAACTTCCATCCTCGATTTTCTCACTTTCTAATTTGTATTCCTCCAGCTTACTTAGATACAGTTTGGAACCAGTAATTTGTGATAATTCTTTTGCCGCAGAGACATGATCTGCATGTTGATGTGTATCAATTACCTTGGTTATCTTGAGGCCTTCTTTTTGTGCATATTCCAAGTATTTTGATGGTGGGTAGGTAGGATCTATTACTACGGCTTCACCATTTGAACCAATTATATGCGACAAACAACCCTTTCCTATTTTTTCTACTTGGATTATGACAATGTCGTTTTCTTTTAGCGTGGTTGCACCAAGTACCTGATTCCACAAAGACATTCCTCCAACAAGTGATGTAGATTCTAAACCGTTTTGTGCTAATGCGAATGTGGCAACCATAGAACGATTTCCATGTGAACAAATTGTTACAATTTTTTTGTCTTTTGGTATCTGTAATTGTGAGCCCGGCATGAATAATTGAGAGAGTGGGATATTCACAGCACCTGGAATTTTAAATTCTGCAAATTCTTGAGGCTCTCGCACATCTAGCAAAAATACATCATTATCTTGCCTTATGGAATTCCAAAGAATATCACCACTAATAGTTGTGTCTTGTGTACTTTTTACAATCTGACCCGTCCATGATTTGAATCCGTCTTTTAGATAATGAGCATCAAATCCGAATCTTGCCATCATCGTTGCATTTTGTTTTGCTTCGCTTCCGTCTTCATCAATTAAAATGACTTTCATGTTTGGTGGAATTTTAGACATTATGATCTGTTTTTGTTGCATTGAAGTACACACGGCATTAGCTGAACCAGAAATATGACCGCTCATGTAATTATCCTTTGAGCGAATATCCAAGATTAGAGAGTTTGATCTTTCTTGTAAAATCTGTGCAAGCTCTACAGACGATATTTCTATATTCATTTGAATATGCTAATTTATAGCCAAATTTAGAATTTTTGATTTAGCCAGTTTGTAATACTGTCAGGACTCTATTTGGAATATCTTTGAGTCTTGATACTGCTAGTGTTTTCTCATAACCTAAAAACTTCAGATTATTGGCAATTGTAGTTGCACTTAATGTATTATGCCCAACACCTATTGCAACCATTCTAATTCCTATTGCCTTTAATGATTTTACCATTGCTCTAACTGCATCAGGATCTGAAGGCTCACCGTCAGAGAGGGTCAAAAATATGTCTGGTTTTTTGGATTTTAGAGTGGGAAACATTTTTTGATATATATCAGCAAGCGGCGTACCACCATTTGCTTCAATCTGTGCTAGTCTTTTAGCACAGGCGTTGTTCCATTTTGTCTCTTCTGGTTTTATCATCCAACATACAATTTGTTTTTGTGTCGTATTGAAAGCAAAAACGGAAAATTTTATTTTCAAAAATGACAAGACTTCACATAAAGCCAATGTTGCTTTTTTGTATTCTCCTTGCTGTTCAGTAATACTGGATGAATGATCTAAAAGTATCATTATCTTGGATTTAATTGATTTTTTTACGTCGACTACAAATGGTTTGTATCCTTCTACAAAAGATTCAGCATCAAATTCATCACCTGCAAAAACTTGCTGTTCTTTCCAACTAGTCTTCCAATCTTTGAATTTGGCTTTTAGATTGCTAATTAGATCTTGATCATAAATTCGGGTTTCATCAATATTAGTGGAACCCGGTACCTGAATTCCAATTGATTGACTACTGAGTCCTTTGTTCTCGTTTTTCTTGTTTTCGTCTTTAATTACCTGAAATTCTTCTGCTATTGATTTTCCAGAAATAATGCTGTCTTTGTCAATTTCACCAAAATCTTTTTCCTTGTTTTGAATTATTTTTTGTAGGGCATTTTCAAAATCTTGGGGTGTTATCATCAAGCTTGGACCTTTCCAAGGCACAATCAATGGAACAGTGGTTAGTGCATCAATGTTTAAAATACTGAGAATTTCTGGAATTTTTTTTTCTAACCAATCTGTGTCGTAGTTTTTATCTATTGCATCTGTGATAATCTCTTTTGCTTTAGTGGCAGCAGTTGCAACTCTGTCTGCATAACTAGGTTGTAATTCTCCTTTAATGTCTCCTAGGAGAAATTTTTGATAAAATGCCTCAAGCACTCTGGATTTTCCCAAAATACTCTCTAACTGAGGCCTGTATAGCCAAAGGTAAGAGTAGTTGAAGATTAACTCCTCATCCATACCGCACCAGGTTTTTCTACCAAGCATTTCTACACGCCTGGTTTCTATTGTATTAAGAATAAATCCAAAAGCATGATCATTTGATAGAATTTTTTTGCAAAATCTAATACGCATTGCTTCATACCATATAGCTACACGAAATTGTCTATATTTCTCAAAATCTGTACCAGAATAGCGCTCAGGTGAGACCAGACTAATCTTATTCTCTTTTAGTTTTGTAATTGTCTCTTTTTTATCGGAAAATTCAACTGTTATTTTCTCCCTCTCTGACCATCTTCGTGCCAAAAAAGTGGCAATTTCTACTAACGTATCATTTCGTAATTGTAATGTTTGCATTATCTACCGAACATTGATGTAATAATATCGCTTACTTTTTGATATTCAACATTTCCCCATTGTGAATAAACATTGCCAAATACAATATCTGCAGCTTTTTTTGTTTCAATTCCTGAATCTAATAGCTTTGTAAATGCAATTGTTTCTCTGAGACTGGGTGAGTAATACAATTCCTCAACTGCTGCTGCTTGCCTTAGAGTACTAGCTAGTTTAATTCCCTGTTTTAATGCATCATCATGTTTTCCTGAAGAATATTTTTTAACGATTTGAAATTCTGTCTCTTCTGGCGGATAATCTAATCTAATTCTAACTGGAAATCTGCTTAATAGTTGTGGTGGAAGTTCCTTAGTTCCTACATGCGTTAATGGATTAATTGTTGCAATAACAAACCATTTCTGATCTGCATTTATCGTCTCTCCGGTAGATTCCTTGAGAACAATTTGTCTTCTATCATCTAGAGCTTCATCTAATCTGAGTAAAACATCAGCTTCTGCGGCATTTAGCTCATCAAGATATAGAACACTTCCCTCTTTCATGGATTTTATTAGAATTCCCTCATCAAATCCTATGGTTCCCTCATTGAGGGTTTTTGTACCTATTAGGTGACTTTCGCGCGTTCGAAGACTAAAGTTAATTGATTCTAATTTTGCATTTTTTGTTTTGGTAAATTCTCGGACTAGAGTAGTCTTACCTGTTCCTTTAGGGCCAATTATTAGAGTGAATAACCCGGCATCAAATGCTTTGGATAGTATATCGATAGAATTATTCCAATCTAAGTAAGATGTTGTAGTTTGCAATATGATGATATCTGATTGGACTTTATTTAAAATGATTAGTCATAATTTAGCACTAGTTTTCCCATTTGGCAAGGTGTTCGTAAGAATCATTCATGGTCTTGAGTAATTTCTTGTGCCAATCATCAAATCCGTCAGGAGTGGTAGGAAAATTACGATAATGCTGTGTTAGCCATTTGTTTTGCTGTGTCGTGTATCTGAGACCGTCAGCTAGTTTCTTATTTAGTACACCACGAATTAACATGCCCATTTTACCGACCATTGAAAAGTCTGGATGCTCTCCTTTGCTTATGGCCTCTACGTCCATGTTTCCCAAAAAGTGCTTCATTCCATAATTGATCTGATCATTTGTGAGCATTTGTAATAATCTTCTAAAGACTTCAAGACCTGGAGTTTTGTAACCATACTCATTAATGTAATCAACATTGTATTGCCATAATCCTTTTTCTGTTACATCTCCAGATTCAATTGCATGTGCAACATTCTTTCCAATTATGGTTCCTGCAATTAATGCTGGACCAATCCCTCCAGCATCAAGTGGTTTTGGCATCCATGCAGAATCTCCTACTAACATGAAACCATTTGCAACCATGCAATCATTTTGCCTTCTAACTGATACTTGGAAATTTCCAGTAGCATTATGCAAGTCTGCTGGATCAGTTGAAAGTTTTGGATTTTTTATGGCTTTGTTTCTTGCAACATATTGATTTATCAGACCAGAAACATCGTCATGTTTCCCAAGACGTTTGTTTCTTTTGTCTAGTAATGTTTTTTCAACACCTAGTCCAATGTTTACTTTGTTTTTTCCCTTTGGAAAAACCCAGCCGTATCCGCCTGGCGCAATATCCTGATCTAAATGAATCAGACAATAATCCGGATCAAATTCTGTTAGGTCTTGTTCACCCTGTTCAAAATACATGATGTGACGTCCTGTTGATTCTAAATCCGTTCTGTCTATTCGGCGTTCCATTTTTGTTGTATTCTTAATCTGGTTTCTGAGCATCGAGGTCACGCCTGTTGCATCAATTACCACTTTGGCAGTTTTTTTGTAGGGTTGATTTGTTTTTTTATTGAGGCCTTCAACTCCCACAATTTGGTTTCCATCGTATAGTAGCCCTGTTAGGTTTATCTCGAATTCTACATTTATTCCACGTTTTTGTGCCTCTTTGAATTGTGTTTGTGGAAGCTGTTGTCTGTTTAAGAGAAATCCATCACCATCAAAAGGTATGGACGTTTCTCTATCTGGAGATAAAGCCATTACACCTTTTACTTTATGTTCAATCTCTGGTGAGCCCCAATTGACCTTGATTCGACTTCCCATGTAATCGACAGCCTCCTTTGAAACAGCATCCCCGCATACCCAACCATTGATTGACTTACTACCTAGTAATATTGGAGAATTTCTATCTATAACTAGAATTGATAATTTTTGATTTGAATAATGAGATGCAGAATGTGCAGCAATCATGCCGGCTAGTCCACCGCCAGCTACAATCAAATCATAATCCGTCTTCAATATGAGACAGCTGAAATTAGATTATTTAAAACAATCTTGAATTATTTTTTGGGTCAGATCGTCGCGGCGTCTTCACAGCTTGCGTATTGCTCAGACTGGAGCGGCTTGTTAGCTCTTCATTCCCAATCTTATATTACTCTAAATGATATTAAATTGTGCTTGTGAGAATTTCAGAATAAGTCTTGAGAATATCTTTTTGTGAATACACTGGAGTGTATACTCTAATTTTGATTGGATCTTCAGCTGCCGGTTTAACTTTACCTTCAACTAGTGACTGTTTTGATATTCTAATGTAAAGTCCGGAACCATCACATCTACTGTCTAATTCGTCAATTATTTCATCAATGTCTTTTTTTGGGATGTTGGAAATCAAACTATTTACAAATATTGTGGCCTTTTTCTTTTTTATCTTACCGTTAAGCAATACAATTGGGTTGTCATAATGCCCCTGCAATTTCTGAACACTGAAGTCATCCTTTTCTAAATTAAAGAGTTGTGTGAATGAATCAAAAATTCTCTGAGGATCCTCAGTAGCATGAATTATTACTTGAATCTCTACTTCTAATTTTTTTTCCGTCAAACTATGCTTCTAATAATTCGACTTGAGCTTCTGCAGTT
Source organism: Nitrosopumilales archaeon (assembly GCA_900299125.1). Lineage (GTDB taxonomy): Archaea > Thermoproteota > Nitrososphaeria > Nitrososphaerales > Nitrosopumilaceae > Nitrosotenuis. The sequence goes on along the minus strand of OMIR01000047.1, from coordinate 42,816 downwards.
CTGATTAGTTTTACCTTCTCAAGACCTACATGTCTCATTCTGATTACCTTCTTGGCTGCTGCCATGATATCTGAATTTATTTTTCCATAACATGTTGCTTGTACAAATTGGTCAATTGTCATATCTGGGATTGTTTTATTCATAACATCTCTGGCAATTAATCTGAGTGCATGCTTTCTGGATGTGTTTAATTTTTTATGTGTTAATGCAATTACCTTTAATCTGAAAAGATAATTGTCCTTTGTCTTTACATTCATTACAAAGTTAACTTTGCTAGAACCACGTCTGATGAGACTTCTGAGAAATTCTTTTGCATACTCGTATCTTTTGAATATTGAATATGCTTTATCGCCTTCAACTTTGGTTATTTGGAAGTAAATCTTGTACTGATATTGTGAAGGATCACCTTTTAGAATATCAAATAATGTGACTTCAATTACACGACCAACTGCTTTCTCATCATCAGTAATTGGGATGTATGCAATTGGTGCATTGTTAAATGATTCAGGTGCAACTACTGTGACCCATTTTTTCTCACGCCACTTGTCCTTTACTTTTCCACCCTTTCTACGAGCCAATTATTAAGCGGCCCTGTAGCCAAAATATAATTGTACTATATTAGGTCTTGACCGAGATACTTCTGCAAAGGTTTTGGGACTCTAATGTGGCCATCCTTTGTCTGAAAATTTTCCAACATTGCAACCAGTGTTCTTGTAGTGGCAACAAGAGTGCTATTCAAAGAATGAAGATACTGAGTTGGTTCGTTTGTCTTATCACGAAATCTGATCTTGAGTCTTCTTGTTTGAAAGTCAAGACAGTTAGAACATGAAACTATCTCACGATATGAGTTTTGGCCGGCCATCCAAGCTTCAATATCATAAGTCTTTGCAGAAACTTTTCCCAAATCTCCACTAGATAGCATCATTACTCGATATGGAATTTCTAGATTTTGATAAAACTCCTCTGCTATAGATAGCATTTTTTCATGCTCTTTCCAAGAATCTTCAGGTCTTGTAAAGACATACTGTTCTACTTTTTCAAACTGATGAACACGAAATATTCCCTTCTGGTCTCGACCATGTGCACCTGCCTCCTTCCTAAAACACGGACTAATTCCAGCATATCTAATGGGCAGATCTTTCCCTTCTAGTATTTCATCTGCATGCATTGCAACAATAGAATGCTCTGATGTTCCAATCAAAAATAGGTCTTCATCTTGAACTTTATAGATGACATTTTCAAAATCATCAGCTATTATTGCACCTTCCATAGAAGCTCGGTTTATCATGTATGGTGGTTGGATTAATCCATAATTTTTTTCTGACAAAAAGTCTAGCGCGTAATGAATCAATGACTGATTGAGTCTTACTAAATTATTTTTTAAATAGTAGAATCTAGCTCCGGCAGTTTTAGCTGCACGCTCCAAATCTACGACACCTAGATCCTGTGAAATATCAATATGATCTTTGATTTTGTAATCGAATTTAGGAATCGTTCCCCAGTTTCGTAATTCTATGTTGGCAGAATCATCAGGACCAATTGGCACTGAATTGTGAATTAAGTTTGGCATTGTCATGTTTAATCTGTTAAACTCAGATTCTGTCTTGATTTGTTCCGCTTCTAGTAATTGTAACTCTTGTGAGACTTTTTGCATTTGTATGATACTTGAATCTGCATTTTGTCCTGATTTTTTCTTTGTTGCAATCTCAATAGAAACTTGGTTTTTTTGCTTACGTAATTCGTCTGTTTTTGACATTAACTCACGCCTCCTTCCGTCAAGTGAAATTAGCAAATCCAAATCAAAATTTACGTTTCTATCAGCTAGCATTTTTCTTATGATTTCTGGTTTTTCTTTGACGAGTTTTGGATCTAACACTATTCTATCACCTTTAATGCTATAGAAACATGAGCCAGAACTTCATCAATTGTTGCTGTGAGTGTTTTCATATTACCTGTACTATGAAAATTAAAAACAAGTGCATTATCAAGATTTTCCATCTCAAATGAGAGTCCTTTGGGAAAATCCACATTATCTGGTTCCAAAGCTGCCAAAATGGTTTTGGCCTTTTTCTTGGTCAGATTATTAATTTTAATTTTGATTGATGTTTCCATTTACGTTATCTTCTAGATAATCCAAAAAACCGTCAAGCTTATCTTTTGTGATCTTTGCACCGGCAGCAGCATCATGTCCCCCTCCAATTCCGTTGAATTTCTCTGCCCCGGATTTCATCAAAGTTGATAGATTGAGCTCGGTTTTACAACCCGTTGATTTACGTGATGAGAATTTTATCGTGTTTTCTTCACCATTAGTTCGAAGTATGATGATCTTGCCAGCATTTTTTGGAGAACCAGCAAGTAATGATGATATGGTCCCGGACATTGTTTCGGGAATGATTCCTTCACCATTGACCATTACACATTTTGCACTATCGCTAATTCGCCATCTTTCATTTGTTAGAATGTTCATATAATCACGAATTAGTTTTCTATATTCGAGTAAGATGTTTTCTCCTTCTTGGAGTATTTTGTTCCTATCGCCCATACATATTGCAATTCCTACACCGGATCTTCCAATCCTGCCACAAGAGTTTAGCATTGTCGAAAATTCTCTCGCATCGCGCAAAAAACTTCGTGGCTCTTCTACAGGAAATGTGTATGTATGACCAATTAATTCCTCCATTATCTGACTGGCATTTTGGTTGCTTGCAAATTTTGTAATTGATTCAATGATAATGCGTTTTTCCTCCTCAGTAAGATCTGAGGGCGTTCTCCACCTTCCTCCATCCTTGAGTTCAATTCCTGCTGACTTGAAAAGGGCAAGACTGGCATCCCTATTCCAAGTTAATCCTTCAATAAATGGCTGGGATGTAAATGCCAAAGCATCAACTAGCGCTCTTGTCTCACGGCCAACCAAAAGCAGATCCATATCCACTTTAAGAGAACCATTTGTTTTTGCCTCTTCCACAATTTCGAGATTTTTGCCCAAAAATGATTTTCTCTCTCCCTGGTCCTGACGATCACCTAGAGCAGAGACTACTGCAATTGATGCCAAGTCTGAATTTCTTTTATCCAAAGCTTTTGCAGCTAAAAATGCCATACCACCAGCACAAATCTCGATACCTCCATTGATTCCGTACTTCCAGGCATTTATCACAGAATCATTATCGTGTTCCTCTTGAGGTATTTCATGATGATCTATGATAAACCAATTCTGTCCTAATGCTTCTCCAATCTGTTTGGCAAATCCTCCTCCCAAATCAGTAATAATGTGAAAATCATGAGAATCGGACTGGAGATTTTTGATTATAGTAGAGTTCATCTCTTTTGTCGTATGTACAGATATCTTTGCACCTGCACGAATCAATGCTTTTGTGATTATGGCTCCAGATGTTAATCCGTCACAATCAATATGAGTTACAACACTAATGTCGCGATTGTTCTTTATTTGTTCAGAAATTGTATTGTTGAAATTTGATAAATGTTGTTCGAGTCTACCCATTATTCAAGTTGGGCTACAACTGACTTATATTTCCAGTTTTGTGGGATCGCTCCGATCTTTTTGTAGTATGTGGCAATGCGGTGAACTTTTGCCTCTACAAGTTCAAGGGATCTAACATTTCTCTTATCAGAGTTGTTATTTTTGAGGTGTCTCTGTAAATTGATTGCTTTTTTCACAATATTGTTAAGATCTTCTGGAAGGTCTTGAACAATATTATTTTCTTGTAATATTTTTTTAACTGATTTTTTTGTGATGTTTTTAGCAAGTGGTATTGCGTGTTGATCTCTGAGTTTTATTCCAATTTGGCTCATTGGTACACCGTCTTTACCATACTTTACAATCAACTCTTCTACTTCTTTTGCACTAGATGTTACCCAAGATGGAGCTTTCTGATTAATGGGTCTAGTTGAGTGTGATTGTCCATGTCTGTGAGTATGTACTCGTCCCATGCGGACTTGGATCCTAGAACTAACATAAACCTTACCACAAAATACGTCTCAGAATTGATGATTAGAAAAAAGTTAAATAGAAACCTTAGCCCCAAACACACAGGTAAACACTATGAATAAAGCACTACTCGGAGCAGCAATTTTTGCTGTAGCCGTAATATCACTAGGAATGACAGAAAGTGCATTTGCCCAATACATGGGTAATGTAGACACAGAAAATGGAAAGACTGGCAAAAACACACTCGAAGAAGCACTAAAACTTCAGAGAGAACGTGTTGAATCAGCAGCAGCAAATCCATCTACTGGTTCTGGCACTCCATACCTAGCAGCTGACGGAGTCTTGGGAGCTTCTGCTATTGCAGCAGCCGTATTTGGAGGAATTGCAGCAGCATTCTTCATCAGAGCAAGATCCGGAAGATATGCAGCTCAAGGAAGAGGATAAACCTACTTCTCTTTTTCATTTTATTGAATTATTCCTAGCATAAAGCGATCATAAATAATTCCATTAGTTTTAGAGAAATGTATATATCGCACATCTGGCGGTCTTAATTTTAATGACTCCATTATTCGGTACAGTGTTAAGTATTCTGTCTACCGTATTTGGACAATTGGGACCAAACTATGACCCATTGTTCTATGATGTCATGGTATACATCTTCGGCACAATCATGTTCACAGTATTCCTTATGGGAATTATTGCATATTGGCTAAGAGTACATGGCTGGTCATACAAAGACAACCGCGAAAGATGGGTTGACGAACTAGACAGACACTTTGAAAGAGAAGGTATCGGTTTGATACCAGACAACGGAAAGTACTGGTAAAACCTCTTTTTTCATTCTTTTTAATTTTCTTTAAATTAGTTTACTTAATTATTCTATAATTATTCCGGCGGTGCAAAGTCTTGCTCATTGGCTTTGTCATATCCTTTCGTATAGAATTCGGCCCTGTAATGACTTCTATCAACAAGTGGCTCTCGAATGTAATTAGGTGTCTCTTTGCCGTCTACAAAAACTTTGGATTTTTTCTCATCCATATCTCTCATGGGAAATCCGTTTTCATGATATGTTGTCCAAGTCCACAAAAAGTGTCCAATCTCAAATGGGTATTCTTTTTTCCATTCTGCATATATGATGCCGTCATTTGTTAAAGTGTACAACGAATGTCTACACTTTTCATTATTGCCGATATTTGCTGGAATCTCTACTTTTTGCCCGTCAACATATAGTTCCAAAGTTGCTGATAATTTATAGTCGGTCTCTACTCCATTTATGCACACACGTAAGGGATTATCCAAGTTCAACCACTGTTGTATGAAAATACTGGCCAAGCCAACCGATATTGCGATAACTCCTGTGATTATTAGATAACGTATGGTGCTTTTTCTCTTGGCAGGATCGCCCATGCCGGGCCATTTCATAGATGTATTCTTCAAGAATAACATAAAGTCGTTTCTCTAGAGTAATTTAATAAAATGAAAAGAGAGGGTTGTTGGTTTTAGATTACTTGCCAGGGGCGAGTTGCAAATGTGATTACATATCCAACGCCAATGATAATTGATTGATACATTATGTTGGTGTATGGAATTGGTTTCATTATTGGATCGCCTGTTACTACGACTGTTTGTCCTGGGCCTAATCCTGGTCCAACTTGAGCAACGTTGAGTTGAGTGTGTACGTGGTATACTCCGGGCTCTAATGCCTTTGCTCTGATTTCATAATCAATGACGGAGTTACCTGGGATTTGAAAGACGTTTCCTGGTGGACTTCTTGCGAGAATCTCCCATCTGTTACCTGCGTTGGTGGACTCTGAGAATATAGAGTTCCAGCCTCTGAGGTCTCTTTCAACGAGACTTACGAACTTGCCAGATATGACTAGTTCTTCTCCTGTTTGGAGTGATTGTCTGTTGAAGGTTTCGTCTTCAATCTTTACAAAACGACTCTGTAGTTGTGCTTGTACACCGTGTGCTTCTGCAGTTTGTACCATTTGAGCCAAGTTTGGACCAAGTGTACCAAGTGCTAAAACAACACTAAGTGCCAGTACGATTGTTTTCTTGTCGACCATAGTTATCCCGTTAATTATTCATCGACTCATAGAATGATATATGTTTTACCGTTTTAATCCGTGCTGAGAGTCTACTAAATTTGGGCACAAATTGATCGAAGAGCTGAACATAAATGTTGAACATTAAAATCATAATTTTTTAATATCAAATAAATAGATTTTTTCTCATTTTTTAATATGATTTAGTTAGATTTAATATCGATAAAATGCAATTATTTCAAGAAAAATCATAAAAAAATGACTCATGCATTATATATTGAAAATTACTCTATAGTATCATGGCACAGATGCCCGCATTAATCCCAAAAGAAGTCGAGATCCAGAGACTAAAGAAAATCTGGCTCATCGTCATTGCTATGGGATCAACAGCAGCATCCGTGGAAGTAGATAACTTCGTAGATGGTTCCTTACATCAAACCTCTATCAGAGACTCTGCATTCACACCAGCACATTGGTGGCTCTACTCTCACTTCGTGGCACTACCACTAGGTTGGGGTTCTGTTGCAATCTATGATAGAAAGGTCCCAGTACTAAGAGGTCCAAACAACTCCATGAACACAGGTCTAAAGATGACCATTCTAGGTTACTTAGCAACCATGTTCACCATCGGAGTCAATGAAATGTGGCACTTCTGGTTCGTAGAGGAAATCTTCGCAGTACCAAACCACTGGATGTTCAACATGGGTGTAGTAGTAGCATTCATGGGTGCTCTTGCATATGTCGTTAGAGTCTATGCAAGACTTGTCGAACTAGGTGCAGAAACACCAGGTGAGAACCCATATGTTGCAGAAATGTACAAGATGGCCTTAGAAGGCAAACTGTACAGCAGAGCAATCCCATAAACCCTCTCTTTTCTCTTTATTTTCTTTGATCGATCTAGTCTGATGTTTTAAGAAAGACTTAAAAGCCAAACATCGATTACAAATTCAAATGACTCTACCAAAAGGATTTGGTTCAGGTGGCTCCGGCGGAGCATCAAGTGCAGATGTAGAGAAGATGATTGGCAGACGTGTAGAAAACATGACTGGAATCATCACATTATCATACATTGCAGCTTGGCTAGCAACCTTTGGGGGAACAGCAGCTGGATATTTCTATTATCCATGGGCTTATCCAACACCAAGCGGTCACTATGCTTTCATAATCCTGACAATCATTGAAGCAATTGGTTATCTCTTCTGTGTTAAAGTAATGGAAGAAGGTACCAAGAAGAAGAGCAACGGTATCATTGCAGCAGCATTAGCAGGTACCGCGGCTGGAACAATATTCATCTCTCTGTTCATCGGAACATAGGGAAGGTTCCTCGACTTTTTCTTATTTTCATTTTTCTAGTTTCCAAGTGGATACCTTGATCGCGGCTATTACTAGGCTACAAATTGTCTAAAATTTTATATACTGACATCAGCTCAATTGGGTAATGGTCTGGCTAAGAAGATGTACGCACTACTTATTCATAGTAGTCGTAGCAGTCAACTCAACCCTGCTAACAATCAATGCAGGAGACTACATTTTCTACACTGACTGGGCATGGACTTCATTTGTCGTGTTTTCTATATCACAGACATTGATGTTAGCAGTAGGTGCAACTTACTATCTAACATTCACTGGAGTTCCAGGAACCGCAACTTACTATGCGCTAATTATGACCGTGTATACATGGATCGCAAAAGGCGCTTGGTTTGCACTCGGTTACCCATACGACTTCATTGTAACACCAGTTTGGTTACCGTCAGCAATGCTGCTTGACTTGGCATACTGGGCTACGAAGAAGAACAAGCACTCACTGATATTATTCGGTGGTGTAATGGTAGGAATGTCGTTGCCATTGTTCAACATGGTCAATCTAATTACCGTGGCTGATCCATTGGAGACTGCTTTCAAATATCCAAGACCAACGCTAGCTCCATACATGACTCCAATAGAGCCCCAAGTGGGTAAATTCTATAATAGTCCAGTTGCACTCGGTGCAGGCGCAGGTGCTGTATTAGCAGTAACTTTCACCGCTCTGGGATGTAAGCTGAACACATGGACATACAGATGGATGGCTGCTTGGTCCAAGTGGGACTAAAATCCTACAAAACTCTCTTTTCTCTTATTTATTTGATATATAGCCATGAGGCTTGATTAACAAATATTGCACATCTTGTGATCTTTTATTGTCTTTTGTTGGGATATGATTTACTAGAATCTTGTATTATTGAGTCAACATCAGATTATATCAAGTGAACCAAAACCATTTGTAAAATGGGCTGGAGGTAAACGACAGCTCATCTCAGTAATTGACAAGCAAATCCCGCTTTCATTTGGAACTTATTATGAGCCATTTTTGGGCGGCGGAGCTGTATTTTTCCACTTGTTGAGTAAAATCCCAGCTTTGAGATGTAAGGTATCTGATTTGAACTCTGATCTGATACTAGCTTATGTCACCATCCGAGACAAATGTGACGAATTGATAGTCTCTATGAAAAACCACTCAAGTAACTATCAAAAAAATCCAGATTCGTATTATTATGCAATCCGAGATAGCGAACCAATAGATCAGATAGATAAGGTATCTCGATTATTGTTCCTGAATAAAACCTGCTTTAATGGATTGTACCGCGTCAATAGCAAAGGAAAATTCAACGTACCGCTGGGAAGATACTCAAATCCGAATATCGTGAATGAGGAAAATCTCATCGCAGTAAGTCAAATCCTCCAATCAAAAAAGATTCAGTTTAGCTGCCGTGATTTTTCAGCGGTTTTATCAGATGCCAAAAAGGGCGATTTTGTTTATTTTGATCCTCCATATCAGCCAGTAAGCAATACTTCGAATTTTACTAGTTACACTAATCGTGATTTTACTTATTCCGATTTGGAAAAACTAGTCAAAATATCTCAAAAACTATCAGACAAGGATTGTAAAGTAATACTGTCTAATTCAAATTCAAATGAAGTAAGGGAACTATTTTCAAAAGAATGGAAGATAATTGAGGTATCTGCCAATAGGGCAATTAATTCTAATTCCTCAAAAAGAACTGGTCAAAAAGAGCTGCTTATAATAAATTACTGAAGCTTCGAACGGGATCCGAACCCGCGACCTTTACCTTACCAAGGTAACGCTCTACCAGGCTGAGCTATCGAAGCGATAATTTTTTGCTCATTCAAATCCTAATTATACTTACTTAGACAATCCCCAAAAACATCAACCGTTAAATTTCAGCCAGAATTTAGCTAATCTGCAGGAGTAGCCGAGCCTGGCCAAAGTAAGCAACAAAATTGCTTTTGGATGCGCGGGACTTAAGATCTAATAATGGGTGATCCCGTCTCTTAGGGGTTCGTGGGTTCAAATCCCACCTCCTGCACCTTTTTTATCTTGGATGTTTTATTCCGCGAGAATTCAAAACTTCGTAAACATCTGGAAGTGAAAATACATATCCTATATGAACACAATCTTTTTCTTCACAAAGCTGGCAAAATAACTCTCCCTTTTGAATTGTAACTTCTGCAATTCTGTTCTTGATGTTGTCTTTTAGTACAACTCTGTCTTCATCAACTGCAACTTTCTCAATCTTTGGAGCATATCTTGCAAAAGTCTTGTCCTTTTGCATTGTTTGTTCGAGCATGTAAGTAACATAACCAGAAAAACTGTTAATTCCCTTCATGACAAGTTCTGGCTTGTTCTTTTCAAATACATCGAAGAACTTGTCATATACTTCTTCAGAAACTGTGATTGATTTGAAACCTGCTTTTGGCATATTACTTTCCTATTACCGTACTTTAAGGTACTCTATTATTTAACGTTTTTTATTGATTTAATGCATAGAATGATAGCATAAATAATTAGAATTGATAATAAAAGCAGCTTTGGCAAAAGGATACCAGCATAAACAAATTCAAGAAAAACTCATAGAGGTCTTGTCAAACTCAAAGACAGGGCTTTCAGGAATTGAAATTGCAGAAAGGTTAAAGCTCAACCGAGCAACGATGGCAAAATATCTTAATGTTTTTGCCGCAGAAGGAATCATTCGTCAAAAAAACATTGGTAATACAAATCTGTGGTATGTTGATTTGGGTACTGAAACCCTTCAATTCCCTGCTGATTATTTCAAAGTCAAAGAAAAATTCATAGAACATTTGATTCTAAATCAACAACATCAGGCAAAACAGTTGATACGAAATTCTTTTCATTCTGGGGCTGATGTGACAACTTTGATCACCGAAGTAATCATACCTGCCACATTGTCAATAGATGAACTCTATCTGAAGGCAAAGATAGGTACTTCGGAGGCAAAAATGCTTCGTGGAATTATCAGCGACTCGATAAATATTTTAAATCAAGATGACGAGTCGGACCCAAAAAGAAACGTGATTTTACTATCTACCGATCAATCAAGCGTAATTTACTCACTAGCAGCATCTTCGGCACTTGGTTCCAGAGGCTGGCAGGTCTGGCATGTTGGTGATGTATCTGACTCTATAGGAGTTCTATATGATCTTGATCTGCAAAAATTTATCACAAAAATTTGGAAGCAAAAATCGGGGGTAATGGTAATTGCTATATTTTCAACAAATGATGAAGGAGCAAAATTCTTTCTCGAGTCCGCAAATTCCATCAAACCCAAGTTTGGAAAAAATTTGCATATTGCTGTTCATTCAAGAGCATCAAGTCAGAACACAAAAGCTGAATTTAGCAGTGATACACTCGATGCCGTTGTAAAGTGGATAAATTCAATTTCTGGTACGTAAAATGGTGGGCCGAGAGAGATTCGAACTCTCGACCTTTCGATGTCTGAAAGGTTGTTTTATCAGTCGAACGCTCTAGCCATGCTGAGCTACCGGCCCTAAAAAATTTCAAATAAAACGGATTTAAAAGTGTGTGGTCAGTTCTTCCATTTTATCGAACAACCAATAGAAGGATCAAAATCTTTTGGAATTGGTTGACCATCAAGTAATTTTTCTATTGTTATAATCATTGTTTTTTCTGTAGCCTTATCTTCAGGTTTCATCGCATTATCAATTTTTCCGTGAAAAACTAATTTGCGCTCTTTGTTGAATAAAAATGGATCTGGAGTGCAGACCGCGCCATACTTTTTAGCAATCTGCTGAGTTTCATCAACTAAATACCAAAATAAAATTCCTCGTTGCTTTGCAAATTCTTTCATACTTTCAAAACTGTCGTCTGGATAAGCAACGGCATCATTACTATTGATTCCAACCACAGCTAGTTTGCCTTTGAACTTGTTCTGAACTTCGTTTATTGCATCAACCTTTGCTTTGACATATGGACAATGATTACACATGAAAATCACTAGTAATGCATCGTAGCTTCTGAAGCTATCTAATGTGTATTTTTTATCATCAGTTCCTAAAAGCTCAAAATCTGGAGCAGAATCACCTTTTTTGAGTGCAACTTGGGATTCCATTACTACCATAACATGCGCAATAAGTTTTGCAAATAAAATTCTTACCTGAATCAAAGACAACAATTAAAATCTGCGCGACAAAGTCACTCTTTATTGGGCTGATAGTTCAGGGGTAGAATGCTCGCCTTGCACGCGAGAGGTCAGGGGTTCAAATCCCCTTCAGTCCATACATAGATCTTTTACAATTCTGCTTACGAGAGATGGATTTAAATAGGAATATTCAAGAAAAATAAACATGGGACTTCCAGTCTATAATCCGGAATCAATAGCAGTATGGATTCCATTGATTGTTGGTTTAGCACCAGGCTTAGTATACTGGTTTGTTATTACCGGCATGCGTAAGAGAAAGTAAATCTTACTTTTCATCTTTTATTCTTAATTTTTGTAAAACCTTCTAATCCACATTGTTTAGATTGTGTAATTAGTTATGAGATTAATGACTCCGACAAAAGAATACTGAATTGAAGATACAAATTTTTGCAATTTTGCTATTATTGCTCCCATTACCGCTTGTATTTGCTCAAGTTACAGACACTCAATCAACACTTGGAGTCAAGCTTACAAACACTGCCCCGTTTGTGTATAAAGATGAAGAAGGATACACTGTTGTAATTGGAGAATTGGAAAACACAAAAAGCTTGCCAATCAACAATGTAAAGGTCTGGGTTGGCTTTTATTCTAACAAAGCTACCGGCTCCTTCGAGGTACCCTTGGAAACAGTTACAGGAAATAGTCTCTTAGATGTAATTCCTCCAAAGGGAAAATCCCCATTCATTATCAAGTCTAACACTCCAAATCCAGAAATTTCAGAAGTAACAATGAAAGTAGTCGGATTCAATGCCGCAAAACAAAAACAATTACAACTAGATATCGAACCTGGATCACTAGTGATTGGTGAGACAATCAAATTGGGTGCTAAAATTATCAACACCGGTTCTAATACAATACAAAAAATCAGCGTGCATCTAATTGGATATGATGCATTTATTCCTCCTAGAATTGTAGGAATTCAAACTGTATCATTGGACCAAATTGAATCTGGAAAATCACAGAATATTTCATTTGACGCTGTGATGAACAACAAAGCATCATCTTTTAAGGTGATTGCAGAATCTGCGGATTCACAATCCAAGATGATTAGTGTTAATGATGTATCTCTGGAATCACCAACTCGATTGATAACAATTAACGATGTAGAGGTCACAGATAATGCCGATAGGATATCAAAAATAAAATTAGGACAATCCGTTGACATCGTAAGCCATCTGTCAATATTTTCATCATCAAAAAATCCAAAACAAGATTATGTCTATTATGCACAAGTCAGACAATTTGGAGAAAAATCACAAGTGGAATTCATAGGATTCACTGAAGGCAAGTTTGAATCTATTGAACCTCAGACTGCAACAATTAGTTGGACTCCACAAAACGAAGGTAGCTTTTTTATTGAAACCTATGTCTGGGATCCTAATTCAGTAGCTCTTGCAGCTCCTAGTAAGACCATATCAATTATTCTTGTAACACCATAAATTCATCATTTGATATTTCCTATTATGGCACAATTTTCTTTAGTTGCAATGGGAGGAACCTTTGATGTCATTCACATAGGACATATTGCCTTACTGCGACAAGCATTTTCTATATCAGATGATGTAATAATTGGATTAACAAGTGATGATTTTGCCAAAAAAAAGGGCAAAAAAATTAATCATAATTATTCACAACGATTGGCGAATCTAAAAAAAATCATCGAGTCAGAATTTGGTGGCAAAAAATACAGCATAAGCAAACTCGATAATGATTTTGGACCAGCAGTATTAGAAGGAGGTGTACAAGCATTGATAGTAAGTGACGAAACAAGTCATCAAGGAGATGCTCTCAATAAACTCCGTTTGGAAAGAAAACTATCTCTTGTTAAAACCATAGTTGTTCCAATGGTTTTATCCATGGATGGAAAACGTATCTCATCTACTAGAATTCGTAATTCTGAAATCGATTCACACGGAAATCTACTCTAAAGTTGACTAAATGTTGTTGACTTTTTGAGTTGTATGAATAAAAAAAAACTCTCCAATCATCCATTCATTGACTCTAATAAATCACATGTCAAAAAAATTCAAAAATGATATTGAGGGTTTACAGTCTGGACTACATCCTCAAACTTTGGCATATTGGTATGGCGTGATAATTAATGAGGCAAAAGAGATGGCACCATCTTGGCTATCTGATAAAATTAAAGTAAAACAAGATCCAATTTTGCCAATGAAATTCAATCTAGATGTATCAAAAAGAGCTGTTCGCTATTTCATGATTGCAGTTGACAATAATTTGGATAAGATGCCTAAATCTACAAAAATGTATTTTCTTAAAGTGGAAGAAAAATTATCCAATGAAATGGACAAGTCACTTGTCTAGTTTTTTACAATCTCGACTATTTCGGTAATGGTCTTTGTTTCAGTAATTTGATTAACTTTGTCTAAAACAGATTGTATGAAATCAACAAAGATCTCAACTTGGGTAGTGTCTTTGAGAACAATAGAATGTGCTGATTTATCTTTTAAACCAATCACTACTTCATTTTCGTAAACATTGAGAATTGATGAAATAAAAGTCTCGTTACCATCTCGAATAAAAATTAGACTAGCGAGTTTTGTAGCTTCATGTTTGTCTTGACAGATTACTCTAGTCTTCATTTGTCTTCTAAAAGAAATTTCTCAATTTGATCCCTGGCTTTCTCTCTTTTTTGTTGATGTGAAACCAAAAACTCCGTAACCTTTTCGATTAGAATAGCTTTTAGTTCACCTGTGAGCATTTTACCAGACTGGTAATCATCATGAATTGTTTTTAGTTTTTTATCATCTGGCTCGAAAAAGATTCGGAGATATTGATATGATACATCTATGTCTGGATTACCGCCTATCCTTCGGTGTTCTTCTACTGTAGATTGACCTCCAGAAAATGCATACTTGTTGATTTTTTTCTTGATTAATTCTGGAGAATCAGTGGTGTAAATTGTACCTGATTCTTCAGAGGCCGACATTTTCCCTCCAGGTCCGGAAAGTGAGGGAATCATGATATTGTGTATCAGTGCGGGCTTTTCTTTACCAATTCGTGGTGCAACATCGCGTGTAATTCTAAAATGAGGATCTTGATCCACTCCAAGAGGAATTAACACAGGCCGGTCTTCGATGAAGCAGGGAGCAGACTGAAGTGATGTGTAAAAGATCATACCCACATTTGTCTCATTTTCAAATCCAAATACCGCTTTTGTATTAGAAAAATTGATCTTTTTTGCAACCTGTGCAGCAATTGGATATAGTGTTTTGATATTTTTTGTATTGATGATAATCTTGGTTTTTTCTGGATTAAACCCTAATGCTATAAAATCCAAAGCGTTCTCATATGCGAATTTACTTGTTTGTTCTAAAGTAAGATCCGGCTTTGCAAAGAATTTTTCATCATCAGTCAGCTGAAAGTACAAATTCGTGTCGAATTTTTCTTGGAGCCACTTTGTGAATACCCAAGGAACTAGATGGCCAATGTGAGTGTGACCTGATGGACCTCTTCCAGTGTATAAAAAGAATTTTTTGCCTTTTTGATAGTCGGATAAGATCCGCACTAGGTCTCGATGTGAAAAAAATATTCCGCGTCTGAGCATATAATGAACTTCTCCAGTAACTATCTCTATTTTTTTTAGAATTTCTTGAGTAATCTTTTCAGTACCAAATTTTTTGATTAGCTTATCGTAGTCAATTTCCCCTTCTACGTGCCATGGAGTGACAATGAAATCATCAGAAGGCATCCATGGTCAACTCAGGTTAACGTTTAAAAAGTCTTTTCGGGTCGTGTTGCTGTTGTCTCAAGTTCTTCATCCAATTGAGAAAACAATTATCAAATTATTAAAAATTGAAAAAAATCTCAGCGAGTCACAAATTATAGAAAAAGCTAAACTTTCTGCTGATCAGACAAGACGTGGAATTGAATGGCTAAGATTAAAGAGTTTAGCTATCGTATCTGAGTCGGAACAACTCTTTCTCATGCTAGGAAGAAATGGTTTGGATGCTAACAAGTATGGCTTACCGGAGAGAAAACTTGTTAATTTGGTGGCAAATTCTCCCATGCCATTTGATGATCTAAGAAAAATTTTGAAGGAAGAAATGAACATTGCAATTGCAAACGCAAAGAAAAACGACTGGATTACAATTATCAAAAACGACTCTCAAAACATTGTTTCATTAAAAACTAAGCCTGAACCAACAATCGAAGAAAAAATTCTCTCACAAATCGGAGATGGTAAGATTGCTCAAAATCAAATAATGGATACGTCTGCTTTGGACTCTCTAAAAAAAAGACCGGAATACATTATCACCGAGTCAGTAAAATCAAAAATAATTTCTCTGACTGAACAGGCTAAGTCTGTAAATACAGACAGTATGGATTCTGGAGCCATTGATGTTGAAGCAAATGTGCCAATAGTTTATGCAGCAAAAACACACCCTCTGAAAGACACCATTAACGAAATTCGAGAAATTTTTGTCAGTCTTGGATTTACTGAAATCTCAGGTAATCTAACTCAGCCGAGCTTTTGGAATTTTGATGCGCTATTTACACCACAAGATCATCCTGCCAGAGAAATGCAGGATACGTTTTACATCAAAGACAAATTTGCACAGAATTTTGCAACCAAATCTCAAATCAATTCAGTTTCATCATCTCATCAAAAAGGTTGGAAATATCGCTGGAATATTGAAAACTCAAAAAAGACAGTATTGAGAACCCATACGACATGTGTAACTATCAAATATTTGGCAGAAAACAAACCGACTGAAGCCAGAGTGTTCTCTCTGGGTAGAGTCTTTAGAAACGAGAAAGTGAGTTATAAACATCTAGTGGAGTTTAACCAGGTAGAAGGTATCGTAGTTGGAAAAAAAGTATCACTGCGAGATCTAATGGGAATTCAAATCCAATTTTATAAAAAATTAGGACTGGACAAAATAAAGTTCTGGCCAACATTTTTCCCATACACTGAACCATCTCTGCAAACTATGGTGTATAATGAAAAACTAAGCAAGTGGATTGAGTTATTTGGAATGGGAATATTCCGACCAGAAGTCACAAAACCATTCGGCATCACGAGTCCTGTTTTAGCATGGGGTGGAGGAATTGAAAGAATCGCAATGCTCAAGTATAATTTGGACGATGTAAGAGAATTTTACAATAATAATCTCAGTTGGATTAGAGGTACTCCAAAATGCCAGTAGTCACACTCAATTTATCACGACTCCAAAAATTAGTTGGAAAAGCAACAAAAAACCAAATTCTTGATTCGTTGCCGTTTTTGGGCCTCGATATTGAGGAACAAACACAACAATTCATCAGGGTCGAATACAGTCCAAATCGACCTGATTACGCAACTGATGTTGGCATAGCAACAGGATTGCAGGGATTACTGGGAATAAAAAAAGGAATTTTTCCAGCCTTAATCAAAAAGAAAAAAGACAAAAACTATCTCATTCGAACAGATTCTAAGGTAAAAAATGTAAGACCCTTTGTTCTGAGTTTAGTTGCCAGGAAAGGAAAACTAGATGATGAAACAATACGTCAATTATTTGCCCTCCAGGAAGATCTTCACTTTGGAATAGGAAGAAGACGCAAAAAAGCCTCTATTGGAATCCATGATCTAGATTCAATATCATTACCACTATCGTATTCTACTGTCACTCAAGGTCACAAATTCGTTCCACTGGAAAAAACAAATGAAATGTCAATATCGCAAATTCTGGAATCCACAGATGTAGGAAAAAACTATTCTTTTGTTCTTGGAGAGACTCAAAATTTTCCGATAATCATGGATTCAAAGAAAAACACCGTCTCATTCCCACCAATTATTAATTCAGAATTAACCAAGGTTACTACTTCAACTACAAATCTCCTAGTAGAAGTAACCGGTAATGACCATACTGCAGTATCTGACTCTTTGTCAGTAGTGGCATCTGCCTTACATGGCTATGGATTCACTCTTTACGACATGAATACCAATTCTCAATCAACATCAAGCTATCAGAAACCAAGAATCATCGCACTAGATGCTAGTCTTGTCAACCAAATATTGGGATTACAACTATCCCCTACTCAAATTTGTATTATGCTTCGAAAATGTAGACTAGATGCAATACTAAAAGGAAAAAAGATCTATTGCAAAATACCGCGTTATCGTTTTGACATTTTTGGCCCTATGGATTTAGTCGAAGAAGTAGCTTTGGGATATGGAATTCAAAATCTTTCGCCGACACTTCCCTCATCAATATCTGTTGGACAGAAGAGTAAAGCTACACTCAAGCTTGATCAGATTAGCTCTATTATGATAGGTCTAGGTTTCACTGAAGCACTAAACTCATCATTAACTAGCAGACAAATTTTATATGAAAATGCCAAACGCGATTCAACAAAACTAATTGAGGTTTCAGAATCAAAAAGTCTAGAGCATACAATACTTCGTGATTCTATTTTGCCTGGGTTACTGGAAAATCTCTCCAAAAATATTCATGAAACATACCCACAGAAATTATTTGAAACAGGAATAGTTTTCTCCAACAAAGATCAAATTATAGAATCAATTTGTATTGCATGTGTTTCTGCACATAAAGACTCTGGTTACACTGAAATCAAGTCAGTTCTACAATCGCTATTAAAAACAGATTCAAATTTAGATTGTAAAACTGTCACTGCTCAAAATCCAATGTTTGAACAAGGAAAAACTGCTGATGTTTTACTCAATAATAAAAAAATCGGCATTGTTGGTCAAATAAGTTCACAAGTAATTGAAAACTTCAAAATACGCGTTCCTGTAAGTGGCTTTGAGCTAATTTTATCTGATTTGATTCTCTAAATCCGTATTTTCAGAGTCACTTAATATTTGAGAGATTCATACTGTCTTTGCCCTAACATAGGCATACAGACGGACTAGAATGATACGATGCTTAAACATGATTTCTGGGTCCACCCAGGTATGCGACATGGGGCTACCCCGGTTACAGAGCATGTTTGAGGAAATAGGCTAAAAAACCTGTGAGAATATGTGAGTCAGTGCCGGGGTACATTACACTAAGAAAAAATAACAGATTGCATTATCAACAATCATGAATTATTGGCTATGTAAACAAGAGCCATCAACTTACAATATTGAACAACTAGAAAAAGAAAAAATCACCACTTGGGATGGTGTTCATAACAATTTAGCTGTTAAACACATTGCTGCAATGAAAAAAGGCGATCAGGCATTTTTCTATCATAGCGGGGATCAAAAACAAATCGTTGGAATTATGAAAATTTCATCAAATCCGTACTCTAATCCAAAAGAAAAGAACTCGAGGTTTGTAGTAGTTGATGTCAAATTTCAAAAACGACTCACGAGACCAGTTACTCTTTCGGAGATCAAATCAAACAAAAAATTCAAAGACTGGGAATTATTACGAATTTCTAGATTATCCGTTATGCCTGTAACGTCTCAAATATGGAAAGAAATAGTAGAAATTTCGCAAACATAAAAACTGTCAATAGGTTTATTGATATATCCCGAGATCTATAGTTAAGTCATGGCAACAGCATATGTTTTGATAAACTGTGAACTGGGCTCTGAAGAAGCCATAATTAAACAACTCAAGTCTCTTGAGGGTGTTAAAGAGGTTCATGGGACATTTGGTGCATACGACATCTTGGCCAAAATCGAATCCCCAACCGTGGAAGCATTACGCGAAACCATCACCTGGAAGATTCGAAAAATCGAGAAAATTCGATCTACATTAACCCTAATGGGTATTGAGGGTCAGTCTTAATCACTTCTCTTTTTCTTATCAGTTATGCTCTTACATTTCATTTTTTTAGTTACTAATGAAGAATTAGAATCACGTTCAAAAGAATTTGAATACATTGAGCAAATGGGAAGTTTTTATAAAAAATGGATTAAAGATACTTTTTCTTTAGAATATGACGTCAAATGTGATCAGATGATTGTCCCAAAACAAAGTCTGCTACGACGACTAGACATTGCTGCTCTAGTTGATGATCACAAGTCTAGAGATAGGAACACATTTCACTTCTATTTATCGAACTTTAGACCAATGTGGACTGACTGTACATGTGAAGGATATTATGCAGAAAACTTTGCAATGATTTTATGGCTAAAGCCTAAAGAAGATGAATTTCTACTTACATGCCAGAAAAACTGTACGGTAGTATCACACGAATTATCTCACGAATTACTTCGTCAAAAAAAACTCAAAAAGCAATATGATCTTATTCATGACATTTGGACAAGACATCTTTTCAAGGATTTACCATTTGAACAATATGGAAAAAATTTCGAGCCTAACACATCCCAACCATACTTTATGACCCTTGATGCATCAGAGATTAGATCGTAATTATATCGTCATGTTTTAATCAATCTGTCTTGATATATCAAATTCATATCTCCAGCGCGCATTGAAAAACTAATCAGTGATAGAATAATCAAAAAATATGATTAGAGAAATAAAATCTGTGAAATTTATTTACACTCTGAAAATCCAATCCGACTACAATTAATTATAGAAATTAAACATAAAGATCACAATATAGCAACATCTATGTTTGTGAACTAAATCTCAGTCTGATTAACTACACTTTGTTACAGAATAGATTCTATTCTCAAAATTTGCAGTTTTAATCTCTAGTCTATTTTCTGCGTCTGTTTTTCTTGATTTACTGAGTTTCTCTAACTCAACTAATGAGTCACCTTTGAAGCCAACCGAAGTACCAAAAATAGCGTCGGTGAGCATCGTACCATGATCCCCTTTCTTAACATCGTCTACAATTCCATAAAACTTGACTGCCTCTCTTTTTTGTACTGGAGTTCCAGTTGATTTGTTAAAAGCTACTGCAATGTACATTCCGTTATTTTTTACAGCAACTGGGACTTTGTGGTTTTTACCAGATGCGCCTGGTATAGTTTCATTAATCAAAATATCGCATTTGTGATACATGCTTGCAACATATGCATAGAATCTATAATCTGCAAATTTACCTGCATCATCACTCTCACAATCAATAAAAATTCTATGTAATGTAACAAGAGCAACGTCATTCATGCTCTGAAGTCTGTCATCGAGTCGACCACGTTCTAGAAGATTTGAATCACATTCTTTGGCAATTTTCTTCAAAATAAAATCAGGTAGATTATAATTTTTCAGGGCTGCAATATAGGAACCGGCCTGTGACATACCAAAGCTTGGAAATCCTTTATTGACCAAGATAAAATTCACCTATGGAAATAAATTTGCATATCATACCCCGCACCTATATAGTAGAGCTATATTTTGCTTATAACTGTTAGCAATAACTAAATTGGCAAGCTTTTTTCAAATAAAATTCTGATACGATTTATAACTAATTAATTGACAGTAAATAATTCGTGGAAATAGAAACTACATCAAAGCTTGTAACTAGTGTGTATGAAAAACTCGAACAAAATATTTCTAAATTCAGAAAAGTTGTAAATCGTCCTCTAACTTTATCGGAAAAAATTCTCATTGGGCATTTAGCAGAATTTGATGGAAAAGAGCCACAGAGAGGTAATAGCTATGTCTTTCTAAAACCTGACAGAGTTGCACTACAAGACGTTACTGGTCAGACTGTCATGCTGGAATTCATGCAGGCGGGATTAAAACAAGTGGCACTACCGACAACGGTGCACTGCGATCATTTGATTCAAGCTAAGGTAGGCGCAAAAGAGGACACTAAGCTGGCAATTTATGAAAATAATGAGGTTTACACATTTCTAGAATCTGCTGCCAAAAAATACGGAGCTGGTTTTTGGAAACCTGGAGCTGGCATCATTCATCAAGTAGTCTTGGAAAACTATGCATTCCCCGGAGGATTGATGATAGGAACTGATTCCCATACACCAAATGCGGGTGGATTGGGAATGATTGCTGTAGGAGTTGGAGGAATGGATGCTGCGGAAGTGATGGCAGGAATGCCTTGGGAATTGTTGTATCCAAAAAGAATAGGAGTTTACCTGACAGGACAAATGACTGGTTGGACTGCCCCGAAGGATATCATTCTGTATGTTGCTGGAAACCTGACAGTATCTGGCGGAACAAATGCAATAATAGAATATTTTGGTCCTGGTGCAAAGACAATAAGCTGTACTGGAAAAGCCACTATAACCAACATGGGTGCGGAAATTGGTGCAACGTGTTCTGTTTTTGAATATGATGAAAAGATGGCAAACTATCTAAAAGCTACTGGACGTGGAATGCTTGCAGATATTGCGGACAAATACAAAAGTATTCTAACAGAAGATGAGGAAGTAATTAAAAATCCTGACATGTATTTTGACAAAGTAATAACAATTGATCTTTCAAAACTAGAGCCTCATATTGTTGGGCCACACACTCCAGATTTGGCCCGACCAATTTCTAAATTAGCAGATGATGTTAGAAAGAATAACTATGTAGATGAAATTTCAGTTGCATTAATTGGAAGCTGTACCAATTCTTCATACGAAGACATGTCTCGTGCAGCTTCAGTTGCAAATCAGGCAAAGCAAAGAGGCATAAAATCAAAAATTCCATTGCTTGTAACACCGGGCTCTGAACAAGTAAGGGCTACAATAGAGCGTGACGGACAAATGAAAATGCTGGATGATATTGGTGCGACGGTTCTTGCAAATGCATGCGGTCCTTGCATTGGACAATGGAGTAGACCTGAATTAAAACAAGATAATCCTAATACGATTATCACCTCATTTAACCGCAATTTTCCTGGCCGCAATGATGGAAAAAGAAACACGATGAATTTCATCGGAAGCCCAGAGATGATAATTGCATTATCATTAGGTGGAAGACTATCGTTTAACCCAATGACTGATGAACTCACAGCTAATGATGGAACAAAATTCAAACTAAACCCCCCCGATGTAGCACCAGATGTTCCTAAAGATGGATTCAAGGCTGGAACTGATGTCTATGTTGGACCATCACACAATCCAGATTCGGTAGATGTGATAATTGATCCAAATAGCTCCCGACTTCAAAAATTGGAACCATTTACTCCATGGGATGGAAAAGACTTTCTTGAATTACCGATTATGCTTAAAGCAAAAGGCAAATGCACTACGGATCATATCTCACCTGCTGGCACATGGCTGTCTTACCGAGGTCATCTGGACAAGCTAAGTGACAATCTTCTTTTAGGCGCTGTAAATGCATTTTCTGGCGAGATTGGCAAGGGCAAAAATGCACTTAACAATGAAATTGAATCATTTCCCAAAATTGCCCGTCAGTACAAGTCACGTGGAATTAAATGGATAATAATCGGTGATACAAACTATGGGGAAGGCAGCAGCAGAGAACACGCTGCTTTAACTCCAAGATTTTTAGGGTGTGGTGCGGTAATTGCAAAATCCTTTGCAAGAATTCATGAGACAAATCTAAAAAAACAGGGACTGCTTGCATTAACATTTTCCAATTCATCAGATTATGATAGAATTCGGGAAACCGATAGACTAAGTCTTGTAGATATAGAGAAACTAGCACAAGGCAAGCCTGTTAAATGTATCATATCTCATGCTGATGGAAAAAACGAAGAGATTTTCTTATCTCATACATTCAACTCTTCACAGATAGAGTGGTTCCGTCAGGGTTCAGCTCTTAATGTTTTGAGAAATAAAAACAAATAACGTGGGGCCGACCGGATTTGAACCGGCGATCTACAGGTCACTGCAGCTCCAAACTCACATCATCTTGTGAAATCAGTTTGGATTGTATTACTTCTGGAGCCTCTAGCGATGACTTTTTCAATCATAGTCGCCTTGCCAGGCTGGGCTACGACCCCACAAGTCTAAAAAATCCTGACTTGGATTTATTCTAACTGGTAAGCCAAAAATTAGATTTATTATAAATTCAAATTCATTACATGCATGGTAAGACCGATTGTAATTATTGGAGGAGCAATACCTGCAATTTTGGCTTTGTTGATAGCCGTACCGATGATTACAAACCCGCAAGTTCCATTTTCGGCAGCAAATGCAGATGACAAAATTTCAATAGAATTGATAAAATATGATCTCAAAAAAATATCGTTTGGAATAACTGAACGCCTAACTCCTCAGAAATCAGAAACCCTGAGTATTTCAGATGATGGACTACTTAGATACACTTTGAATGTTCCCAATGATCCAACCGTTGAAAAAACAATGACTCTTGATAAATCTCAGGTCACAAAGCTTACAGCATTGGTGAAAGAAACCGGTTTTATGCAATTACCGATGGACTCTATTCCAGCTGATGAATCAGTGACAGAATATACAAAATTTTCTCTAAAAATAACACTAAATGGAAAAACAAAACAGATTCAATGGCCACAACAAAATGCTACATCTTCATTCATTCCTCCCCTGATATCTAACTTTGAGTCGGAACTAGAAGGATTACTCAATCAGACAAAGAATTGAGTTCGATAAATTACACTCCGATAAGCAAGCCGTTTTTGATTACTGGAGTGATTTTATCTTTCGTAGGTACTATAATTGGTTCAGTATGGATGCTTAGCTTGTTTGGAATCACACTTCCGGATTTATTCACATCTATTTTCAAAGTTCATAGAATCTTTCAGCTCAATGGCTTTGTTACGTTAATGATTATGGGTGTTGGCTATATGATAATCCCAAGAATGAGAAACCGTCTAACTCCATCAAATACCCTCGCCAAAGCGTCGTATGTTTTTGTGCTAATCTCAATCGGCGTGGATTTGGCTGGAGCAATTTTATATTCTGATTATTCAAAAATTGCAACCGTTCTTCGATTGATTGGAGTTTCTATTTTTTCAGGATTGGTGTTTTACATGCTAAGAATTGTACCAAAATTACTAAGAGAATCTGATTATTTTATAGCAATCTCACTATCTACTTTGATTGCATCACAAACTGTTTCGTTATTTGATTTACAGCAAAATCTTTTGATTCAAAAGCAAATGTGGTTGTTTTTTCCTATTTTGATGATCTTTGCCATACAATACAAGACATTACCATCTTTTTTGGGATTTTTACGAGCTAAAAGAAAACTACTCTTCACCTCAATTTCTCTAGCAATTATCTCGGGAATATTGGCAATCACATCTGCTGTCATACCAACACAATCTGTGGATATTGCGTTTAATTTGTCCATGCTCTCAATGGTTGTCTCTTTTGTATTATCATTGTATATTTACGGTGGATTTGATAATACTCAAATCCTCAAGCTAATCACCGGAGAAAAGAAGAAACGTTACCATATGATAATACTCTACACAAGAATTGCTTATGGATTCCTGCTTACTGCTTTGATACTTGGAACAACCCATGCGGTAAATCTTACTAACTTTGCACTTTATGATCTGACAATACATTATACGGCAATAGGATTCATTGGAATAACAATAATGCTGTATTTGCCGTTAATGATTCCGCCAATATTGGAAAAATCAATTCGATTTTTGGATTTTAATCATATACCTTTGGTACTGATATTGAGTGCTCTTGGAATCAGAACAATAGGTGATGTAATTTTGAGCTCTCAATTACATGATAGTGGCATGATTATCTTTGGAGTATCTGGTTTTTTTGTTCTAACGGGTATGTTCCTCTTTGTTAGAATGATTCATCGAGCAATGAAAAATACTAATTCTGAATTATCCATAGTGTGAATGCAATAAATTCTGTCGCGTATTATAAAT
Source organism: Nitrosopumilales archaeon (assembly GCA_900299125.1). Classification (GTDB taxonomy): domain Archaea; phylum Thermoproteota; class Nitrososphaeria; order Nitrososphaerales; family Nitrosopumilaceae; genus Nitrosotenuis. Next base: position 17,644 of record OMIR01000047.1, on the reverse strand, counting down.
ATGCAAAATGATCGTTTTTCTTTATGATTCCGCTCTCCGGGGATATGCCCAATGCAAAGGGTAGAGTTAATGAACGAGTTGGCTCTTTTTCAACCACACGTGGAACATCTACTCTAAAACGCGGATTTGCACACATGTTGAAAAATGGTGTAGTCATGGATGTCACTACGGTTGAGCAGGCCCAGATTGCAGAAGAAGCAGGTGCTGTTTCTGTGATGGTTTTAGATAAACTCCCATCTGATGTCAGAAAGGCTGGCGGAGTAGCTAGAACAGCAAGTATTAGAATTATTGAAGAAATTATGGACGCAGTAACTATTCCTGTTATGGCAAAATGCAGAATAGGACATGTATACGAAGCTCGTGTACTTGAACAAACAGACGTCGATATGATTGATGAATCCGAAGTATTGACACCAGCTGATGAGACACATCATATTTGGAAATGGGATTACACTACTCCGTTTGTTAATGGAGCGCGTTCTTTAGCAGAAGCTTTACGACGAATCGAAGAAGGCGCCGCAATGATTAGAACTAAAGGTGAACCTGGAACTGGAAATGTTGCAGAAGCAGTAACACACATCAAAAAAGTCAATGATGAATTAAGATTAATAAAATCAATTTATGACTCTGGCGATCACCAAGACCTTGTTAGAGTTGCACGTGAGTTCAAAGTATCTTATGATTTAGTAGAGCAAACTGCAAAAATTGGTCGATTACCTGTAGTAAATTTTGCTGCAGGTGGTATAGCAACACCTGCAGATGCGGCATACCTGATGTCTTTGGGATGTGATGGAATCTTTGTGGGGTCTGGAATTTTCAAAGCAGATGATGCAAAAGAGAGGGCAAGAGCAGTAGTATTGGCAACAACATTTTGGGAGGATCCAGACAAGGTCAAAGAAGCACAAAGAATGATTGATGAGAGACAATCAATGTTAGGTCTTGATGTCAAGAATCTAGAGTTAAGAATGCAAGAGCGTGGAAGCACAGCATGAGTGTAAACATTGGAGTTTTAGCAATGCAGGGTGATGTTCATGAAAACATAGTGGCGACTAGGGCCGCGCTTGCACGAGCTGGAATGAAAGGCATAGTAAAACAGGTAAAAACCCCATCAGAGATTTCAAAGCTTGATGGTCTGATTATTCCTGGTGGCGAGAGTACCATGATCGGACAAATGTCTTTGGTAAATGGAGCAATCAAGACAATCAAAGACAAGATCCAAAAAGGAATGCCTGTTTTTGGAATCTGTGCTGGACTGATTTTACTATCTAAAAACGCCAAGGATAGAGTTGTCGGCAAAATGAACCAACCCTTATTGGAGTTATTGGATGTTAGAGTTGAAAGAAATTCCTTTGGTCGCCAACGTGATTCTTTTGAAGCAGAAATCTCCGCACAACAATTGGGAATTGTAAGTTCTAGGGGTGTATTTATCCGAGCTCCCTCCATTGAAGGTCTAGGTAAAAACGTTCAAGCGGTTTCAAAGTTTAATGAAAAAATAATTGCAGTCAAGCAAGGAAATATTCTGGGGGTTGCCTTCCATCCAGAGCTAACAAATGATCCCTCATGGCACAAATATTTCGTCTCCATGATAAAATCAAAGACTGGAAACAATTCATCTAGACAGCAAAACAATAAAAATATCAGAAAACCACAAAGCAAGAATCAAAAACCAAAATTCAACACTGCGAAATTAAACATTGCCTCAAAAAATCAAATTAAAAATTCCACTAAACTACCTCAGCAATAATATTGTCGTAATCTCTCAAAATTCTAATGGAAGATCTCTTACAAATTAGACGTGCATTTGGCATTTTATTCATTCTGGTATCTGTGGGAGTATCTGTTGCTTCTACGCTAAGTCTGATTGTTGCTACTAGTGGCTATCCAATATTTTGGCATCCTGTGATATGGCTGACCTCATTTGGGTTATCATTTGGAACCTATTTGAAAAAATCACGGGGTAAACTAAACATGATCAGACAACGAATGAAAAACAGTGTTAGCTGGCCCAATCATGTCAAGGCAGTTAATGGATTATGCTGGGCTTTGCCTTTTGCATTGATAGGCGTATTCCCATCGATGATTCAATATTTGATATTATTTGGAATTGGATTTGGTAATCTCTCAACGTATATTTTCATGAAAAAATTCAGTCAACAAGTCAATAACGAACAATTGATAGTAGGTACAATGTCTTTGTTATTTGTGTTTGTTGCCGCTGCAATTGATCAGACATTGTTTATTCACAATCAGCCTGTTGCTGTGTTTCTATCTAGAATGCTTATTGCAGTATCATATGCATTGGGTGGAATCTTTGCCTTGTTGGTAAAGAAGTGAGACACAAAAAGTAAAGAAGTTCAGAATTACCAAACTTACTATTTTTGAATTCTATGCATTGGAATCAAATCTTTTTCAAATTGTTTAAGTGAATCAGGAATTTCTATAGATATTGAATCCTTTAGGGACAATCCTTTTGATTTCTTTTCATTCCAGACTTTGGAATTGAATTCTTCAATTTCTTTAGTGATTTGACTCATATCTGGCAGATTCTCAGGTTTTGGATGTTTCTGGTTGTGAATTGTCTCTTTTGAGTAAAGTTCCTGCCAGAGATGATCAGTACTAAATGGAGATATTGGTGCCAGTAAAACAAGAATCGTTGAGAGCACCTTATGTAAAGTGTAAATTGCCGAATTCTTTTCTTGCTCCGTGAAGCCTTCACCGTATGCCCGTGCCTTTACCATCTCTATGTAATGTGCAGCAAAAATGTTCCAGGTGAACTCTCTTATGGCTATTGCAGGAACAAAAAAGTTGTATTCTGAATAGCCTTTTTGACATTCTAAAACTACTCGGTCTAGCTCTGATAAGATCCACTTGTCAGTGTTTGTTGGCACGGCGTTTTCTATTACATCGTAGCTTGAAATGAATCGAGATACATTCCAAAGTTTTGAAAGGAATTTTTTAGTAGCCTCTATTTTTTGTTCAGAACACCTAAAGTCGTAACCATGATTAATTTCAGATGCACTCCAGAATCGAAATGTATCTGCGCCAAATTTCTCAATTATTGGTAGTGGATCTACTGCGTTGCCCTTGCTCTTTGACATCTTCATACCTTTTTCATCCAGCCCATACCCCATAATCCAGGCCTCAGACCATGGACTGGCACCTGTCAGTTGCTCACATCGTAGTATAGTATAGTAGAGCCAAGTTCGAACAATATCCTTGGCTTGCGGCCTTAGTGTTGCAGGATATGTCTTTTTGAAAAATTCTGAATCCTTGTTATACTTTGATATGAATAATGGTGAGACTGAAGAATCCATCCAAGTATCAAAAGTTCTTGTTTCTCCAACAAATTCGGTCCCATTACATTTTGTACACTTGTCAAATGGTGCTCTGTCTTGCCATGGTTTGTAGTACTTTCCTGGAGTAGGCACATGTGGTTCTGAACATGATTTACAATACCATATTGGAATTTCTGTTCCGTAGTATCTTCGTCTTGATATCGGCCAATCAATTGTGATAGAATCAAGCCAATTCATCAGAATTTGCTTGTGCATGTACGGATAGAAGGTGATCTTTTGCCCTAAACCACGAATCTTTTCAATCACATCAATCTGCTTTATGTAATATTCCTCCATGGGGATTATCTCAATTGGTATTTTGCTGCGCTCTGAAACCGGTGTTCTATGAGTTATTTCTTCAATCTTTTCTACCAAGCCCGCATTTTGTAGATCTTCTATGATCTGGTTTCTTGCCTGTTTTACTTTTAGACCCGCATATTTTCCTGCTACGTCTGTCATTAAACCATTCATTCCTATTGCAACAATTTCTTGTAGCTTTAATTCTCGAAATATTGCTACATCGTTTTGATCACCATATGAGCAAACCATCACTGCACCAGAACCAAATTCCATCTGGGCAGAATGATGAGTATTGATTTTGACTTCTCTATTTATCATTGGTACAATGATTTGCTTTCCTATGAAATCCTGATATCTAGAGTCGTCTGGATTAACTATTACTGTTTGACATGCGCATAATAATTCAGGCCTGGTGCTAGCAATGATGATTTCCTTATCTGTATCTTTGATCTTAAATTTCATGTAAACTAGTCTTGTCGGAATGTCTTGGTATTGGATTTCTGCATCAGCTATTGTTGTACCTGAAACCCAATCGTAGTTGTTTGGTCGAGTTGCTTTGTATACAATTCCGCGTTTCCACAATTCGATAAAAGTAGACTGCGTTAGGATTCTGTATTCTTCAGAATCCGTTCTGTAATAGTTTGAGAAATTCCCTGAAAGTCCGAGGCTTTTCATGATCTTTAGCATTTCTGCTTCCAGGTCGTCTAGGGAGCTTTTACATAATTCCAAGAATTTACTTCGTTCTGTTTCCTGCATGCGAATGTTGTATTTTTTTTCTGTATACAGCTCTACTGGAAGCCCATTTCTATCAATGCCGATTGGAAAGTACACGTGATGACCATTCATTCTTGCAGTTCTTGCTATCATATCTATTTGGGAATAATGGGCTGCTGCTCCAATGTGCCAAGGTCTCCCGGATGGATATGGTGGTGGTGTATCTATAACAAAGTTCTTGGACTCGGGCACAAAATTATACAGGCCAGAGTCAACCCACTGCTTGAGAATTTTTGCTTCAAGCTCTGGATTCCATGCTGTCTCTTTGATCTTTGGTTCCATGTTAATACTTGGAAATCTTGGAAATTAGATGAGCGCCCTTGTTGTATCCTTCGTAGATATAAACTCCTACAGCTTCAATATTTTTTGGAAGCTTTGGCACCAGAAGTTTGATTATTTCGGTGGATAGGTTCTCTACTGTTGCCTCACCCTCTAACAGAAATGTTGTATTCTTTGGAACTTGCATATCAAACATTCCTTTTGGTCCCTCAAATGAGATCCTGTAATGGGATTCGTCTTCTGTTTTGAGGTATTTTCTATTTATGAAAAATTTGTGATCTAAAATACCGATTACTTCTTTTACAATCTTTTTTGCTTCCCCAAAATCAATTAATAAATTATTTTTCATATCTCCAACAAGCTCAACTAGAACAGTAGATGTATGACCATGTAGAATTGAACATTTTTCTACTAGTGGCAAGATATGTGCATAGTCAAATGCAAATGATGGGTCTTCTATGAATATGGAACCTGATTGAGCATCCTTAGTGTCATAAAATACAATTTCATCTAGCTCTTTTAGCTTTGCAGCAAATTGGGGATGGCCTATTGCCATTATTTTGTGATTATCTGATTTTATCTCCTTGTATTTTGTTATGTCAGATTCTGAATCAATTACTTCGATTAATCTTCCATCAACTGTCATAAAATCGACTAGTACAGTTTTACCGCTTGATAATGTGAGTTTGTGTTCATACGTGTATGATGTTCCTAAAAATGTCAGCATTTGTGCAATAGATAACTCGGTTCTTGATTTGAGCAATGTCCCATTTTTGTCAATATACCTAAAATCCGAATCCAATATGGTGGAATTGGTAAGTGTCATTTGCAAAATGCCTCTATTTTTTGCCTATATATTCAATGGAGATTGTCCTATAATTCAGACTCGATAAACCTAGCAAGCGCAATATCATTTGAAGTGATGCCTCCAGCATCATGGGTCATCAGGTCTATTGTAATTCTGTTGTATACGTTAAACCATTCTGGATGATGATTCATCTTTTCTGCATATAATGCGATTTTGGTCATAAATGAAAAAGCCTCAACAAAATCAGAGAATGAAAATTGCTTGTGTAGTTTTCCATTTTGTATTATCCATCCATTTAATGATTCAAGTTCATTTTTGATCTGGTCTTCAGATAGTTTCAATGATTCTTTAGTGATGTGATATCATAATAGTCTTCCCCATAGTAACTTCTTTGTATTGGGGAATTGCATACAATACATGTCACTTGATGAATTACTGCAGAAAATTCAATTTTCAATAAAACAAACTATATCTGATAAAAAAATTGGAGTTGCCTTCTCTGGAGGTGTTGACAGTACTCTTATTGCCAAATTATGCCATATGATGAATTATGAAGTTACATTATTGACAATAGGATTTGAGAATTCACATGATATTAAATTTGCAAAACAAGTAAACGAATTTCTAAAATTGCCACATCATATCCTGGAAATAGATCACAAGGAATTTGATTCTATTTCAAAAAAAATACACACTATAATAAAGACCGATAATCTGTCTTGGAATGAAAATAGCATCGCTTTTTATCATGTTTCTAAGCTTGCTCAAAGCCTTGGATTGAAATTAATTGTAACAGCAAATGGGATTGATGAGCTATTTTGTGGCTATAATGGATACAGAGAAGCAATAAAACAAGGAATTGCCACAGTCATATCTCTAATGGATGACAAGCTTGACAACGAACTCAAAATGATGAAGGCTATCAATCAAGTTTGTTCAGAATTTGGTGTCAAACTTGTTCAACCGCTACTCTCTGAAGATTTTATAAAATTTGCAAAAACAATCCCGATATCTGAAAAAATTATAGATGAGAATGACTTGCAAAGAAAACACATTATACGTAATTTGGCTATACGAGTGGGCGTACCAGAATTATCTGCAAACGCACGAAAAAAAGCTTTACAGTATGGAACTATGATTCACAAAACACTGCTAAAGTCTAGATGAATTTTTTGCAGACTAGATTTACTTTTTTGTTTACATTTGTTATTATCAGAGGTGCCGCACCCAAGTGACTATGTGGAGTAAATATCTCATCAATTTCACTATCATTTAGCTTTGATGATATAGAACTATCGCCTTTGATTGCATCTGAATATTCTATTCCTTTATCGTGCGCCTCAAAAGCAACTCGTTGAACATCTCTGTAAGCAATAAATCTGGGAACTCCTTTTTTGATTAGTGCTTCTAGTACAAATTCTGCAAAAATCTGTCCATTGGTAACATGAAGATTTTTCTCGATATTCTCAACGTTTACTCGAAGCCTGTCTATTACTCGAAGCATTGTCTCTAGCATCTCATCAAGCAAAATGGAACACATTGGTATGGTAAATCTCTCATTTGCTGAATTTGACAAGTCTCGCTCATGCCACAACGGAATATTCTCAAATGATGCGCTCATCTGACTACGTAACAACTTTGATAGTGAAGAAATTCTCTCACTTTTGATTGGGTTTCTTTTTACTGGAACTGCACTACTCCCCATTTGACCTTCCTTAAAGTGCTCTGCCACTTCACCAATTTCAGTTCTCTGCAGGTTTCTAATTTCGATTGAAATTTTCTCTAATGTGCTTCCAATAAGGGCAAGCTGAAACACGTATTCAGCATATCTCTCTCTTGGGATGATCTGCGTTGTCACTTCTGCAGGGAATAAACCTAGGCGTTTTGCTACTCGTTTTTGTACTTCGATTGCTTTTACCCCCATAAGCGAACCTGTGCCAACTACTCCGAGAGTTTTACAAATGAGAATTCTTTTTTTGATTTCTTCTATTCGCTCGACATGTTTTTCCATTTCAGAGGCCCAATTCGCAAATTTCAATCCAAAAGAAATGATACTAGCATGTTGTCCGTGGGTTCTTCCAACTGCAGGAACCTCTCTGTATTCCATTGCCTTTTTTGCCAAAAGTAACGCCAGTTTTGCTACTTTGGGCTCTATGATGGATAATGCATCTCTCATCTGCATTGACGTGCTGGTGTCAACTAGATCATTGCTTGTCAAGCCATAGTGAATCCACGGCCTTGCACTAACCTGACATTTCTCACTAAGTGCTTCTACTAGAGCAGCAGTATCATGATCGGATTTTGCCTCTAGCTGTTTTACTCGTGCAGAAGAGATCTTACCAGATTTTGATGCTGCAAAAATGTTTTGAGCCGATTTTTTTGGAATAATACTAATCTCCCCCTGTGAGATGGCGGCAGCCCCTTCGATTTGTAATTGATAGTCTATTTTTTTCTGATCATCAAATACTGCAAGCATTTCTTTTGTACCGTATCTACCTCCATCAATTGGTAATATTGGCAATAATTGACTTTGAAATTGTATCAAAAATAAATCTACTTATGATTTAAATTGAATCTGAGTAGCTTAATCGATAATGTCAGGTATAACACCAAAAAAAATTCGAGATAATGTATACCAAATAGATGCTGATTCCAGCAAAGGCATGAAAGTCCCAGTTACGATTTATGCTGATGAAGGTTTAATTGGAAAAATGATGACTGATAGAACTCTGTCTCAGGCCATGAATGTAGCTACATTACCTGGAATTCAAAGTAGCGCAGTTGTGTTACCGGACGGACATGAGGGTTATGGATTCCCAGTTGGTGGTGTTGCGGCCATGGATGCAGAAGAAGGCATGATCAGCCCTGGAGGAGTGGGATATGACATAAACTGTGGAGTTAGATTATTACGAATGAATTTATCTGAAAAAGACGTACGACCAAAACTAAAAGAGTTGGTAACAGATCTTTTCAACTCAATCCCCTCTGGAGTTGGTTCTGAGGGTGCAGTCAAACTGAATTATTCTCAACTAGACGAAGTATTGGTTCGAGGTGTAAATTGGGCAATCGAACATGGCTATGGTACCAAAGATGATGCAGATGTTTGCGAAGAAAACGGTCAAATTAAAAACGCAGACCCAAACAAGGTCTCCAACACTGCACGAAAGCGAGGTGCGCCACAATTGGGTAGCCTTGGATCAGGAAATCACTTTTTAGAAGTTCAAAAAATAGAAAAGGTATATGATCAAGAGGCAGCAAAAAGAATGGGAATTCAAGAAGGAAACATTACTGTCTTGATCCATTGCGGTTCTAGGGGATTTGGTCACCAGATCTGCTCTGACTATTTACGAGTATCAGAACAGGCATTAAGAAAGTATGACATCAGTCTGCCAGACAGAGAACTTGCATGTGTACCAAATACATCCGAGGAAGGTGAATCATATCGAAAGGCAATGTTTGCGGCATTGAACTTTGCATGGAGCAACAGACAGATGCTAACTCACTGGACTAGGAAATCATTTGAGAGAGTTTTCAAAAGCACCGAATCCGATCTAGATATGAAATTAGTATATGACGTTGCACACAATATTGCCAAAGTAGAAAAACACAAAATTGACGGTAAAGAAAAATCTGTTGTTGTACACCGAAAAGGGGCAACAAGAGCATTTCCTGCAAATCGAGAAGAAATTCCACTAAAGTATCGCGATTTAGGACAACCGGTTTTGATTCCTGGCTCTATGGGAACTGGAAGCTGGATTCTTCTTGGCAAACCTAATTCGATGAATCTAAGCTTTGGTTCTACTGCTCATGGTGCAGGAAGAATGATGTCTCGTTCGAAGGCCAGGCGTGATTTTACAGAAGAGCAGGTAAAAAAATCACTAAGTGATAAAGGAATTTTCATAAAATCATTGACTAGGGATGGCGTCGTTGAAGAGACACCAGAGGCGTATAAAGACGTGGATGCTGTGGTTAATGTTTCACATGAATTAGGAATTGCAACCAAAGTGGCCAAACTAGTACCAATTGGTGTGATTAAGGGTTGAGCGAAGATAAAGAATTAGAAGCATTAAAGGCAAAACGTCTCGCAGAGATGAAAAAAAATATTGTCTCTCAATCGCAAAAACAAGAAAAAACCCAGTCATCTGCTACTCTATCATATAGAGAAATTGTACTCTCACATCTTGGATATCGAGGTTCGGAAGTGCTCCAAAATGCTGAATCACAATTTCCAAATGAATCAAAAATGATTATTGATAGATTGGGACAATTATTCCAAACTGGTGAAATCAATGAAACAATTGATGGTGGACAACTCTTGGCACTGTTTAGATCAGTTGGAATTCATGTGAGAATGCAAACTAAGATTAACATAGAGCAAGATGGTAAATTTGTCTCACTATCTGATAAGCTAAGTAAAACTGATGAAAATGAAAGTCTTTGAAGTTAGTTCTACTGATTTTTTGGAAGACAAGCGTCTGATTAATAATGCTCTAGCAGAAATGGCCTCACAATTCGGTCTATCAAATGACTTTGTGTTTGGAGAACCAACATCAAGATTTGGTTGGACATTTTTTAGATTATGGATAAAACCAAATCTTCAGGATGCTATAAGCAAAAAATTCGATGATATGATTAAGAGATACAAAGGCAAACCTGAGGAAAAATTTACTTTTTTTATCGCGGATTATTTTGCATCTAAAGGTTGTAAAACTAAAGTAAAGATAGTTGATTTCTAGACTCTTCTTCCTCTTTTACCACCCTTCTTTCTTGTGGTATCATGAGGAATTGGTGTTACATCATCAATTCTGCCAATTTTGAATCCGCCTCTAGCCAGCGCTCTAATAGCTGCTTGCGCTCCAGGGCCCGGAACTCTTGAACCGACTCCACCCACAGCTCTTACTCTAATGTGAAATCCAGTAAAGCCTTTGGCTTTGGCAGCTTCAACTACTGCATTTGATGACTTCATAGCAGCAAATGGAGAAGATTCGTATCTGTCGGCAGTTACGTGGACACCGCCAGCGCTAATTGCAACGGTTTCTGCACCAGTAAGATCTGTCATGTGTACTATGGTATTGTTATAACTACTGTAGATGTGAGCAATACCCCATTTTTCGACTTGTTCTTCAGACAATGGATACCCACAGTTTGGAGGATTTAAAAAACCTTGTTTGATAACCTGCTCATAAATCAACTCAATCTCTAAAATGTTTCCAGCCCATGTCTCTGATTTTTATATTCTTGTCATCATTTTTCAAAAGAACCCCAGAACCGTTTTTAACGTAACCTATTTCTAAAATCTGAACTTTACAGGTTTGAGCAATTTTTTTGATTTTTGAAATATTTTTTTGTGATACTGTTGCAACAATTTCGTATTCTTCACCACTGTTAAAGACTAAATCTAATATGTTCTTACGATTAATTCTAGCAAATTCTTCCAAGCCGTCTGCAATTGGAATTTTTGTAATTATGAATTTCTTTTTACTAGATCGTGACATCTCTGTTAAGGTAGTTGATAACCCATCACTTGAATCCATAGAGGAATTGCAATATTTTGATGCTAAAATCCCGAATCGAAGCTGAGGGTTTGGTAATAAAACAGAATTAATTGCTACTTTTCTGAAACTTTTTTGTGCTTTATTTTTTTTCAATAATATACCAAGACCAGCACCAGTCATACCAAATCTCCCAGTTGTGATTATGATGTCGTCTATCTTTGCACCTCTCCTAGGTGTAATTTTTTTACTTATTCCAAATAACATGATTGATATGGTGATTTCCTTTGCCTCATTGGTATCTCCACCCAGGATTTTCACACCAAATTTTTTTGATGTTTTCTTAAACCCATTCGCTAATCTGAGTAGATTGGATTTTGAATAATTGTTAGGTATTGATATAGAAATTATTCCATGTTTTGGAATCACTCCCTTTGCTGCAAAATCACTTAGTGGTCCAACTAGGCTCTTATTTGCAATTTGTTCAGGACTCATCATAGGAGGAATATCAGTGCCTTGGACAAGTGTGTCTATCTTTATTACGCCAAATTTTTTTCCAATTCGAAAAGTCTCAACATCCTCTGAAATTTTATTGTCAAAATTTTTTTGAAATATTGAAATTATTTCCTTTTCATTTAGCTTGTTCATAGCTTTGTTTAGTCAATATGGTGATCTCTTTTTGAATTTGTTGTGCTTTTTGTAGGCTATTTGACTCTATAGAAATTCTCAAAATATCTTCGGTATTGGATTTTCTAACTAGTGCCCAAGTATCTTCATCTACAATAATTTTTATTCCGTCCATGTCGATTATTTTACCATATTTTTGTTCAAGTTTCTTTTTGAGACTTAATAGTATTTTATCGTGTAGAACGGATTCGACATTAATTTTTGTTCTTAGTTGGTAATATTTTGAAACCAATTCAATTACTTCATCAATTATTTTTTTTCCAGTCATTGAAGCAATCAAACCTGAAGTTAAAATTCCGTCTCTACACATATTGAATTTTGGTAGAATGAATCCTCCGCTACTACCTTCTCCTCCTGCCTGACAATTTTGCTTTATCATGGTCTCTATCACGTTAGCTTCTCCAACCTTTGAACGAATCACTTGGCCTCCGTGCTCTTTGATGTATTTCTCAACTGAAATACTAGTATCAATACTTAAACAGAATTTTTTATACCCTAATTCTAATGCCTTACTCACACCAAGTGCTAGTGTTGTATCTGGAGATAGTTTTTTACCATTTCTCACAACTACGAGTCTATCCCCGTCTAGATCAAATGCAAAACCAATGTCGTATTTTCTACTTGCTGAAACTAACTGAATCAAATTATCAGTTGTAGGGTCTGGTCCACGTTTGAATGATTTCTCATTTATAACATGTATCTGACATCCTAGTTTTTTTAGTAACTCTGGCGCTGTGGATGAAGCGGCACCACCACCAATGTCTAAAATGATTTTAGGCGAATGATTAATCTTTCCTATGATTCTTACAGCATCTCTAACATAATTTGATGTGATTTTGTACTCTTTACCAAATTTTATTCTCTTTTGTATTTTTTCTCTTAATATGTGTGAAAACTCTCTCTCATTTGGGCCTCTACCGTTTATGATGAATTTGATACCATTCCAATTTAATGGATTATGTGACGATGTAATTACTAGTCCTGCACCGTATTTTCTTGATTCCCTGAATACTACTGGTGTGGGTGCTGTTCCTAGATTGTATACATTAATTCCTGACTCTAATAATCCAGCTATTGCCGCTCCAACCATCAAATGATTTGATGGTCTAGTGTCGTTTCCTATTACGCACTTTTTTACTGGTATTGTCATTGCAAAATTTCTACAGAATCTTAATACATCCGGTAGTATTAGATCATCGCCAAAAATTCCACGAATTCCGGATATGGATTTTTTCATTGGTCAGAAACCTGAAATGCTTTTTATAAACTCTGATAACACTGCCCACCATGCCTCGATAGCTCAGCCTGGTAGAGCGAAAGTTTCGTAAACTTTAGGTCGTGGGTTCAAATCCCACTCGGGGCTTTATACGATCAAAAATTATTCATCAAAAGTTTCGATATCAGTTTGAAGTTCTTTTGCAAGACCTTCCCACCATTTATTATTCTGCTCCGTCATTCTCCCGAAAAATATCAATATTTGCTCCTTTATAGATCTGTCGGTTTGTTACAAGTAAATCATGATCTAGTGATCAGCTAAACTGATCTTCGTTTTCTTTTTGCACGATTATACATAATGATTGCAAGTGCACCACCAGCACATCCCCAAAATACCGGCCATCGTAATGGTTCATCATTCATACCTAGAAAAGAATAGATCGTTCCACCGATTAATCCGAATCCGATGATCTCTAGAACCTTGCTCATATTTTTTGATGTGTTCTAAAAGATATATTGTTTGTTTGTAATGTAAAATCATGGACAAGTATCTTCTGGTCATGCTAATTATTCTTACTATGGGTATGGGCTTCTCAATCTTTAAGGAGCCCCCCAGCTTGGAATTTTTTTATGCTCAATTAGTAGGTGCGTTTGTTATTGTAGGATATTCAACCTATAAAGAGAGAAAAACTAGAAAAAGTTCAAAAAAGAAACTATAGATCTAAACCGAATCCCTGCGCTAAATCATGGAACCTTTTGTAAGACTCCAAGTACTGTTTTCCCTTTGATGTAATGATGTACGTATTCTTTCCATCAAACATTATTTTGTTGATTAGTCCTGCTCCAGTCAAGTTATCGATGAACTTGGCCAATCTAGAATGTGATAGATTTGCTTGTGTTAGTAGTGATGTGATCTTGATTCCTTCCTGTCCATATTGCTCAGTTGCTGTTAGCAGATCGGCTACGATTTGCATACTTGTTCTATATGTGGCCATTATTCACGGAGTGTAAATCCACGATATAAGGGTATTATCCTTTTTCACGATTATTTAATAACTTAAAGCCAGATTACTAAGAAAATGCCCAGTAAAATTAATTGGAATGAAGATTTTCTTGGAGTTGCCTACCGGTATTTCGATCTTAGAATGAATGTAATCCCACTGTTTTATGATAGAAAAAAGGCTACTGATATCTGGAGTGAATACGTTCACTGGTGGACTGATCATGACATAAAGTTGAGATTCGTGGAGTCTGATGACAAATACTGGTTTGTTATAGCCTCAGAAACGAAAAGACCCGATCACAATATGGCATTTTTTAAGATACTTCCAAAATCAGAAAATTACACTCGATTCAAAAAAGGACATCTAGGTGAAGCCTACTTTAGATTCGCAACTTATTCTGAGAAGCAAGAAAATGAAGTCAAGGATAACGCTGTCTGTCAATGCACTCATGAAAAAGAGGATCATGATGATAACTGCCAAATAGATGGCTGCAAATGTGAAAAATTTCAAACATTTGAGTTGCGTATATTTAAAAAAAAGAAAACAATCACTGATATTAAATTCCTTGAAGAACAGGATATAAAAAATGACTCAGTTTCATGGAACTGTTTTTATGTTAATAAATTCAAAAACTCTATCTGACTATTTTTTATCCATACTGACGCGAACATGCTCTCCAGGATAATGCTCATTGATTTTTTGAGAATAGCATTTTCCGCACAAAAATCCTTTGATATTCCATTGAGGCATTCCTACGTACTTGTGTGCCATTGAACTTTTACATATTGAGCATTTTTCTAAGTCTGCCAAGCAATCTGGGAATTTTTATGTCTATATAAAAATCATGAACATTTTTGCTAATGATCTAAAATTTGTTAAATAATGGTATATCTCAGAAAAATCACGATAGAATGTCTGGCCATTGTAAATCTCCTGCAATTTTTACCATGGCTGGCATCTATCGTGCTACAATAAACTATTGACTAATTTTTTTATACTTTCTATCTCTTCTTCTTCTTGACGAATCTTCTTATCTACAACTCGTAGCATTGCCTCATTCCATACTCGATGAGAAAAGAAATTATGTTTTGTATTGGCTAATTCGATTTCATCCTCTACAACGGTATCTTCTAGGAATCTAGTTACTACTCCATCAGTAAGTTTGAGAATACGCTCGTTGAGTTTTACTCCCTTGAAAATTGGTTCTAATTTTGCAATATCTTCTTTAAAATCTCCCTTTGTACTCAAAATACTCTTGTGTATTATCCTAAAATATACTGCAACGAAGAATAAGGTTGCATATCTCTTAGTTTTATGTCCACCTCGTTTTCCATAACCAAGAGATTTTTTTGCAAATTCTTTTACAAGATATGGATAAAGTAGAAGTCTATAATCATCCTTTAGATTTTCATTAAAGACGTCATCGTATTTACTTCCTCGAGGTAAGAATTGTGCCGGGGAACTATATGATTCAGTAGGTCTTTGTTCGATACCTGCGACTAATGCCTGTATTGCGTCTTTTGCTACGATAACTTTTTTGTGAATATCTGGAAGATATCGGTTGTAAGTGCTGTCTCCTTTGAATTCACTTTGTTGAGACTTTGTCTTTGAGTCAAATGATCCAGCTTGTATTTCATAAAAATATCCGTGATTTTCAAGCTGAGATTTTACAGATTTATGAAAATCCATTAATGATACTAAATCCTTTCCTCGGACAGAGTTTTGTGAGTTTCTGTACTTTGTGATGTTATTTTGATCTAACTCATCATCTGCTTTTATTATGGTGACAGTAATACTACCGTCTAGATTATTGGTTCTCTTGGCGTGATCCAAAATAGAATTTGATGTTTGGGCACCGTTTACTATTTGTGGAGCATGTAACATCAAGGCGTTATCTTCAATCTCTTCAAAATTGCTTACTACAATTGTAATTCCATTGTTATAGTAAAAGAATTTGTCCGGAGAATTTTGAAGCGTATCTCGAATACCCTTATTTACATTAGTTTTGAATTGCATCCACTGTCTGATATTAGACTCAAAGACAAAGTCTCTGTTTCTGATGACAAATTCTGTAAGTTCCCTTAGTTTTAGAATTCCAACTATGGTGTTCTTATAGCGAATTCTCTCTTCAAGTATGATTTTTGACTTTTTTCCAGCTGCAGGTTTTTTAATTCTATCCCAAAGTGATTTAACAATTTTATCCAAATCTAAAATTTCAAACGATTCATCACTTTCATAATTCACTTGTTGGTTTGTAACATAACAACATTCAATTTTCAGATTCTTTTCCTGAATCTTAGTAACTAAGTTGGCGAGTTCAGGCCTCATCTTTGAAATATCTTTGTTTAGTAATCTTCTTACGTCTTCCCTGAATTTGCCAATCGCTTCTTCAGAGTGGGCAGTATTGTATTTTGATTGAAATAATCTTATTTTATTGTCTGAAAAATCAACGGGCAAATAGGCGTCTATTCCTAGATCATTTGCCCCATCAATTATCGCATCTGACGCATCATCCTCTGTTGCCTCATATACGCGCGTTAACACCCAATGGAGAAAATTATATCCTTTTTCAACTTCGCTTTTACCGCTTTCAGCATATTCACTTATACTATCTTTGATGTTTTCAGAAAAACCCTCTAATGGTAGCTCAGTCTTTTTTTGAACAAGTAACGACTGCGAGCCTGGTATGTATTCTAATAGTCCATTATTTCTTTCTGCCATAAAATGTTGAAGTATTGAATGCTTTAGAATACTAGGTTATTCTATAATGACCTCATGAAATATTCATGGGTAGGCAAAAATAACCAATTTTTCCATTAAACACATGAAAAAATATCTTATTCTAGCAGGCGTCTCAATAATCTCAGTCGTTCCAATTCTTATTTTTATTCTTGAACAACCTAAGAATGATTTTAATGAGCACGAAAAAACATCGGATAAAACCATCTCAGAAAATATTGTTTCGATCGTAATGTCTTCTTCTAGACCTGGATGTGAACAAAGTAATTGTTATCTACCTACCAAAATATCAATCACATCTGGTCAGACAATTACTTGGATCAATCATGACCGAGGGTTTCACACCGTCACCACCGGATACTACGATACACCTAATGGAGTAATTGAAAGTCCACAAATATCTCCTGAAGATAATTTCTCATTTACTTTTTACAACACGGGAGAATTCCGTTATTACTGTAGACTACATCCTTGGATGGAAGGAATAGTTCAGGTAAACTAAAAAGGTGAGGAAGGGATTCGAACCCCTATAAATTCGCTTTGCAGGCGAACGCATAACCGCTCTGCCACCTCACCGACAGAAAAAATCCTAATTTATCAGAATTAAACTCTTTACTTGATGAATGTTTTTGAAGCTAGCTTAACGTCCTCACCACGAATTGTTTTGCGTCCTGCATGATTGGACATATCAACAGCACTTTTTGCTATCGTGCTTGCAATCTCTTCGAGGACTCTCCTTAATTCATCTGCTGACTCGTCACTCACGCGATCCGCTCCAGCCTTCTTAAGAATCCTGTACATGGCTGACATACCTAACTCGGACGATTTCATGTCTTTGATTGTATACTTTATTTCATAATGATAATGAGCTAAAAAATTCCACACACTAATGGATTTCTGCACACTTAATTACATGGGAAATTTCCAAAACGTATGCTTTATGATGCACATATTCACTTGTCAGATTCAGAATATTCTGAAGACATAGGTTTAATCATTAATTCCATGCAT